>NZ_JBGFGN010000162.1:0-382618 GCF_041224595.1 Donghicola sp. XS_ASV15 | reverse complement strand
CCTCACAGAATTGGCCTGACGGCCAATGCGCCTTGGACCGGGCTTGCTATATGAGGGCCGCACGCTCCAAGGCGCTCGCCCCAAACTGGCCGACTTTTGCTCCGCCACAATGGCCGAATTTTACTCCGCCGTTGACAGTCGCATATGGGCTGACGGTACAGAGGTCGGTCTTTCGACTTTGAACATGCGGGTGTACCACGGCCATGACGACCAGTTGCCCGATCCGCTGATTGAGGCGATTGAAGGAGACGATGCCGTGCCAGCCTATCGCGGGACGGCATATGTTGTTTTCGAAGATCTACAGCTTGCCCCTTATGGCAATAGGATTCCGCAGTTCAGCTTCGAGGTCGTCCGACACGCGCCTGGTGGGTTGGGTGAGCATGGGAATATCTCTCAGGACATTACGGCAGTTGCAATGATCCCAGGATCCGGAGAGTACGCTCTGGCCACAACCCCTGTTCACTATGAGAAAGCGCTGGCGGCTGCAGAGTCCTCGAATGTGAACAGCTTCTCAGGGATCAGCGATCTGGAGAGTTCGGTCGGCGCATTGGTCGAGGAAGCTCCGAATTGCAGGGCGAGCTCGCTCGTCGTTTCGTGGTTCGGGGATGACTTGCGATGCGGCTCCTGCACGATCCAGCCCAAAGTAGAGCAAACACAATATGACGGTGTTGGGATGCCATGGCAGGTCTGCGGCGTTGCGCGCGCCGATGCGCCCGTCATTTCCCAAATCGACGGCAATCCTGTTTATGGCGGGACACCTTCTGACCAGTCGGTCATCGAAGCAATCCGGCATTTGAATGCTGTTGGCCAACAGGTGATGTTCTATCCGTTTATCTTGATGGATCAGTTGTCTGGCAACGGTTTAGCTGATCCATGGGGCCTCGGAGAAGAGCAACCGCCTTTGCCTTGGCGGGGACGGATTACTCTCTCCGTAGCGCCATCCCGCCATGGGTCACCCGATGGCACAGCCTTGGCCGATGAAGAGGTCGCGAAGTTTGTGGGGACGGCGCGGCCCTCTGATTTCAGCTTCGACGGCGAAAAGATCATCTACAATGGTCCCGATGAGTGGTCGCTGCGGCGCTTTGTTTTGCATTACGCTATGCTCTGTCAGGCTGCGGGCGGTGTGCATGCCTTCTGCGTGGGTTCAGAACTTCGGGGTTTGACACAAATTCGGGGTGCAAATGGTTTTCCGATTGTCCAGGCGCTGATCGCACTGACTGATGATGTGCGTGCTATTCTCGGGGATGAGACAAAGCTGGGCTATGCCGCAGACTGGAGCGAATATTTCGGGTATCAACCGACAGATGGAAGCGGTGACCGATACTTCCATTTGGACCCCTTGTGGGCACATCCGCAAATCAACTTTGTCGGTATCGACAACTACATGCCCCTGTCGGATTGGCGCGATGAAATCGATCATGCAGACTCCGCTTGGGGCGACGTGTATAACCTTGATTACCTGAAGAGTAATATCGAGGGTGGAGAGGGCTTTGACTGGTACTACCCAAGTGCCGTGGCGCGCGACAAACAACAGCGCGCACCAATCGCCGATGGCGGGTATGGTGAGCCCTGGATTTATCGCTCCAAGGATATTCGCAGCTGGTGGGCGAGTCATCACCACGAACGGATTGCAGGTATACGGGCTGAGTCCGCCACGGAATGGCAGCCGTTTTCCAAACCCATCTGGTTCACGGAGATTGGTTGCGCGGCAGTCGACAAAGGCACCAACCAGCCCAACAAATTCGTTGATCCGAAGTCGTCGGAATCTGCTTTGCCCTTCTACTCTACGGGAGAGCGGGACGAATTTATTCAGATGCAATATCTGCGTGCGATGCGGGAATATTGGCAAGAACCCGAGAATAATCCCGTTTCTCCGGTCTATGGAGAGCGGATGATCGATGCCTCGCGAATGTATGTTTGGGCATGGGATGCGCGACCCTATCCAGCTTTTCCGAACCATGGTCTGGTGTGGAAGGACGCGCCGAACTACTTGCGCGGTCATTGGATCACGGGGCGCAGTGGTCATCGAACTTTGGCGTCCGTTGTGGCCGAGATTTGCGCATCTGCCGGGGTGACGGACATCGACACCCAAGACCTTTATGGTGTGGTTCGCGGCTACTCCGAAGATGGTCCGCAATCGGCGCGTGCTGCGTTACAAGGGCTGATGCTGACCTATGGGTTCGACGCGTTTGAGCACAATGGCGTGCTGGTGTTCCGCTCTCGCAAGTCGGGTGCCACTAAGCTAGTGGACAGAGCAGAAGTCCTGCAGTCACATGACGGGGACCTCCGCAAAGAGCGGTCAACTGCTCTTGAGGTGCCGAATTCTGTTGGCTTGTCGTTTTTCGAGGCAGATGCTGGCTTTGAGCCTGTGTCGGTCGAGGTCCGAGCCCCTTGGGACAGCATTCAGCGGCCTGTCCAAAACGAAGTTCCGTTGGTCTTGACCCGAGCCGAGGCGAAACAGGCCAGCAATCGGTGGCTCAGCGAAGCACAGGTTGGCCGAGAGACCTGCGCCTTTTCGTTGCCTCCGTCTCGGAGCGACATCGCGGTTGGAGATCTGGTTGCTTTTGCAGACGAACCGGAACTCATATACCGTATTGAGGGAGTGACGCTGTGCGAGGGGCGCGAAATAGAGGCTGTGCGCGTCGATCCTTCGGTCTATCAAGCAGCGCCAGAAGTCGCCGAGCAGGTCATAACAGCGCCTTATGTGCCACCGCTTCCAGCACTGTGCCTGGCGCTTGAATTGCCACTTTTGCGCTGCGATGAGGTGGCTCATGCGCCTTATCTTGCGGCAACCTCCGATCCTTGGCGTGACGGGGTCAACGTTTACACCAGCCCCACGGACACTGGTTTCACGTTGTCCAATACGCTCACAGCGCCGGCGACCATTGGCCAGCTGGACACAGCGCTTCTTCCTGCGCCTTGCGGGATCGAACAGAGGGGGATCTCTTGTGACGTAGCGCTCGCCACCGGTACACTTGCTTCGGTCGGTGAAGACGCTTTTCTGTCAGGTGGAAATCTGGCCGCCATCGGGTCTGGATCGGCAGACGGCTGGGAGCTTCTCCAGTTTAGACAGGCAGAGCCCCTCGGGAACGGCCGGTATCGACTGTCTGGCTTCTTGCGCGGGCAGGCAGGGACGGATTGGGTCAATACGGATTCATGGCCCGAGGGCAGCTACTTTGTTCTGCTCGACGGAGCGCTTGGTCAAATGGATCTTGCGCTTGCGCATCTGAACAGCCCCCAGTTCATTCGCTCTGGGCCGGTTGGACGGTCGTATGACGATCGATCCTATACAACCCAAGAACTCACTTTTGTTGGGCGCGGGCTTTCACCCTATCGGCCTTGTCACCTGAAATGCACAAAGTCTGGCACAGAACACGAACTCACTTGGGTCCGGCGGACGCGTATCGGTGGAGATGACTGGGACCGCGAAGATGTGCCGCTCTCTGAAACAAAAGAGGCTTATCGGCTTAGCATTTTTTCACAGGGTGTCCTACGACGCGAAGTGACTCTGTCAGAGGCTGCTTTCACCTACTCGCAGGATCAGAGAATACTAGATCAAAGCCAAGACGAATACCGCTTTGAAATCGCTCAGGTTTCGGACCTTTTCGGTCCGGGCCCCGCGGCAAGTTTCACCGTGTCTTGATCGCAAACAACAGGCGGTGCTCATTGAGCGCCGCCTCTTCACATTCTCGTCCTTGTGTTTCGCAGTACAAATCTATTTGTTATGGTGTCCGAAAGAGCGGAGAGCCCCTATGCCCGAGACACAGTCAAAAATTGCCGAGGTCGATCCTGTCTGGAATCGCATCGTGCAAGAAGCCGAAGAGGCGATCCAAGAAGAGCCACTTCTCGGCGGTTTGGTGCATTCTACAATTTTGCATCACGGCTCTTTGGAGCGCGCGTTGACATACCGGATGGCGATGAAATTGTCCTCGCCCGAGATGTCCGGACAGTTGTTGAGCGAGATTGCCGAAGAAGCCTATGCCAAGGACCCAGCGCTCGGCGAGGCGGCGCGCGCAGACATCGTTGCGGTCTTTGAGCGCGACCCTGCATGCCTTCGCTACATTCAACCGCTTTTGTTTTTCAAAGGCTTCCAAGCAGTCCAGAGCTATCGCGTGGCGCACTGGTTGTGGAAAACCGGTCGCAGGGACTTGGCTTACTTTCTTCAGATGCGAATTTCCGAGCAGTTCGGATTGGACGTGCATCCCGCAGCGCGAATCGGGCGTGGCATCATGATCGACCACGCGCATTCGATCGTCATCGGTGAAACCGCTGTGGTTGGTGACAACGTGTCGATGCTGCACTCGGTGACCCTTGGTGGCACCGGGAAAGAAGAAGAGGACCGCCACCCGAAAATCGGCAACGGCGTTCTGATCGGCGCCGGCGCAAAGGTTCTGGGAAACATCAAAGTTGGTGACTGCTCGCGCGTTGCTGCGGGTTCCGTTGTCCTTCAAGATGTTCCGCCCTGCAAAACTGTAGCAGGTGTGCCAGCGCGCATTGTCGGCGAGGCAGGGTGCAGCCAACCATCCCTGAGCATGGACCACAGTTTCCCGTCCCAAGGCGGATAGTCCGTTCGATATTAATGTTGATTGCGGGATTGCAGAAACGCAGTCCCGTTTCTTTTTGTCCCTATGCGTAGTGGGTAGCCAGTCTTACATGCCTGCAAAAATCCACGCTAAGAAACCCAATTCAAAAATGTATATTTATCAGGGTTTTAAATAGGGAAAGGGCGAAACGGATATGTCCGTTTCGCCCTCGGTTCCATGAAAGTGAGCGGCTTTCTTGCAAACGACCCTAATACTTTTGTCGCAGAAAGATCAAACTGCCCATTCGGGTATTCGAATATCTTTCGAATGTATGGCTGTCTATCTTACGCCAGCATCATCATCGGGTTCTCGAGGTTCTCTGCGATCGCCTGCAGCAGCTCGGCTCCTAGTGCGCCGTCAATCACACGGTGATCAACGCTCAGGGTGACGGACATGACGGTCGCCACTTCGATTTCGCCGTCTGCGTTCACCACCGGCTTTTTCACGCCAGCACCAACCGCAAGGATCGCACCGTGGGGCGGGTTGATCACAGCGTCGAAGTTGTCGATGCCGAACATGCCGAGGTTCGAGATGGCAAAGCTGCCGCCTTGGTACTCGTGGGGCGCAAGTTTGCGGTCACGGGCACGTTTCGCCAGATCCTTCATCTCTGCCGACAGAGCGGACAGGGACTTCATCTCGGCGTCTTTCAGCACGGGCGTGAAGAGACCACCGTCGATCGCAACCGCAACGGCCACGTCCGAAGGCTTCAGTTCCAGCACGCGATCACCGGCCCAAACCGCGTTTGCGGTGGGAACGGCTTGCAGCGCCAGAGCCGAAGCTTTGATGATGAAGTCGTTGACCGACAGCTTCACACCGCGCCCTTCGAGCTGCTTGTTCAGCTGGCTGCGGAACTTCAGCAGCGCGTCCAGCTTGATGTCGCGGCGCAGGTAGAAGTGCGGGATGGTCTGCTTGGCTTCGGTCAGGCGGCCCGCAATGGTCTTGCGCATACCGTCGAGCTTCTTCTCTTCGAACTCGCGGCCCTCGTACATTTTGAGGACAGCGTCGGTCGACGGACCTGCAGGCGCGGCGGCAGCTGCGGGCGCAGCGGCAGGGGCTGCCGCTGCAGGCGCGGCGGCTTCGGCCTTGGGCGCTGCGGTCGCGCTTTCGACGTCGGCTTTGATGATACGGCCACGGGGGCCCGAGCCTTTGATCGACTTCAGGTCCAGACCCTTGTCCGCAGCGATGCGGCGCGCCAAGGGAGACGAGAAGATGCGGTCACCGCTGTCGGTGGTTGCCGCCGCAGGGGCAGGGGCCGCAGCCGAAGGCGTTGCCGCCGCGGCTTTGGTCTCTTCGGCTTTGGGCGCTTCTGCCGGAGCCGCCGCAGGGGCCGCTCCGATATCGTCCGCGCTTTCGCCTTCGGCCAGCAGAACCGCGATGGGGCTGTTGACCTTCACGCCTTCGGTGCCCTCGGCGATCAGGATCTTGCCAACAACACCTTCGTCCACGGCTTCGAATTCCATCGTGGCTTTGTCGGTTTCGATCTCGGCCAGCAGGTCGCCCGAGTTCACGGTGTCACCCTCTTTGACCAGCCATTTGGCCAGCGTGCCCTCTTCCATGGTCGGAGACAGGGCGGGCATCAGGATTTCGGTAGGCATTCTGCGATCTCCTTAGCGGTAGGTGACTTGTTTGACAGCGTCGATCACCTCGTCGGTGGTGACCAAAGCCAGCTTTTCAAGGTTCGCGGCGTAGGGCATCGGAACGTCCTTGCCGGTGCAGTTGATGACCGGTGCGTCCAGATAGTCGAACGCTTCCTGCATCAGGATCGAGCTGATGTGGTTGCCGATCGAGCAGACAGGGAAGCCTTCTTCGACGGTGACGCAGCGGTTGGTCTTCATGACCGACTTGATCACGGTGTCTTTGTCCAGCGGACGCAGGGTGCGCAGGTCGATGACTTCGGCGCTGATGCCTTCTTCGGCCAGCTTGTCAGCCGCTTCTAGGGCGTAGGTCATGCCGATGCCGAACGAGACGATGGTCACATCGGTACCTTCGCGCCAGATTTTGGCTTTGCCAAAGGGCACGGTATAGTCGTCCAGAACGGGCACATCGAACGATTTGCCATACAGGATCTCGTTCTCGAGGAAGATGACCGGGTTCGGATCGCGCACGGCAGTCTTGAACAGACCTTTGTAGTCCGCTGCCGAGTAGGGCATCACAACTTTCAGGCCGGGGATCTGCGCGTACCAAGCTGCATAGTCCTGGCTGTGCTGCGCGCCAACGCGGGCGGCGGCGCCGTTCGGACCACGGAACACCATCGGTGCGCCCATCTGGCCGCCCGACATGTACAGGGTTTTCGCAGCAGAGTTGATGATTTGGTCGATCGCCTGCATCGCGAAGTTAAAGGTCATGAACTCGACGATGGGCTTCAGACCACCGAACGCGGCACCCACAGCCACACCGGCAAAGCCGTGCTCGGTGATGGGGGTGTCGATCACGCGCTTGGCGCCGAATTCGTCCAGCAGGCCTTGGGTGATTTTGTAGGCACCCTGATACTCGGCGACTTCTTCACCCATGATGAACACGCCTTCGTCGCGGCGCAGTTCTTCGGCGATGGCGCTGTTCAGCGCTTCGCGGACGGTCATGGATTTGAATTCGGTGCCTTCGGGGATGTCCTGCTCTTCGGGGACAACGACCTCGACCGGACCCTTGGGCGCGGCGGGCGCGCTGGGGGCGGCTTCGGCAGCAGGCGCAGCGTCTTCTGCAGGGGCAGAAGAGGTCGCCACATCGTCAGCGCTTTCGCCTTCTTCGACCAGCACGGCGATGGGGGTGTTCACCTTTACGCCTTCGGTGCCTTCGGCGATCAGGATCTTGCCGATGATGCCTTCATCAACAGCTTCGAATTCCATGGTCGCTTTGTCGGTTTCAATCTCGGCGAGGATATCGCCAGAGTTTACAGTATCGCCTTCTTTGACCAGCCACTTGGCCAGTGTGCCCTCTTCCATCGTGGGCGAAAGGGCGGGCATCAAAACTTCGGTTGCCATAATCCTATGTCCTCTCCCTTAGGCGTCTGCTTCTTGGCCTGCGGGCAATTCCGCGGCGTAGATGTCGGTGTAGAGTTCGTCGAGCGCGGGCTCGGGGCTTTCCTTGGCGAACTCGGCGCTTTCGTTGACAACAGACTTGATCTCTTTGTCGATGGCTTTCAGGTCATCTTCGGACGCGTGGCCGCCGGACAGCAGCAGATCGCGCACGTGTTCGATTGCGTCACGCTCTTCGCGCATCTTCTGCACTTCTTCGCGGGTGCGGTATTTCGCAGGGTCCGACATGGAGTGACCGCGGTAACGGTATGTTTTCACTTCCAGAATGTAGGGGCCTTTGCCTGCGCGGCAGTGTGCGACAGCTTTCTCGCCCGCTTCTTTGACCGCCAGAACGTCCATGCCGTCCACTTCTTGACCTGCGATACCGTAGGCTTCGCCACGTTTCCACAGGGCAGGGGATTTGGTCGAACGTGCGACCGAGGTGCCCATGGCGTACTGGTTGTTCTCGATCACGAAGATGACCGGCAGTTCCCAGAGCTGCGCCATGTTATAGGTCTCGTAGACCTGACCTTGGTTCGCTGCGCCGTCGCCAAAGTAGGCAAAGGTCACGCGGTCATTTCCAAGGTATTTGTCGGCAAACGCCAGACCGGCACCGATCGGCACCTGCGCACCCACGATGCCGTGGCCACCGTAGAAGTGCTTCTCTTTCGAGAACATGTGCATCGAGCCGCCTTTGCCGCGCGAATAGCCGCCTTCGCGGCCAGTTAGTTCGGCCATGACGCCCTTAGGGTCCATGCCGCAGGCCAGCATGTGGCCGTGGTCGCGGTAGGATGTGACGCGCTTGTCACCTTCGCTTGCTGCCGCCTCAAGGCCGACAACAACAGCTTCCTGACCAATATACAGGTGGCAAAACCCGCCGATCAGGCCCATGCCATAAAGCTGGCCTGCCTTTTCTTCGAACCGGCGGATCAACAGCATTTCACGATAGTATTCGAGCAGCTCTTCCGCCGATACATTCGGTTTTGCTGGACTTTTCCGAGTGGCCATAATCCGTCCCCTCCCATTTTCAAGCAAATAGTTTAACGTTGAACTATCTATATCCTATCTGTTTCCATGATGCGAGAGAAAATCTTGCACACCCGAAAAACGGGAGCGCATCGCAACGGCTTTGCAAAATCTGAAGGGGGCTTAGTATACAGATCGGAGTAATCTGTAAGTATTGTATACAAAAAACCGCCCCCCGAAGGGAGCGGCCTTGTCGTGTGAGTGGTGACAAGAAACTTTATTGAATGATGATCTCGTTGGATCGAACCATTCCAAGGACCTCGCGGGCCTGCTCATCCAGCAGATCCAGATCCAGATAGCGGTCAGACAGACGACGGGTCAAATTCTCCATCCTGTCGACCTCTGCTTGCAGTGACGCAAGTTCGGCGCGCAGCGCCTGGGTCTCCGCCTCGATTTCAGCGCGACGGAATACACCGTAATCACCCTGAACCGCAGCGAATGTAAAGTAGAGACCTAACGTAAAGGCCGCAGTAAAGTATATCAAGAACCCGAGACCGGGACGTTGCTCTGCCATGCTGCCTCTGGCGGTTATCCGCTCTGTCGTTGCGTAAGCCTGTGGATAAGATATTGCCACAACGATACAAATCAGGGAATACCCCAAATTTGGGGGGTAGGTATGGCCCACCCCCTCAGTTTTGTGGGGTGCCCTAGCCGAGCGCGGCGACGCCCGGCAGGGTTTTGCCTTCCATCCACTCCAAAAACGCGCCGCCAGCGGTGGAGATGTAGGTGAAGTTGTCAGCTGCACCGGCCTGATTCAGTGCCGAAACGGTATCGCCGCCACCTGCGATCGACACCAGCTTGCCCTGTTTGGTCAGCTCGGCGGCCGCTTTGGCCGCAGCGTTGGTCGCAGTATCAAAGGGCTCAATCTCGAAGGCACCAAGGGGACCGTTCCAGATTAGGGTTTTCGACTGCTCGAACACCGACACGATCTTCTGAACCGCGGCAAGGCCCGCATCCAGGATCATCGCATCCTCGGGGCAGGCGGTGTTGGCCACGGTATCGTTCTTGGCGTTCGCCGCGAATTCCCAAGCCACAACAACATCTTCTGGCAGGACGATCTCGCAGCCTGCGCCGCTGGCTTTGTCCATGATCTCTTTGGCGGTGCCGGTCAGGTCATGTTCGCAGAGCGATTTGCCAACGTTGATGCCCTGTGCGGCAAGGAAGGTGTTGGCCATGCCGCCACCGATCACCAGATAATCGACCTTCTCGATCAGGTTCGACAGCAGCTCAAGCTTGGTCGACACCTTGGCCCCACCGACGACTGCAACAACAGGGCGCTCGGGCTGTCCCAGAGCGGACTCGAGTGCGGTCAGTTCGGCTTCCATGTTGCGGCCCGCGCAAGAGGGCAGCAGATGGGCCACACCCTCGGTCGAGGCATGGGCACGGTGGGCCGCAGAAAACGCATCGTTGCAGTACACGTCACCCAGAGTTGCAAGGAACTTGGCCATCTCTGGGTCGTTCTTTTCTTCGCCAGCAGCGAAACGGGTGTTTTCAATCAGGATGATGCTGCCTGCGTCAGCGGCATCCAACTGAGCGGAATCAGGCTTCTCGATGAAGGTCACCTTGCGGCCCAGAACCTCTTCGACCTTGGGGGCGACGTGGCTCAGGGACATTTCCGGCACAACCTGACCCTTGGGGCGACCGAAGTGCGCCAACAAGACAGGGGTGCCGCCAGCCGCAAAGATCGAGTCGATGGTGGGCTTGATGCGTTCGATACGGGTGGCGTCGGTGACGACCCCGTCTTTCATCGGGACGTTGATATCTACACGGGTCAGAACGCGTTTGCCGTTCAGGTCCATCTGGTCGAGGGTTTTCCAGGCCATAATCGTGGCTCCTCCTAAATATAACCTGCGCGTTTCTTCGCGTGTCGGGACGCTCAGGTCAACGGCTTAGCTTGGCAATCCTGCGTCCAAGGCTTAAGTCTGTGCGCAAATACCAATGAGAGGACCAGTTATGGCCGAGATCAAAGATCCTGAAAACACCATCCTGATCGAACTGAAGGACGGCACCGTGACCATCGAACTGCTGGCCGACGTCGCGCCCAAGCATGCAGAACGCATGAAAGAACTGGCCCGCGAAGGCGCGTATGACAATGTCGCGTTCCACCGTGTGATCGACGGCTTCATGGCGCAGACTGGCGACGTGCAGCACGCGAACATGGAAAAGGACTACAACCCTGGCCGCGCAGGCACCGGTGGGTCGGACAAGCCCGATCTGCCCGCAGAATTCAGCAAGCTGCCCCATGACCGTGGCACTCTGGGTGCGGCGCGTTCGATGAACCCGAACTCGGCGAACAGCCAGTTCTTTATCAACTTCAAGGACAACCACTTCCTGAACGGTCAGTACACCGTTTATGGCCGTGTGGTTTCCGGCATGGAGTTCGTGGACAAGATCGCGCGCGGCGAGCCCCCTGCGAACCCTGACCGCATGATCAGCGTCAAGGTGGCCGCAGATGCGTAATCTGTCGGCTCTGGGGTTTGCACTGGTTGCAGGCCCCGCACTGGCAACCGGTCTGGATATCACGGTTTCGGGCGAGGCCAACGGCACCGTCCACGTGGACCTGTTCGAAGATGTCGCCCCCCAGCACGTAGAGCAGATCACCGCTCTGGCAGCCGAAGGGGCTTATGATGGCGTGGTGTTCCACCGCGTGATCGACGGCTTCATGGCGCAGACGGGTGACGTGCAGTTCGGCAAAATGGGCGAAGGCTTTGACATCCGCCGCGCTGGTATGGGCGGGTCGGACCGCGAGGACCTGCAGGCCGAGTTTTCGGACAAATCGTTCGAGCGCGGTGTTGTCGGCATGGCGCGGTCTCAGAACCCAAACTCGGCAAACTCGCAGTTCTTTATCATGTTCGCGCCTGCGCCCCATCTGAATGGTGGCTACACCATCGTGGGCGAAGTGACCGAGGGCATGGACGTGGTTGACGCGATCAAGCGCGGCGCGGGTCGCAATGGCGCTGTTGTCGGCGAACCTGACGTGATGACCAAGGTTGAAGTCACCGAATAGGAGCTGACTCTGTGCGCCGCTATCGCGGCGGATTGGGTATTTTTACCAAGAAAGAGGGGCAGGCGCTGTTGAGCGTCTGCCCTTTTTCTTTTTGGCAAAGAGGCGCGTGAAGGGGGCGAGGAGGGTAGTTGGCCCTTGGGTGTGGGCCTGTGCCCCTGTGCCGAGTTTGAATCGGGCAAGACCTGCGGCGCGGTCGGTGTCCAGAATGCCAAGGTCGAGACGCGTGACCCCTTGGTCGCGCAGGGTCAGCGCGGCATAGAACAGCAGAAGGTTTTGCGCGTGCACCTTGCGTCCCTCAGCTGTGGTCCACGCAATCTGGTAGGTGGCGCTGTCGCCGTGGATCAGGATCAAGAGGGCGGCAATCGGGTTGCCTTTGTGGAGGGCAGTCAGTGTAAAGCCCTTGCCCTGCGTGCGCGCCCATGTGGCGACAAAGGCGGGCGGATAGGGGCGGAAGCGTTTCAGCTTTGCTTGTTCCGCGTTGGCTTTCAGAAGCCAGTGATCGGGCGCGGTTGGAAGATTCTCGTTGCGGATCGACAGGCCGGATGCTTCTGCTTTGATAAGACGGTTGCGCCACTTCTGGCAGAGCCCTGCGCGGAGGTCCGTCCGCAAATCCCAGATGGCAGAGGTTGCTGGCGTCATAATCGGGATGGCGCGCCGTGCGATGGGGTCGTCGGCGCTGTTTGCCGCCATGAGGATGGCGCGTGCCTTGATGCGCCTTGTTAATCCTGTCAGGGCAGTTTTCTTTTGTATGCTCGATAGGTGCTCCGACCAGATCGGACCGCCGATGATGGATGCGACCGTGCCGATCACCGGAACCTGCCGGAAGAGAACATGTGCCTGACCCAGAGGTGCGGAGACATCCCCGAGGGTCAGGCAAAGTGTTTTATGACCCAGTGCTGCGCAAGTTCTGTGGTATGCCGCGCTTTGCTGCAGGGGAACCGTGTGAGTGGCCGGGGGGATGGCTGACGGTGCGGTCCATGCAAGGTTCATGGACATCATTAACCATATCTAAACTTAACGACTGGTTAATGCCGGTATGGAATTTTTTAAGAAACCTGAAAAAACCGTAAAGGGCGTTCACGCAAAAGCGCCCCGACCAACGTTGATCGGGGCGCTTTGGTTGTTCTGCGTTTTGGCTGTGCCTGTGTACTTGGGGCTCAGCCTGATTGATTGGCTGGTTTAGCCCAGTTCGACGATGGCGTGGCGTTTCTTGCCTGCGCTCAGCTTCAGGGGGCTGGACAGATCGGCTGCGGTGATCAGCTTGCCCGCGTCGGTGACGGCCTCGTCGTCGATCTTAGCGCCGTTGTCGGCGATCAGGCGCTTGGCCTCTTTGCCAGTGGCTGCAAGGCCGGAACGGACAAAGATCTGCACGACCGAGATGCCATCGCCAAGCTCATCGGCGCTTAGGGTTAGACGGGGCAGGTCGCCGCCAGCGATGCCCTTTTCAAAGACCTCTTTGGCGGTGGCTTCGGCGGCTTTGGCCGCTTCGACCCCGTGCAGCAGGCTGGTGACTTCGTTCGCCAGAATGATTTTGGCTTCGTTGATCTCGGAGCCTTGCAGCGCGCCAAGACGCTCGCACTCGTCCACGGGCAGCTCGGTATAGAGCTTCAGGAAGCGGCCAGTGTCCGCGTCCGTGGTGTTGCGCCAGAACTGCCAGAAGTCATAGGGCGACAGCATGTCGGCGTTCAGCCACATGGCGCCGCCTTGGCTCTTGCCCATTTTCTTGCCGTCGCTGGTGGTCAGCAGGGGCGAGGTCAGGCCGTAGATTTCGTGGTCCAGCACGCGGCGGGTCAGGTCGATGCCGTTGACGATGTTGCCCCACTGGTCAGAGCCGCCCATCTGCAAAAGACAGCCATAGCGGCGGTTCAGCTCGAGGAAGTCATAGGCCTGCAGGATCATGTAGTTGAACTCGAGGAAGCTGAGCGACTGTTCGCGGTCCAGACGGGATTTGACCGATTCGAAGGACAGCATACGGTTCACGCTGAAATGGCGGCCGATGTCGCGCAGGAACTCGAGGTAGTTCAGGTTGTCCAGCCACTCGGCGTTGTTCAGCATGATCGCGCCATTGAGTGTGTCGCTGTAGCTGAGGTAGCGGGCGAACACCTGCTGCATCCCGTCGATGTTCGATTGGATCTGATCGGGGCCAAGCAGGGGACGTTCATCGCTGCGGAAGGACGGATCGCCCACTTTGGTGGTGCCGCCGCCCATCAAGGTGATGGGTTTGTGGCCGGTTTTCTGCAGCCAGCGCAGCATCATGATATTCAGCAGGTGCCCGACGTGCAGCGACGCGGCGGTGGCGTCGTAGCCGATATACGCAGGGACAGTGCCCGCCATCAGCGCGTCATCGAGGCTCTGATAGTCGGTGCAATCCGCCAGATAGCCGCGCTCGATCATGATGCGCAGGAATTCAGACTTTGGATGGTAGGTCATTGCACTTGTCCCTTTTACGGTTGCGAGGCACTCTATAGAGCGGTTGCGAGCAGAGGAAAAGCGCATGAAGCAATCTGGTGTGCTGCAAGCCCTGGGAACGATGTCAGGAACATCGCTCGATGGGGTGGATGCGGCAATTGTACTGAGTGATGGCGAGCGGATTCACGGGTTCGGGCCGTCGGCCTATCGGCCCTATACGGACTGGCAGAGGGACACGTTGCGCGCCGCTTTGGGCCAGTGGCAGGACGGGGATTTCGAAGAGGCCGCCGAGATTGTCGAGACAGTTCATGCGCAGGTGATGGCCCCCTTTGGTCCGGTTGATCTGGGGGGATTCCACGGGCAGACCTTGGCCCATGACCCATCAGGGCGCGGCACGCACCAATGCGGAGACGGCGCGGTTCTGGCCGAATTGCTGGGATATCCGGTCGTGTGGGATTTCCGATCCGCCGATGTGCGCTTGGGCGGTGAAGGGGCGCCTCTGGCCCCGTTTTTCCATTTTGCCTGCGCCAAGTATATCGGGGCTGAGGAGCCGATTACTTTTCTGAATTTGGGCGGTGTGGGGAACATCACCTATGTGGACCCGCGGTTTGACCGGCCCGAGGAAGAGGGCGCGTTGTTGGCGTTTGACACGGGGCCTGCGAATGCGCCGGTGAATGACGTGATGTTTGCGCGGCTGGGGCAGGCCTATGACGCAGATGGTGCGTTGGCGGCCACGGGCGTCGTGGATGAGGCTTTGATTGCTGACGTGTTGGAGCGCGCATTCTTCCACCGCATTCCGCCGAAATCTTTGGATCGCGATGACTTTGCCGATGTGATCGGGCGGGTGGATGGTCTGTCCGATGCGGACGCTGTAGCGACCCTGTCGATGCTGTCGGTGCGCTGTGTGGCGGCGGGGCTGGAGCATTGCCCGGCGGTGCCGTCCAAGCTGCTCGTGACTGGTGGCGGTCGAAAGAATGCGTTTATCATGAATGGCTTGCGCGGCGCGGTTAATGCGGAGGTTCTGCCAGTCGAGGACGTTGGTTTGGACGGAGATATGCTTGAGGCGCAGGCTTTTGGGCATTTGGCCGTGCGGGTATTGAAGGGGCTGCCGACGTCGTGTCGGTCGACCACTGGCGTGCCTGCGGCAGTGGGCGGCGGTATTGTGAGCCGTCCGGCGGCAGGGGCTGTGGCGATCGGGGAATAAGGGGGCGCTGCCCCCTCCGGCGCGGGGCGCCGTCACCCCCGGAGTATTTCTTGCAAAAAGAAGCCTAGCTGCGCGGGATGTCGAAGTCCGGCGGGGCGAGGGTGAAGCCTTCGAACTCGAAGGCGGGGCTGACTGTGCAGCCAACCAATGTGTAGTCGCCTGTGGTTTTGGCGGCCTGCCAGTGGTGTGGCGGGACGATCAGTTGCGGCTGTTCGCCGTTCAGGACGTCTGGGCCGAGCATGTGATCCTTAGCGGGGCCTTCGTCCGATTCCGAGAGGCTCAGGATCAGGGGAGCGCCTGCGTAGTAATGCCAGATTTCAGCGGCATCGACGCGGTGCCATTGGCTGGACTCGCCCGCTTTGAGCAGGAAATAGATGCAGGTGCCAGCGGGGCGTTTGCCGTCTGCGCTGTCTGCAATCCATGTCTGACGGTAATAGCCGCCCTCGGGATGGGGCTGGAGGGCGAGGCGCTCAATGAGTTGGTCAGCTGTGGTCATGGGGCGAGTTGAGGGGCGATTAGGCAAAAGAAAAGCCCCGCCTGCGATGTGCAAGCGGGGCCATTTGATCACCGGATGGGGTGATTACTTTTTCAGGATCGAGGTGCCCGCGTAGACGGCAGTCTCACCCAGCATTTCCTCGATGCGGATCAGCTGGTTGTATTTCGCGAGCCGGTCCGAACGCGCGAGCGAGCCGGTTTTGATCTGGCCACAGTTGGTGGCAACCGCGAGGTCCGCGATGGTCGCGTCCTCGGTTTCGCCCGAGCGGTGCGACATCACGTTCGTGTAGCGCGCACGGTGGGCCAAATCGACGGCCTTCAGGGTTTCGGACAGCGAGCCGATCTGGTTCACTTTGACCAGCATGGAGTTTGCAACGCCCTTGGCGATGCCGTCTGCCAGACGCGAGGGGTTGGTCACGAAGAGGTCGTCGCCAACAAGCTGGACTTTGTCGCCGAGCTTTTCGGTCAGCATGGCCCAACCTTCCCAGTCATCTTCGTCACAGCCGTCTTCGATCGAGATGATCGGGTAGTCTGCGCAGAGCTGTGCCAGATATTCGACGTTCTCGGCGGGGCTCAGCGATTTGCCTTCGCCCTTCATCTCGTATTTGCCGTTTTCGAAGTATTCGGTCGCGGCACAGTCGAGGGCCAGATAGATGTCCTCGCCGGGTTTGTAGCCTGCTTTTTCGATCGATTTCAGAACGAAATCCAATGCTTCGCGGGTCGAGCCCAGTTCGGGGGCAAAGCCGCCTTCGTCACCCAGACCGGTGGACATGCCAGCAGCCGACAGCTCTTTTTTCAGGGTGTGGAAGACCTCGGAGCCCATGCGGACGGCTTCGCGGATGTTCGCGGCCGAAACGGGCATGATCATGAATTCCTGAATGTCGATCGGGTTGTCCGCATGCTCGCCGCCGTTGATGATGTTCATCATCGGAACGGGCAGGGTGCGCGCCGAGGTGCCGCCAACATAGCGGAACAGAGGCTGGCCGGTGTATTCGGCAGCGGCCTTAGCAACGGCCAGCGATACGCCGAGGATGGCGTTTGCGCCCAGACGGCCCTTGTTGTCGGTGCCGTCGAGTTCGATCATCGCGGCGTCGATGGCTTCTTGCTCGGTCGCGTCGAAACCAACGATGTTTTCTGCGATCTCGCCGTTTACAGCAGCAACAGCTTCCAGAACGCCCTTGCCCATGTAACGCGACTTGTCGCCGTCACGCTTTTCAACAGCCTCATAGGCGCCGGTCGATGCGCCCGAGGGAACTGCGGCGCGGCCCATGGTGCCGTCTTCGAGGATGACGTCGACTTCGACGGTGGGGTTGCCACGGCTGTCGAGGATCTCGCGCGCGTGGATATCGATGATGGTGCTCATAAAAAGTCCCTCGGTGGATTGGTTTGTGTGCGTTCTAGCGGGTGCCGGACGCTGTGGAAAGACGTGTAAGCCTCTGTTTGCGCTCACGGAAAAGGGTATATACGCCAGATGCAATAATTATGACGGCCCCGAGGTATGTTAGCGCATCAGGTCGCTCCTCGAAGAAGGTCAGGCCAATGATCATTGCGAAAATCAGGCGTGTATAGCGGAAGGGCATGATCACACCCATCTCGCCGACTCGCATGGCGGCGGTCAGGGTGTAGTAGCCCATCAGGGCAAAAACGATGGCAGCCGAGACGGTTTTGACCTCGGCGGCATTCATTGGGGTGACGGGCTGGCCTGTCGCGATCATCAGGACAAAGCCCGAGATGCCGATGGCCAAGAAGGCGTAGGCCGAAACCGCCAGCGTGGACAAGCGCTGGGGGATCACGCGGGTGGCCACGTCGCGACCCGCCAAGGTGATCACGGTCAGCACCGCGAAGAGCGAGGCTGGCTCGAATGCCTCAGAGCCGGGACGGATGATCAGCATTACCCCGACAAAGCCCACAAAGATTGCCATCCAGCGGCGCCACCCCACGGGTTCCTTCAGGAATACGGCCGCACCCAAGGTCGTCGCCAAAGGGGCGGCCTGATAGATCGCGGTCGAGGTGCTGAGCGCGCTGAGCGAGATGGCAGTGACAAAAGACAGGGTGCCCACAATCTCGCAGATGTTACGAATAACCACCGTTCTATGCAGCGCGTCGGGATGGATCAGCCGGTGGCCCATGGCGCGGGCGTAGATCGCAAAGAAAATAGCCCCAACGATGCCAAGAATGCCGATGATCTGACCTGTTGGCAGGGTCTGGGAGGCTGTTTTGATAAACAGATCCTCGATCGCGAAGCTGGCCATCGCGAACACAAGCAACATGATACCGCGCAGATTATCCAAAGCGGCTTCTCCCCCTCATTTGTAGGAAGACCTACGGAAATGTTAGCGCAAACGCAAGAAATAACACGAGACGTGTTCGATATATCAGGATTTCTTTATTGGAACCCCATAGAGCTCTAGCTTGTGGCCCTTGAGCTTGTAACCAAGACGTTTGGCGATACGCTCTTGCAGTTCTTCGATTTCGGGATCAACGAACTCGATCACCTGTCCTGTGGTCATGTCGATCAGATGATCATGGTGCTCGCGCTCGGCGTCTTCGTAGCGGGCGCGGCCGTCGCCGAAATCCACGCGCTCTAGAATGCCGGATTCTTCGAACAGTTTGACCGTGCGGTAGACCGTCGCCAAAGAGATTTTGGGATCACGCGCGTTGGCCAACGCGTACAGCTCTTCGACATCGGGATGGTCGTTGGAGCTTTCCAGTACTTCTGCGATCAGGCGGCGCTGGCCGGTCATCCGAAGGCCCTTGGCTTCGCAGCGCACGATGATGCTGTCAGTCGTCATAGAGATCCCAGTTGGTTACTGCTCTTTCGGGCGGGCCGAATAGCGCCGTAGGCCGAAGAGTGCCATAGGAAAGTCGCCAAGGAAAAGGTCAGATCTTTCCCTCAGAGGACAGAAGCACCGAAATCCAGCGCGTGGCTGGAAAGCCCGCGAGGATCAGCGTCACGATCGAGGTCATGGGCACCGCCAGAAACGCGCCCGGAATGCCCCATAGGCTCCCCCAGACAACCAGCGAGACCAGAACGACAAACGGGCTCAGGTTCACAAGGCGGCCCAAGAGGCGGGGCTCGACGATATTGCCCATCAGCATCTGTGCCAGCGTTAGGGTGATCGCGGTGGTCACGGTGGTCGCCATATCGCCAAATTGCACAACACTCAGCAGCGTCGGGAACAGCACACCCATCAGACTGCCCACGTAAGGAATATAGTTCAGCAGCCCGATCACAACGGCCCAGAACATCGCAAAGTCCACGCCGATCAGCGCCATGATCACCCAAGAGATGAAGCCCAAACATAGGTTGATCGCAGTCTTGGCCGCCAGGTACTGACCGATCTGCGCGTTGATCTTGTGAAAGATGTTGATGATCGCGTCGGACTGTTCGCGGGTCTCAAAGGCGCGGGTGACTTTGGCACTCAGGCCAGCACTTTCCAGCATGAGAAACGCCGCCAGCAGAAGAACAAGGAACATATTGGTGCCAAAGCTGGCCAGAACGCCAAGCATCCGGCTGGTGATCTGACCAAGGTTGATGTCGGTGCCCAGCATGTTCCGCAGCGCTGTCCAAGAGGGCTGCTCTTGCAGGTTCAGGCGCTCTGACACATCGTTGACAAAGACATTCAGGCGCATCTCGTATTCCGGCACCCGTTGGGCCAGCGCCTGCGCGTTTTCCGTCGTGATTGAGGTCAGCAGGGTCAGGACCAGCGCAAAGGCGAGCAGGGTAAAAATGTGCCGCAGCCATGTTGGGCTGCGTTTCAGGCCGGGTACCCGCCCAATGCCCCGCGCGCTTTCGAGCAGGATATAACACAGGATGATCGCAAACAGGATCGGGACAAGGATCTGTTTGCCGATCACCAAAAGGTAGCCAAGCATCAGGGCCAAAGCCACGCTATAGACCAGTGTCACAAAGGGCCGGTCGGCCTGTCCCATGTCATACTCTCTTGCAGAACGCGTGCGCCGTGATTGGCCCTAGTCCCATGGATGTATGAACCGCCCCCCAGAACGCAATGAAAAACCTGCGCCTCGGGCCAAGTATTTCAGGACAGGGGCGCTTTAGGTCCCGCAGAAAGTGCGATGCACCACCTCATCGCGGGTCGGAGGAAGGGTCAGATCCTCGGCCCCGTCTTGCGGGGTAAAGGGCGTCGCCAGCACTTTCATCAACCGCTTGAAGGGGGCCAAATCGCCCTCGACCGCAGCCTCGATCATCTGTTCGATCCGGTGGTTGCGCGGGATGTAGACCGGATTGACCGAGGCCATCAGCGAGTGCGAGTCCTCTTCGGAGGCGGTCCGCTGCTGCCACCCCGCGTGCCAGTCGTCGAACGCCTCTCGGTTGGTGAATTGGTCCCGGGCGGTCCCCTCGGCCAAAGCGCGGAAGGTATTGGTAAAGTCCGTGCCATCATGGGCCATCAGATCAAGCAGCTTTTCGATCATGGCTTTGTCCTCGGGACGGGCGTCCGCAATGCCGACTTTGCGGCCCAGCAGGCGCAGCCATTCAGCATCAAGCGCTTCTGGCATGGCGTGAATGCGCTGGGTGTAATCTTCGACCACCGCGTCCTGCTCGGCCTCTGGTGCCAGCGCGACCAGAGCGCTGGCCAATTGCGCAAGGTTCCAGATCACGATGTGCATCTGGTTCGAGAAGGCGTAGCGCCCCTGTTGGTCGATCGAGGAAAAGACCTTGTGCGGGTGGTAGTCGTCCATGAACGCGCAAGGACCATAATCGATTGTCTCGCCCGAGATGGTGCTGTTGTCGGTGTTCATGACCCCATGAATAAAGCCCAAGGCCATCCATTGGGGGATCAACTTGACTTGCGCGTCGATCACCGATTGCAGCAGACATGCCGGTCCTTTGGCCTGCGGATAATGGCGCTGGATCGCGTAATCGGTCAGGGTGCGTAGGGCGTCGATGTCATTGCGCACGGCGAAATACTGGAATGTCCCGATCCGCAAATGGCTGCGCGCCACACGGGTCAGCACGGCACCGGGCAGCATGGCCTGCCGCATCACGCTGTCGCCGGTGGACACTGCCGCCAAGGCCCGTGTTGTGGGCACGCCCAAAGCGTGCATTGCCTCGGACACCACGTATTCGCGCAGCACCGGACCCAGCCATGCCTTGCCATCGCCGTTGCGACTAAAAGGCGTGCGGCCCGACCCTTTGAGTTGGATGTCATAGCGGATGCCATTCGGGTCCAAAACCTCGCCGAGGAGCAGCGCGCGCCCATCTCCGAGCTGCTGGGAAAATCCGCCGAACTGGTGTCCTGCATAGGCCTGCGCCAGTGGCTCGGCCCCGTCCGGCAGTGCGACACCTGAAAACGCAGCGGCCAGCGCATCGGGGTCTTCGTCAAAGCCGATCCCCAACTCCCGCGCGAGCCCCGTGTTGAACGCCAAAAGCTCTGGCGCGGTGGCGGGCGCGGCCCCTTGGCGGGCAAAGAAGCGGTCCGGCAGACGGGCGTAGCTGTTATCGAATGGAATGTGCAAGCTCATGACGGTGTCCTTTCGCTAGGACAGAACCTATGCACCGGACACCGATTTTGCCAGAGCAGCCCTGCAAAAGGGCTCTACAGCTTTCGTACCATCATCGACACGCTGGGGCGCGGCTGGAACAGCGCGCGGGCATAAACGCTCTGGCCGGTGCTATTGCTGGGATCAATCTCGATCCCCAAGGCCCGCACACCGCCCGCACGGAGGGGGGCGACCAACGCCGTCAGGGCCTCTGGCGCGATCCCGCGGCCACGTACGCCAGGGCGCACATAGATTTCACGGACCGAGGCCATGATGCCTCCGTAATCCAGCGACCACGTCAGGGTCATCACCAGAAAACCGATGGGCGCGCGGGTCGGCCCGATGATATAGACCGCCCCGAGCGGCGACCCTTCGAGCAAGGGCATGATGGCCGCCTCGCGGGCCACGGCATCGTGGGCAACCCCGATTTCGATATCGAGCGCCTCCATCAAGGGGGCGAGACGGGGATAATCCTCGGAAACAGCAAGCGTGAGCTGCGCACTCATAGACGGGCCAACCTTTCTGTGAGCAGGTCGAAAAAGCCCTGCGCATCGATGTCGCCCATGAACATGGCATTCGGCGCGCGGTCTGTCACGCGCCACCAATCGGCAACGGTCATCCCGAGCGTCAGTTCGCTGCCGGTTTCGATCTCGACATTGATATGGCGTCCCGTAAACAGGTCGGGCCGGATCAAATAGGCCGTGACGCAAGGATCATGGAGCGGCGCGCCGGAGGACCCGTATTTCTCTTTGTCGAACCGCTCAAAGAAATCGGTCATCTGCGCGACGGCCACGCCCACCTTGGTGCCGAGTGCGCGGAAGGCGTAATTGCGGTCTTTGGTGACCAGCGCTTTGTGGGTCACATCCAGCGGCATGATGGTGATCGGGCAGCCAGCACCAAAAACAATCTTGGCCGCTTCTGGGTCCACGTAGATGTTGAACTCGGCGGCCGGAGTGATGTTTCCTACCTCGAAATAGGCGCCGCCCATCAGGACGATTTCCTGCACCTTTTCAATGATATCTGGCGCTTTGTTGAATGCCTGCGCTATGTTCGTCAGCGGCCCCAAGGGGCACAAGGTCACGGTGCCAGCAGGCTCCGCGCGCAGGGTGTCGATGATGAAATCCACCCCGTGCCCCTCCGCCAGCGCCATGGTCGGATCGGGCAGGTCGGGGCCGTCCAAACCGGTTTTCCCGTGCACATGTTCAGCGGTGACCAGTGGGCGCTCTAGTGGGGCATCGCACCCTGCGTAGACCGGCACATCCGTGCGGCCCGCCAACTCACAGACAATGCGCGCATTCTTTTCGGTCAGCGGGAGCGGCACATTGCCCGCCACAGCCGTGATCCCCAAAACCTCGATCTCTTCGGGGCTGGCTAGCGCCAGCAGGATCGCCACGGCATCATCCTGTCCGGGATCGGTATCAATGATGATTTTGCGCACAGACATGTCACTTCCTTTGTACTTTCGGGGAATTCAGTGGCAGGCGAAACCGTCGCTTGCAAGCCCTGCCATGGGGTCTGGCGCGCTTCGGCTTTCATCTTGGTGAAAATACCTCCCCGCGGAGCGTCCCTCTGCCCGCCAAACAACCCGGATGTCGGGCTTTATTCCCGCCGCAAGGTCAACCGCGCAACCAGCCCCTCGGCGCCTTCCTCAAAGGTCAGAGACCCGTTGTGCTGGCGGGCGACAGTTTGCACGATGCTCAGCCCAAGGCCATTGCCCGCAGCGCGCCCCGCATTCGCTCCGCGTCGGAACGGGGCGATCAATTCGCCTATCTCCAGTGCAGACAGCCCTGATCCACCCGCATCCTCGACCAAGACCGAAACCTCGTCCGCGTGGCTTTCGATCCGAACCGTGGCGCGGCGCCCGTAGTTCAGGGCGTTTTCGACCAGATTGGTGATCGCCCGTTGCAACGCCAATGGACGGGCGACGACCAGCACGCGCTGTGCCTCGCGCAGGCTGGTGCGGGGTTCGGGCAGGCTGGTGTCACGGGGCGCAACCCCGAAAACGGAATGGCGCACCTCTGGCACCTCTGATTCCACCGGGGCCAAAGTCACACGGCGGCCCAGATCTTCGTAATCGTCCACGATGGACTCCACCAGCGCGGTCAAGGAAATCTGTTGTGCCGCTTCGGCGTCTAACTCTGTGCGAGTGAACGACAAAACGCCTTCGACCATCGCGATCATCTGGTCGATGTCGCCCTCCATCTTCTGGCGCAAGGTCGCGTCCCCGATCAAGGCAGTGCGCAATTTCAGACGCGCGGCAGGAGTGCCCAGATCGTGGCTGATGGCAGAGAGAACCTCGGCCCGTTTTTCCAGCGCCTCGCGCTCTTGGGCGATAGAGGCGTTCAGCGCGCCTGCGATTTCGTTCAACTCTGACGGGCCTTCGGTGGGCAGCATTGCGGTCCCGCCTGCGCCATTGTTGGCAAAGATGCGCGCCAACCGGCCCAGACGACCAGTGACTTCGGTGCTGCGGCTTAGCAATGTCACGATCAAAAGCAAAAACCCAAGGCCCAGGGGCAGGCGCAGGTCATTGGGCGCCGCCGCGCAGGACCAGATGTCAGGGGCGTTCACCCGTACCCAACTGCCGCCTTCGGCGCGGGCATAGAGGGTGGGGTCCCCGCACAGGCGCGCCATTTTACGGGTCATGGCACCAAGCTGCTGGGGCGGCAGGGAAAATGGCGGCAGATCGGTGAGCGTATAGCTCAGGTCAGGATCATGGACTTGGATCAACAAGCGAGCGCCGCCGAAATCCTCGTCCCACAGGCTTTGCAGGATCGAGGCTTCGGTCACACGGCCCACACCGCGCGGCGGCGCTTTGACTTCGGTCAGGTAAACGCCAGCGGGCAGGGGCGCGCCATCGTTCAGCGCGCCATAGAGTTGTTGACCGGCATAGTCTGCGCGGTCGAGATAGCGTTCCCACGCCTGCTGGCTGCCGTTCCACAGAGCGCCCGTGATCAGCCCTGCCAGAGTACCCGTCAAAATCCAGCTGACGGTCTTGGCCTGCAGGGAGGGCAGCAGCTTCATTCCTGTGTGACCTCGCAGGCCAGCACGTAGCCGACGCCGCGTTCCGTGCGGATCAGCTTGGGGTCTTTGGGGTTGGCTTCCAGTTTGCCGCGGAGACGGCCCACCAGAACATCGATTGCGCGGCCCTCGGCGGCGTCCATCACGCGCTGGGGATCACGGTCAGGGTCCAAAGCTTCGGCGATCTCCTCGCGTTTCAAGGGGATCATCGGGTTGGCGAGCAGGGCCTTGAGCAGCGCGCCCTCGCGGCGGGACAGGGACACCAGATAGCCACCGGGCGCGCGGACCTCGCCGGTGCGGGCGTCTAGGGACCAGCCTTCGAACCGATAAGTGCCTGCGGACCGGCGATAGGTCAGCGATGCCGCACGGTTCCCGCGCCGCAGGACCGCTTTGACGCGGGCGGCCAGCAGATCGGGGTTGAACGGCTTGGCCACGTAATCATCCGCGCCTGCTGCATAGCCCTGCATCCGCTGATTGTCCGAGGACAGGGCAGACACCATGATGATTGGGACATCCTGTTCTGTCCGCAGTTGGGCGCACAGCTCCAGCCCGCTTTCATCCCCCAGCATGACGTCCAAGAGGATCAGGTCGATCCGGTAGCGCTCCATCGCTGCGCTGATTTCGGCACCCGTCGCGGCGGGGCACACGGCAAAGCCCTGACCCTGAAAATACTTGGTCAACATCTCTCGGAGTTCGGTGTCATCATCGACAACGAGCAAACGGGGTATCGTCATGTCGGGGTCTCTCCCTGCTTGGCTCGCGAAAATGGCGGGCGAATAGGGCCCTGTCTAGTGGAACCTGACGGTCGAGCGTAACGCTTTGTAACAAAATGGCTGTCTGTTGGGTAACAAACGGTAACAAAGGCTCTCGAAATGTCATGCAGCTACCGTGTGGCGGCCTTGCGCCTGATGCATAGGGGCGCAACACTTTGCGCACTTCACGCCCTACAATGATCTGGGGCGCCGATGGGAGGAAATCATGAAGTTTACAGTTTTTGCAGCCGCGACCGCGGCTCTTTGCGCACTCGCAACCACATCTGTCGCGGAGCCTCAGGCAGAAGTTCTGCACTGGTGGACCTCGGGCGGCGAAGCCAAGTCGGTTGCTGTTCTGCAGCAGGAATTCAAGGATAACGGCGGCACCTGGACCGACATGCCCGTTGCAGGCGGTGGCGGCGACGCGGCGATGACCGCTCTGCGTGCTCGTGTTCTGTCGGGCAACGCGCCCGCAGCGGTTCAGCTCAAGGGCCCCGCGATTCAGGAATGGTACGAAGAGGGCGTTCTGTCGGACATCTCGGCCGTTGCAGAGGAAAACGGTTGGGCTGACGTACTGCCCGCAGCGATCGCAGAGCACATGAAGTGCGAAGGCACCTGGTGTGCCGCGCCCGTAAACGTCCACCGCGTTGACTGGATCTGGGCAAACGCTCAGGTGCTGGCCGACAACGGCATCGAAATGCCCACCACTTGGGAAGAGTTCAACGCCGCCGCAGACAAGCTGCAGGCCGCTGGCATCACCCCGCTGGCACACGGTGGTCAGGCATGGCAGGACGCCACTGTCTTTGAAACCGTTGTTCTGGGTCTGGGTGGCCCCGAGTTCTTCCACAAGGCGCTGGTCGAGCTGGACCCCGAAGCACTGGGTTCGGACACCATGAAGGCGTCGTTCGACCAGATGCGCAAAATGCGCGGCTACGTGGACCAGAACTTCTCGGGTCGCGACTGGAACCTGGCAACCGCAATGGTCATGAACGGCGAAGCCGCGTTCCAGATCATGGGTGACTGGGCCAAGGGTGAATTCCTGGCAGCGGGCAAAACCCCCGGCGAGGATTTCCTCTGCGCATCGACCCCCGGTGAAGGCTACCTCTATAACGTAGACAGCTTTGCGATGTTCGACGTGGACGGTGCGGACAAAGAAGAAGGTCAGGCGCTGCTGGCGAAATTGATCGTTGGTCCGTCCTTCCAGAAAGTCTTTAACCTGAACAAGGGCTCGATCCCTGTGCGTACCGACGTCTCGCTGGACGAGTTCGACATGTGCGCCCACACCTCGAGCGAAGAAATGGCAGCATCGAGCGAAAGCGGCTCGCTGCTTCCCAGCTACGCGCACGGCATGGCTCTGCGCGGCGCGCAATCGGGTGCGATCACCGACGTTGTGACCGCCCACTTCAACTCTGACATGTCGTCGGAAGACGCAGTCGAAATGCTGGTCAACGCAGTCGCGGCTGTCCAGTAACCCCTGAACTACGGCCCTTCGCGCGCGCCAAAGCGCGGAGGGCCTTTTCGTCAGGAGCAATCCAAAATGACCCTCTGGCTTGAACGCCATGTACCCAAGCTGGTACTGGCCCCGACTTTTATTGCCATTCTGCTCTTTGTTTATGGCTTCATCGCCTGGACAGGATGGATCTCACTGACCAAATCCCGCCTGATGCCCAAGTACGATATCGAGGGCTTTGGCCAATACGAGCGTCTGTTCGCTGCACCCCGCTGGGATGTGGCCATGAACAACCTCTATATCTTCGGCGCGCTGTTTATCGTGATTTCGATGGTGCTTGGGCTGCTTCTGGCAATCCTACTGGACCAGAAAATCCGCACCGAAGGCGTGCTACGCACCATTTACCTTTACCCCATGGCGCTGTCGATGATCGTGACCGGCACCGCGTGGAAATGGATTCTGAACCCCGGTCTGGGTCTGGAAAAAGTTGTTCAGGGCTGGGGCTTTGAAAACTTTACCTTCGACTGGCTGGTGAACCCTGATTATGCCATCTACACCATTGTGATCGCCGCTGTCTGGCAGGCGTCCGGTTTTGTGATGGCGCTTTTCCTTGCGGGTCTGCGCTCGGTCGATACCGAGATTATCAAGGCGGCCCAAGTGGACGGAATCCCGACCACCCGTATCTACACCGCGATCATCATCCCTTCGATGGCGCCGATCTTCCTGTCCGCGTTCATTGTTCTGTCGCACCTCGCGATCAAGAGCTTTGACCTCGTGATTGCCATGACCAATGGCGGCCCCGGATACGCGACTGACCTTCCGGCGACTTACATGTATGCCATGGCATTCTCGCGCGGGGATCTGGGGCAGGCGGCAAGCTCTGCCATGATCATGATGCTCGTCGTGTTCACCATCGTTGTTCCCTACCTCTATTCCGAACTGAGAACCCGCAATGACTGATCTGTCTGCAACCCAAGGCGCACCCCGCCCGTGGGGCAAGATCGCCCTGCGCTGGGGCCTGTATGTCCTGCTGGGACTCTTTGCCCTGTACTACCTTGTCCCGCTTTTCGTGATGGTCACCACATCGCTGAAAAGCCTAGATGAAATCCGCTCGGGCAGCCTGATTGCCCTGCCGCGCGAAGTGACCTTTGACGCATGGGCCAAAGCATGGTCCGGCGCCTGTACCGGCATCCAGTGCGAGGGCCTGAAGCCCTACATGTGGAACTCGATCCTGCTGGCCATTCCGGCGGTTCTGATTTCGACCGTGATTGGCGCAATGAACGGCTATGTGGTGGCGCAGTGGCGCTTCCGCGGGGCGAACATCATTTTTGCTCTGCTGCTGTTTGGATGCTTCATTCCGTTTCAGGTGGTCCTGCTGCCCATGGCGAAAATGCTGGGTATCCTTGGCCTTGCAGGCTCGATCCCCGGTCTGATCCTGGTGCACGTGGTCTACGGCCTTGGTTTCACCACGCTGTTCTTCCGCAACTACTATGTGACCATCCCTGCCGAACTGGTCAAAGCGGCCAAAATCGACGGCGCGGGCTTCTTCCGGATCTTCTTCTCGATCTTCCTGCCCTTGTCGCTGCCCATCATCGTGGTCTCGGTCATCTGGCAGTTCACCCAGATCTGGAACGACTTCCTCTTTGGTGTGTCGTTCAGCCAGGCGGGCACCCAGCCCATCACCGTGGCCCTCAACAACATCGTCAACTCCACCACCGGCGTTAAGGAATACAACGTGGATATGGCTGCTGCGATCATCGCCGCTCTGCCCACGCTGCTCGTCTATGTCGTCGCCGGCAAGTACTTCATCCGCGGCCTCACCGCCGGTTCGGTGAAAGGATAACCCCATGGCTCCTATTCTCGACATTCAAAACCTGTACAAATCTTACGGCCAGACCGAGATCCTCAAGGACATCAACGTGTCCATCGAAAAGGGTGACTTTCTGGTGCTGGTCGGCCCCTCGGGCTGCGGTAAGTCCACGCTGCTGAACTGTATCGCTGGTCTGGAACCCATCACTGGCGGTCAGCTGAACATTGCCGGACAGGACATGACCAATGTCAGCCCCAAAGACCGCAATATCGCGATGGTGTTCCAGAGCTACGCTCTGTACCCGACCATGTCGGTGGCTAAGAACATCACCTTTGGCATGAAGGTCCGCGGCGTCGACAAATCTGTGCAGGACCAGAAGCTGGCCGAAGTGGCGAAACAGCTGCAAATCGAAAAGCTGCTGAACCGCAAGCCTAGCCAGTTGTCCGGCGGCCAGCGTCAGCGTGTGGCGATGGGTCGTGCGCTGGTCCGTGACCCCGCGCTGTTCCTGTTTGACGAACCCCTGTCGAACCTTGATGCAAAGCTGCGCGTGGAAATGCGTACTGAAATCAAGCGCCTGCATCAGGATCTTCATGCGTCGATGGTCTATGTGACCCACGACCAGATCGAGGCGATGACCCTTGCGACCAAGATCGTAGTCATGAAGGACGGCATCATCCAGCAGATCGGTACGCCTGCGGAAATCTACCGCCAGCCTGCCAACCTGTTTGTGGCGGACTTCATGGGTAGCCCCGCGATGAACCTGATACCGGCCACGGTGTCGGCAGACGGCAACGCCCGCCGGATCGAGATTGCCCGCGACGGCGAGGCGCCTTTGGTGCTGACCGACCGCCGCGGGGTGGATCTGCCGCGCGATGTGATCATCGGCCTGCGCCCCGAGGACATCACCGATCCGGGCAGCCGTCAGGGCGACAACTTGGAGCTGGCCGACGTCCACGTGGACGTGGTCGAGCCCGCCGGTGCGGACACCTATGTGGTCTCGCGTTTAGGCGGTAAGGAAGTCACCGCGCGCTTGCAGGCAGAAACCGAAGTGCGCCCCGGCGCCCGTGCGCAATTCGCGTTCGATCTGGGTAAGGCAACGTACTTTGATCCTGCCAGCGGTGCCCGTCTGGTGTGATCTATTCTGCGGTGTCGGTGCCTGAGGGTCCCAGTGCGCCGTGGGTATTTTTACCAAGAAAGAGGGGGTGGCGTGCGCTGCCCCCTTTGTCGTTTGGGAAAATGTACCTTTCAGGTGCGGTTTTCTGGCGCGTCTCGTGATTGCGGGCGGGCGGTTTGCTTGAAGATGGGGGGCTTGCGCCCTAATGTCCGCTCGAAACTTGGAGAAGTAGGTCCATGAGCGGAAAGCGCAGTATTTTCGAAGAGGTAGACAGCAAAGAGGCGGTGCAGACCAGCGCCGTCGGGTCCATTGACCGGACCCGCCGCGGGGCGCGGGGCGCCGTCCGGATCTGGCTGATGCTTTTGTTTGTCATGGTGATGGCGATGATCGCGGTGGGCGGCTTGACCCGCCTGACTGATAGCGGGTTGTCGATCACCGAATGGAAGCCCGTCACCGGTGCCTTGCCGCCCTTGGATGCGGCCACATGGGAGTCCGAATTCGCCAAGTACAAGGAAATCCCTGAATACCAGTTGCAGAACAAGGGCATGACCCTGTCCGAGTTCAAGGCGATCTACTGGTGGGAATGGGGGCACCGGCAGCTGGGGCGGACCATCGGTCTGGTCTGGGCTTTGGGCTTCCTCGGCTTTGCTGTAACCCGCAGCATTCCGCCCGGTTGGACCGGGCGATTGCTGTTCGTCGGCGCTTTGGGCGGTGTGCAGGGCGCGATTGGCTGGTGGATGGTGGCCAGCGGTTTGACCGGCGAGATGCTGGATGTGGCGAGCTACCGTTTGGCGACGCACCTCGGTTTGGCGTTCGTGATCCTTGGGTTCATTGCGTGGTATGTGTTCGAGCTGGGGCGCGAGCCGCGCGATCTGCTGCAAGCGCGCCGCGGCGGCGAGAAGAAACTGTTCGGGATGTCGACCGGTCTGCTGCACTTTGCCTTTCTGCAAATTTTGCTGGGGGCGTTGGTGGCTGGCATCGACGCGGGACGGAATTATCCTGATTGGCCGATGATGGCCGGATCGTGGACCCCGCCGGATATGCTGAGCCTAGAGCCTGTGTGGCGGAACTTCTTTGAGAACGACGGCACTGTGCAATTCATTCACCGCATGTCGGGGTACTTGCTGTTCATCTTTGGCGTCGTGGTCTTCCTGAAGGGGCGCAAGAGCGCGTACCCCAAGACCCGCGGGGCCTTTACCGTCGTGTTCGCGATGCTGGTGCTGCAGATGTTGTTGGGGATTGTGACTGTGATGCACAGCTCGCCTTGGTATCTGGCGATCCTGCACCAAGTGGGCGCGGTTGCGCTGTGGGTGCTGATCCTGCGGGCGCGGTTCATGTCGCGCTACCCGGTCTCCACCAGTGTTCGTGAGGGTCTGTGATGTCTGCATATGACGCGTTGATGGCGTTTCAGCGTCAGACCTCGGCTTTGGCCGAGGTCGCGGGGCGCACCGGTTGGGACCAAGAGGTTCTGATGCCCGAAGGCGCTGCTGATCAGCGGGCCGAGGAAATGGCCGCGTTGGAATCCGTGCTTCATGCACGTCGCTGCGATCCCCGCGTGGGCGAGTGGCTGGCTGCTGCCGAGCCTGCGGATGATGTGCAAAAGGCGATGCTTCGTGAGGTCAAGCGCAGCTATGATCGCGCCACCAAAGTGCCCGGTGATCTGGCCGAGGCGCTGGCGCGGACCACCAGCCGGGCCCAAGGCATTTGGGCCAAGGCGCGGGCGAATGAGGACGTTGCGGCGTTTCATCCCACCCTTGCCGAGGTGGTTGACCTGCGCCGCCAAGAAGCTGCGGCTTTGGGCGGTGAGATCGCTTATGATGCGCTGCTCGAGGATTACGAGCCAGGCACATCCAGCGCCGAGATCGCCGAACTGTTTGACGCCATGCGTCCGAGGCTGGTGGCCCTGCGTGATCAGGTACTGGCAAAGCCGCAGTGCTATCAGTTGAGCGGCACGTTTGACCCTGCGATCCAGATGGCGCTGGCCCAAGAGGTCGCCGTTGCCTTTGGCTATGATCTGAACCACGGGCGCATCGATAAGGCTGTGCATCCGTTTAGCTCTGGCAGTGGTCTGGATGTGCGGATCACCACGCGGACATCCGAAGACGACCCGTTCAACTGCCTGTATTCGACGATCCACGAGGTCGGTCACGCCTGCTATGAGCAGAACATTGACCGGACCTACCTGCTCAGCCCCTTGGGACGCGGGGTGTCGATGGGTGTTCATGAAAGTCAGAGCCGGATTTACGAGAACCAGATCGGACGTGGGGCGGCCTTTGCCGGTTGGCTTTATGACCGGATGGTGGATCGGTTCGGGGAGATTGGCGTGGCGGATGCGCAGGCATTCTATCGTGCCGTAAACCGTGTGCATAACGGATACATCCGGACGGAAGCGGACGAGGTGCAGTACAACCTGCATGTCATGCTGCGCTTTGATCTAGAGCGGGCGCTGTTCAGCGGTGATCTACAGGTCAACGACCTAGAGGCGGCTTGGAATGACCGGTTCAAAGCGGACTTTGGTTATGCAGTGGACAAGCCTTCGAACGGGGTGCTGCAGGATGTGCACTGGTCCGTGGGGCTGTTCGGATACTTCCCGACCTACAGTCTGGGGAACGTCTATGCGGGCTGTCTGAATGCAGCGATGCGCCGCGATGTACCGGATCTGGATGCGGCGCTGGGGCAGGGTGATACCGCACCTGCGACGGCTTGGCTGAAGGAGAAGGTCCAGCAGCATGGTGCGCTCTACGCCCCGCGCGAGGTGATCGAACGCGCCGTTGGTGGACCTGTAAGTCCGGACCCATTGCTAAACTATCTGGAAGAGAAGTTCAGCGCTTTATGACACAAAGGGGGGCATAAATGCCCCCCTCTGCGTTTTGAGCGGCTTTCTTAGCGCAAATTAAACCACAATCGCATTGCGTTGTTAATATTTATTCCCTGCGTGTATTTGCATTTCTTTGCAAAATTATTGGTTGAGTCGGATTTCACATATAAAAACATATACATCCGACCGCAGGTCGTGATGCATATTTGCAGTGCATCGCGTGAACGTCGCGCCATAAGGCGCCTGCGTCGATTCGAATTTGAAACCTGAATAGAGAGTCAAAAGGGGTGGGCTTAGATGCCCACACCCAGCAGACCAAGCAGCATTGAGGTGAGGATACTTGCGAAGTTCATATCGCCTTCGCCCTCGGTCTCCTTATCAAGGCTTTCTTTTTCTGCGTCCTTTTCGTCTTCGCTGCTCTCCTCGAGGTAGGGCAGTACGTCATCATCCAGAGCGTCAGGGCCAGCACGGAAGACAAAGTTCGCAGCGCTGCCGTCACTATCGCCTGCGCTGAGGTCGGTGCTGACGCCGCCATGCCACTGATCAATCTCGTCCGCCGCGTCTTCATTGCGTGCAAAGGTCAGGCGGATGATCTGGCCGGGCTGGGTGAAGTCGAGTGAGATCACCCCGTTCTTGACCTCGGGGCCAAAGCTCTCGCGGATGGCCAGCGCATAGGTCTCGGCTTCGGGGGTCTGATCGACGCCGGGCAGATCTGGTACGTCGAACAGGTCTTTCCAGTTATCCGGAGTTTCGCTGCGCAGGCTTTCGCCCCAGACTTCGGTGATCTCGCCAAGGCCTTCGAGCGCGATGTCAGCACTGAAGGTTTTGCCGCTGAAGTCTGCGGGGGCGGCGATGAACATGACCAGCTTATCTTCGCTATCGAAGCCATATGTGGTCACGGCGGTATCGTCGCGCAGTTCGTTGTCCTGGAACCAATCGAGCACTTTTGTGCCTTCGAGCGACTCTGCCATCATGTCCTGCATGGCGCCGGGGGTGAAGATGTAGGTGTCTCCGTCCGAGCCAACATAACTGGAACGACCAGCGTGGGTCAGGTCCCAACCATACACGCCCGCAGATGACGTCCCGAGCGCCTGATATTCCGAGAACATCTGAAGAAGATGCTCGCCCTGTTCGAGACCGTAGGGGCGATAGTCGAGCATGTTCTGGTAGTGCTGTTCGAATGCGATATTGCTACGACCGTCGAGATCCAGATCATCGAAGTCGTACTTGCTGCCTGCATCCGTGGCCAGGAAGCTGTTGGCCGCTTCGACGCGGGACAGCGACGCGGTATTGTACGCGGACAGGGACAGGGAGGGACGGTCTAGGCCGAGCTCTGCAGCCTCTTCTTCCCATGCCTCAAGGCTCGCGGTGACGTCGTCGATCGAGGATTCAGAAGCCGCCAGAGTGATCGCGAACCGGTGGTGGATGACCGCATCGGTCATCTCCATCGACGCATCGGACAGGTTCTCTAGGATCTCTTCGGTGGCTTCGACCGAACGGCCAAGCTGAACGTTCCACTCGATCTTGTCGGCGACCTCGGGATACTCTGCTTTGGCGGCCAGAACGGCCTCGCTGTAGACATTTACTACTTCGGCGTAATCTGCGGACTTCTCAAGCTCCGAACCTTTGAACACTGCGTAGTATTCATTGCCGACCTCGAAGATCAGAGTGTCAGGCAGTTCGCCGTATTCTCCAGAGTAGAGGTCGTCCAAAAATGTGTCGAGCTGGTCACGCAGCAGGTCGTGGTCGTCGTTGTAGCGTGCGGTCGGAAGGACGACGGTCAGTCCCAGATCGTTCTCCACGCAGTATTCCATCATCTGATCCAGACCGGGCTTATTGCCGGTCTCGTCAGAGTTATACAGGCCATCGTACTCAAAGCCGAACCGCTCTGGGTTCTTCTCTGACATTGTGCCGCCTGGCCAGACCACCATGCCCAGATTGGTCTGCGACAGGGCGTCATCGAATTGCCCAAAGCTGCGGAAGCTAACGTACCGTGCACCAAAACTATCACTCGTAATGTCGAGAGCATCTGCGCTGATTGAGCCGTTGGTTGTAAGACCGAGGGTCATCTGTTTGCTCCGCGGGGGCCCCAACGTTGGGGGTGCCCGTTCGAAAAGTTGATAGTCGCACCGAAGTGGATGCATTGACGGTAACGCAAAGGTAGAGGTTCGCAGCCTTGGAAGTACGCAAACAAGCCTTTGCAGCACGATCCTTAAAGCCCTGAAAAACATGATAGTATAGGTCTGCGAGAGATTTTCGGGTTCCACCCCAAAGGCGTGAAACAAGCACTAAAGTATGTATAATCCGTAAGTATAGATCACGTAATGGTTGTGCAAATTCGACGTGATAGGATAGATCGGTACTGCAAAAGTGTGGTTGCAGAACACGTTCGAGTGGATGGTCTATATTCCCACGGATATGGCGACCAACACTGATGTAAGGGGCGATTAATCTATCAAAGTGCGATTATGCGGGCGTGGAGTTGCAAAAAAACATGCAAAATTGCTGCGAATTTTTTCTCGAAACGCCGCGTCAAAATAAAAAACAGCCCTTTTCGCACGAAAAAACCCGCCTTGGGAGGCGGGCTTTTGATTCGTTTTAATCTTATTGAGGTGCTTTAGGCGCGCAGAAACTCAGTTGTGCGTTCCTTGAGCCATTCGCGGGCGACCTTAAGGACAGGGTCGCTGCGGCGCGTTTCGTGGTAACACAGGTACAAAGGCACTTCGTCAATCGGCGGTGCATCTTCGATCGCTTCAAACGTCGGATCATTGTCACCAACAAAGGTGGGCAACACAGCAGACAGGCCGGTTTCTGAAGAGACACTATGGATCGACTGAAAGTTATCGACGCGGATCATTGGCTCGCAGCCAAAGTACTCTTTGGCCACGCTCATGGCAGAATACTTGTCTGTTTCCGGCGGAAGACTGGCCCACTCCTTGGAGTCTGAAGCGTTGTCGCGGTGTTTGTATAATTTGAAGCGCAGAACACCGCATTGCGACGAGATCAGACGACCATGGTCCGGGCGCGCCGGTGTGATCAGGATGTCGTTGTCGTTCAAGTTCTCTTGCATCGAGTCCAGATTGAACGAGATGCGGATCTTGGGGTGCGCTGTCATAAATTCGGACAGGCGTGGGTAGACCATATAAGTGCCAACCATAAAGGGCACACAAATCCGAAGATCCCCAGCCAGGTCGCCAGAGGTGTCTTCGTTTTCTTGACGGATCGCGGAAATCAGCGCGCCATCGAACTGCAGCGCTTGTTCTACGATGGATTCTAGACGGGGGTTGAGAACCCAGCCTTCGGGGCGTTTTTCAAATGGCGGAAAGCCCATCGCCTCTCCGAGGCGTGCCATCCGTCGCGAGACAGTGGCAGGGTTTGAATCAAGGCGCTGCGCGGCGGCAGCCATATTTCCAGTTCGATAAAAGGCGATCAGATAACGCAGATCGTCCCAGTTCTTAAAGCTCGGCATGTACCCTCAACTTAGCATTTTAACACTTACGCTATTTTATAAACGTTTCGGGCGCGAACAAAGGTTCACGCCCGTAGGATATTTTTTCTGTATCTTTCGTATAGGTGGCTGCCTTAGCTTTCAGGAGCCTCGGGAGGTGCTGCCTCTGCTGCGCCATCCTCTTCGCAATCTTCGTCTGTCTGATCCGCGATGCGCGCGACCGAGACGACCTGCTCTTCGTTTGCCGTGTTGAAGACGCGGACCCCGCCAGCGCTCCGCGAGCGGAAAGAAATGCCATCGACAGGCACGCGGATCGACTGGCCTTTGGACGTTGCCAGCATGATCTGGTCGCCGCCTTCGACTGGGAACGAGGCGACGATTTCACCGCCGCGCATGGATTTCTCCCACGCGGTGACGCCAAGGCCGCCGCGACCCCGGATCGGGTAGTCATGGCTCGAGGACAGCTTGCCCAAACCCTTGGCCGTGATGGTCAGGATCAGGTTTTCAGCTGCAGACATTTCCGCGTAGCGCTCTTGGGGCAGTTGGCTGTCTGCGTTGCCTTCCTCTTCGCTCGCGGCATCATCTTCGGTTACGCCGGCCATCAGGCGGCGCATCTTCAGATAGCTGGCGCGCTCGTCAGAGCCGGCTTCGAAGTGACGGATGACAGACATCGACACGACCTCATCATCGCCCGACAGCTTCACACCGCGCACACCGGTCGAGGCGCGCGAGTTGAACACGCGCACTTCGGGCACGGGGAAGCGGATCGCACGGCCCGAGTTCGTGACCAGCATCACATCGTCTTCTTCGGAACAGATGCGGGCGTTGATCAGGCGGGTGTTTTCATCTTCACCTTCGAACTTCATCGCAATCTTGCCGTTCGCCTTCACATTGGTGAAGTCGGACAAACGGTTGCGTCGGACAGAGCCCTTGGAGGTCGCAAAGACAATCTGCAGGTCGTCCCAATCGTCCTCGGGGCGGTCCACCGGCATGATCGCAGCGATCGAGACACCGACCGGGATCGGCAGAATGTTCACGATTGCTTTGCCTTTGGCGGTCCGACCACCAAGGGGCAGGCGCCAGCACTTCAGCTTGTAGGCCATGCCATCGGTCGTGAAGAACAGAAGCTGCGTGTGGGTGTTGGCCACGAACAGGGTGGTGACAACGTCATCATCCTTGGTCGCCATGCCCGACAGACCTTTGCCGCCACGCTTTTGCGCGCGGAAGTCGGCCAGCGCGGTCCGCTTGATGTAACCGGACTGAGTCACGGTCACGACCATGTCCTCACGCTCGATCAGGTCTTCGTCTTCCATGTCGCCGGACCAATCCACGATCTCGGTGCGGCGGGGAACGGCGAACTGGTCACGCACTTCGTGCAGTTCGTCGGCGATGATGCCCATGATGCGTTCGCGCGAACCAAGAATTTCCAGGTATTCGCGGATCGACTTGGCCAGCTCTTGCAGCTCGTCGGTGACTTCCTGAACACCCAGTTGGGTCAGGCGCTGCAGACGCAGTTCGAGGATGGCGCGGGCCTGTGCTTCGGACAGGTTATATGTGCCGTCTCCGTTAATCGTGTGGGTCGGGTCGTCCACCAGCTTGATGTATTCGGCGATGGACTGCGCAGGCCAACGACGGGTCATCAGCTTTTCGCGGGCTTCGGCGGCGTCTGCGGACGAACGGATGGTCGCGACGACTTCGTCCACGTTGGTGACGGCCACGGCCAAGCCACACAGGATGTGCGCGCGATCGCGGGCCTTGCGCAGCAGATAGGCGGTGCGGCGCACCACGACGTCCTCGCGGAAGTCGATAAAGCAGGTCAGGAACCGGCGCAGGGTCAGCTGCTCGGGGCGGCCGCCGTTCAGAGCCAGCATGTTGCAGCCGAACGAGGTCTGCATCGGGGTGAAGCGGAACAGCTGGTTCAGCACGACCTCGGGGGTTGCGTCACGCTTCAACTCTACCACGACGCGCACGCCGTTGCGGTCCGATTCATCCTGAACGTGGGCGATGCCTTCGATCCGCTTCTCGCGTGCGGCTTCGGCGATCTTTTCGATCATCGAGGCTTTGTTCACCTGATAAGGAATCTCGTCGCAGACGATGGCGTAACGATCTTTGCGGATTTCCTCGACGTGGGTTTTGGCGCGGATGATCACGCTGCCGCGTCCCTCAAGATAGGCTTTGCGCGCGCCCGAGCGACCCAACAGAATGCCGCCCGTCGGGAAGTCGGGACCGGGCACATATTGAATCAGCTGTTCGCTGCTCAGGTCCGGATCCTCGATCAGTGCCAGGGTCGCATCAACCACTTCGCCCAAATTGTGGGGCGGAATGTTGGTCGCCATACCGACCGCAATACCGCCAGCGCCGTTGACCAGCATGTTGGGGAAGCGGGCGGGCAAAACCGTGGGTTCGCGGTCCTTGCCATCATAGTTGTCTTGGAAATCGACCGTGTCTTTGTCGATGTCGGACAGCAGCGCGGCTGCGGGCTTGTCCATGCGAACTTCGGTATAGCGCATGGCCGCCGCGTTATCGCCGTCCATAGAGCCAAAGTTACCCTGACCATCCAGCAGCGGCAGCGACATCGAGAAGTCCTGCGCCATACGGACCAGCGCGTCATAGATCGCGCTGTCGCCGTGGGGGTGGTATTTACCCATGACGTCGCCGACGGGACGCGCGGACTTGCGATAGGGTTTGTCGTGCGCGTTCCCGGTTTCGTGCATCGCATAGAGGATGCGTCTGTGCACAGGTTTTAAGCCATCGCGAAGATCGGGAATGGCGCGGCTGACGATCACCGACATCGCGTAATCCAGATAGGATGTCTTCATCTCGTCCGCGATCGAAATCGTGGGTCCGTGATGGATCGCGCGCGGATTCGGATTTTCTTCTGCGTTTTCAGGGGTTTCCGGAGTGTCGGTCACTGTGTCGCCTGTCCCAGCCGTTGGTTCTATATCTTGTTGAAAGGGTTATAGCAGAGCCAGCATATGGTGCGCAATGCCAGTGGACACCTGCGCTGGCAGCCCAAAAGGGTGGCTGCTAACACACTGTTTTTCTTGCCAGAAAATTCCGGTTGGCCTGTAATTTGAATCAGGGCAGGAAGAACAGGAGAACCACAGATGGAAAAGAGTGAGACTGAACTGCTGTTAAAGGGCTACGGCTTGACCACCGCCGAGATGATTTACCGCATGCCTGATTACACGTCCGTACTGAACACGTTTGTGTGGCAGGAGTATGACTTGGCCCCCGATTACCCAAAGATGTTCGAGTTCATCGAATTCTGGGAACGGGAGATCGAGGGCAAGCTGCACACGGTCCGCTTTGCCCACCGTAAATTGCTGAGCCCGACCGATTGGCAACAGATCGTGGGCGAATTCCGCATCCACTAAACATGCCAAAGGCGGCCTTGGGTGGGCCGCCTCTGTTGTCTCTGTATAGAGAGTGTCAGTATTTGCTGCGCGCAGCGGCGATCCAGATCAGCACGAACAGCGCCGAGAAGATGGCGTTGTAGCCAGCCATGGAGATGCCGAACAGATCCCAGACGATCTCGTCGCACATGACGACGCCGGTGGGTCCGTCAAGGCTTAGCAGGTCAGTGCCCGTCAGGCCGGACAGCGCATCACCTGATCCAGTGCAGCTTGTGGGCCCTTGCCACCATTTCTGCTCGACCCCTGTGTGATAGACGCCGAGGCCGCTGGTGATGGCCGCCGCCAATGCGCCGAGCCATGCGATGAACGACGCGGGAAACAGCACTCCCACCACACCAAGCGCGATCGCGGCCGCATGGGGCCAGCGTTGCCACAGGCACATGGCGCAGGGCGGGTAGCCTCCGATATACTGGAAGGCAAAAGCGCCAAGCAAAATGGCCAGCGAGCCGAAAGCAGCCAGAGCGATGAGAGAGCGTTGGGTCATAGGAACTTTACCACGTAGAAGCCGCCGATCAGCACGGCAAGAAACAGCGCGAACATAATGCCGAGCCGCTTCTCGATGAAATCACGGATTGGTGCGCCGAATTGCTTGAGCAGCGCGGCGACAAGGAAGAAGCGGATGCCGCGCGCCAAGAGAGAGCTGACCATAAAGGTCGCCAGTGGCATGCCGGTCCAGCCGGACATGATGGTAATGACCTTGTAAGGGAAGGGGGTCATGCCCGCGATCAGCACGGCCCAGAAGCCCATGTCATTGAAGCGGACGTTGAACGCCTCCATCGCGTCGGCCTTGCCAAGTGCCGCAAGAATGGGCTGGCCAACGGTTTCGAATGCGAAGGCCCCAATCGCATAGCCAAACAGACCGCCCAGGATCGAGCTGATCAGAGCGACGCCCGCGATCAGCCAAGCGCGGCTGGGGCGGGCAAGGATCATGGGGATCATGATGACGTCTGGGGGAATAGGGAAAAACGAGCTTTCGACGAAAGAGACAATCGCCAGTGCCCAAAGTGCGCGAGGATGGTCGGCGAGTCCCATCGTCCAATCATAAAGTCGACGTATAATCGGTCTTACTCCTGCTGAAATCGCGTCAGACATTCCACGCTGCGTGGCGGCGGTCAATAATGCTGACGTGTCGTGCGCTTTTCAGTGCCTGATATGCGGGTTGGGTCTTGTCCCTGCCGATTGGTTGGGCTAGTCAGTCCCTCACAGTGCCTGCCTGAGTGGCGGAATGGTAGACGCAGGGGATTCAAAATCCCCCGATGGCAACATCGTGTGGGTTCGAGTCCCACCTTAGGCACCACAGTTTCTCAATGACATTGATGAAGCAGAGTTTGCAGGGATCACCCGCGCTCTTGCAGCTGTGTTCTGCATTTGCAGTGCCGCAGTGCGGCTTGCATTCTGCAACCCCATACTTTCGAGAATTAACCACTTGAAACCGCGCGTGATTCGGAGAGGGCGCTAGTTCGAAAGCCGGTAAAACGGACGAAATTCCGTGAAAGTGTCGAAAGATCCATACTTACGAATGTGGCTGAAAGTGGGCGTCGTCCCCTGTGCATAAACTTTTCACAAAAAAACTAAATTTATTCGGGACCAGAAACGTTCACGTTTTGATGATACTCCGTGAATTCGTGCAAAACCCAGTAAATTATAGCTAAAAGTGGATCTCTTCGGTTTCTGCGCGTGCATCATTGGATCACTATGAGAAACAAAAAGGCGAAAATCGGGCAAATATGGCGGAAAAAAGGCAGGTTTGGGGCCGAAAGAAGGGGTGGGAGTACTAACCATTTCGAATTTTCTCTTTGTCTTAAGGGTAGGTGCGATGTATCCCAAAGAAGTGCCCATCTGGGGGGATGGCGCTTTTGACTGAGTAGCAACTGCTGTCTGAACTTGTTCTGGCAGGGGAAGTGGAAGGCGTAACGAGTAAACTTGTCCTCCTTGCTGGGGCACCGCAAACCGTCAGGTTTTGCGAACGATCTCTTACACCTTGGACGTTGAAAGCGACATTGTGGTTCGAGCAGAACCTCTGTGGGCTCTTGTTGACGCTACGGCCAGACGCGCCGGACAGGAGTAAGAGAGATGACGTTTTATAAGTACGGCTCGTGGTCGGAATGGGAGAAAAAGCACTCCTCCGAGCATGATGGTTCTTCTGCCGAAAACTACACCGACGGAAACTCCGAAGGCCTGATCGGTCTGTGGGATTTCCTCTCGAGTTCCAATCATTACACGCCAGACACTGGGACCGCTGACAACGAAACGCAGGACGGCAAACTGTTCGGCGGCGCATGCGTCAAAGACGGACAGCTGAAGCTTGATGGTCACGACCAGTATATGACGGTCGAAGGGAATGACGACCCGTTCGATCTGGATCAGGGCACAATCGAAATTCAGTTCACGCAGGACTCTTTCAAGGACTGCAAGGACGGCTTGAACGTTCTGATCTCGCGCGGCGAGTATGAGGACGCCGATGGCGGCGAAAAGAACGCCCCCGAAGGTTACTTCGAAATGGGTGTGACCTCGGATGGTCGCGTCTATGTCTCGCACACCGATGATGGCAAAGAAGCTTACCTCGAAACGGACGCGCACTTCTTTTCGGCTGGCGACGTCGTCAACGTCTCTTATTCCTGGGACGAAGACACCGGCGGCACCTTCAAAATCGAGAACCTGACCGAGGCGACGGAAACCACACTGACCCACAACGTCACAGGTCTCGATATGCAGATCGGCGACGATGATGGCGAAAGCTGGACCGTTGGCGCCCGCGAAGACAGCGATTATGATGGCGATTACTCGAACTTCTTCAAAGGCGCGATCGATTACGTCGCGATCTTTGATAGCGAGGATCCCGCCGGCGACGGATATGTCGAAGGCACTTCAGGCAATGACGTGATCGACGTCAACTATGACGACGACCCCGAAGGCGATATGATCGACAACGAGGATGCGATCCTCGCAAACAGCGATCTGAACGATGACGTGGTTCTGGCAGGCGCAGGCAATGACACTGTCGAAGCCGGCGAAGGCAACGACATCGTCTATGGCGACAGCAAGCAAGGTACCACTGAGACCTCGCCGGTCACCATCAAGATCGACGACGCATCGGCCGCCATGGCCAACAAGATTTACGCCTATACCATCGACCCCGAGACCGGTAAAATTTCGAATGTCCTGTGCCTCGAGGATGATGCCCGCGACGGCATCGGCAAAACCTACTCCTACGAGGTTGCGCAGGGTGCCGTCGTCGGTATCGGCATTGTCAACGAGCAGGGCCAGTTCCTGTCCTCGGGCTACGGCGATAACCTGAGCCTGAACAGCGACGGCAAACTTCACACTCAAGGCTTGAGCCAAGTTGACGAAACCACAGTGAAAATCGGTTTCGAAGATTGGTACAATCTGGGTGACGAAGACTACAATGACGTCAAGGTTACTGTAGATCTGGGCACCTCGGGCGCGACCTTTGACAACGCCCATTACGAGACCTCTTCGGATGTGGGCAGTGCGATCGTCACCGAAGGCTCTGGCGATGACGTGATCTACGGCGAGGACGGCGACGATACGCTGTACGGCGAAGGTGGCAATGACACCATCGATGGCGGCGCGGATGACGACCTGATCGACTCGGGCGACGGCGACGACTCTGTCATCGGCGGCGACGGCAACGACACCATCTTTTACGGCGCCGGCACCGACACCATCGAAGGCGGCGCAGGCGACGACCTGATCGACGATGCGGATTTGGTGATCCTTGATGGCGCTGACCTGATCGACGCGGGCGACGGCAAAGACACCGTATATTCGGGCCTTGGCGACGACACCATCGAAGGCGGCGCGGGCGAGGATCTGATTTTTGGCGAAGGCGGCGATGACAGCATCACCGGTGGGTCCGAGAATGACTCGATCTACGCGGGCGACGGTGCTGACAGCGTCCGCGCTGGCACGGGCGATGACTCGATCCGCGGCGAAGGCGGCGACGACACCCTGCGCGGCGAAGACGGCAACGATTTTGTTGACGGCGGTGACGGCAAGGATAGCGTCTCTGGCGGTGCGGGCGACGATACTGTTCTGGGTGGCGCAGGCGACGACCTTGTTCGTGGCGGCTCCGGCAACGACTCCATGGAAGGTGGCGACGGCGACGACTACATCGACAGTGGCTCGGGCGACGACACCATCGACGCGGGCGAAGGCAACGATACGGTTGACGCCTACAATGGCGCGGACAGCGTTCTGGGTGGCAACGGCAATGACTCGATCATGGTCGGTTGGCAGGACACCGAAGCTCTGCCTGATCTGGGCTACCCCGGCCTGTTCGACGCGGACAGCGACACCGAGAATGACCGTGACTTTGTCGACGCAGGTGAAGGCGACAACTACGTCTGGACCGGCGACGACCGCGATACGATCGTTTCGGGCAGTGGCAACGACACCATTCTGGCTGGCATCGACAACGACTCCGTTGACTCGGGGGCAGGTGACGACCTGATCGTCGGCGGCGAAGGTGCTGACACCATTCTTGCGGGCGACGGCAACGACACCGTCTATGCTGGTTTTGCACCTGACCTGCCGGATGATCTGTACATTCCCGATAGCGAAGATCTGGTCACTAACAACGGCACCGACTATGTTGATGCGGGCAAAGGCAACGACCTTGTCTTCGGTTCGGATGACGCAGACACCATCTACGGCGGCGACGGAAACGACACCATCGACGGTGGTATCGACGCAGACTCGCTGTTTGGTGGCAAAGGTGATGACCTCATCAACCTCGGCCTTCCGGGTGACGCAGAAGCTGACTATGCAGAAGGCGGCGACGATCGTGACTCCTTCACTGGCGTCGGCGCGGGCGACACCGTTGATGGCGGTACCGGCGGCAACGACTACGATACTCTGGATCTGACCGGTCTGGGTAAGTGGCAGTTCAGCAATGTCACCACCGACGCGGACGGCGACTCGACCAGTGGTCAGGTCAACTTCCTCGACAGCCTTGGCAATGTGACGGGCACCCTGAAGTTCGAAGAGATCGAAAAGATCATCCCGTGCTTCACCCCGGGCACTGTCATCGCGACCCCCATGGGCGAGCGTCTGGTCGAAGAACTGCAGGTTGGTGACCGTGTGATCACACGCGACAACGGCATCCAGCGCATCCGTTGGGTTGGCGCCAAGAACGTGACCTCGCAGGATCTGCAGCGTTCCAAGCACCTGCGTCCGATCATGATCAAGGCCGGCGCACTGGGCAATGGTTTGCCGGAAACTGACATCATGGTGAGCCCGAACCACCGGATGCTGATCGCGAACGAAAAGACCTCGCTTTACTTCGAAGAACCCGAAGTTCTGGCAGCGGCGAAACACCTGCTGGGAACCGGCGGCGTCTACGAAGTGAACGTGCCCTCGACCACCTACATCCACTTCATGTTCGACCGTCACGAGGTTGTCCTGTCGAACGGGTGCTGGTCGGAAAGCTTCCAGCCTGGTGACTATTCGCTGAAAGGAATCGGCGAAGAGCAGCGGAACGAGATCTATGAACTGTTCCCCGAGTTGAAAAACCAGAAGGGTCTGGAGAACTTCGAGGCCGCGCGCCGTTCGCTGAAAAAGCACGAAGCAAAGCTCTTGGTTCATTAATTCGCGTTAACGAACATACCAAATAGGTGACAGGCGGTATCCGATGGGTATCGCCTGTTAACTTTTTTAGTAAGAAAATCTCACATAACCGCCTGCAAGGGGGCCAATTTGTGCCCTATTTTAACGGCAGGTCTATTGAGCCTGCGCTGACGCGCGCAGAACGATGATGTGTGAGGGATATGAAGGCTTCTGGCGAAAATGTGGTGCGGATCAACGGCAGCTGGCGCAAGGCGCCGCAGGCCGACGCCGTGCGTTCATTTGCCAATGATCCGGACTATGCCTCCCCGTTCAGTGTCCCGTGCTTTACGCCGGGGTCACTCATCGCCACCCGACACGGACCAAGGCCTGTTGAGGAATTGCGCGTCGGGGATGTTTTGCTGACCCGAGACAATGGGTTCCGTCCGGTGCTTTGGGTGGGGCACAGTAAGTACAATTTATCCGGGTCAACCGGTGGCGCACGCTTGCAGCCTATCCTGATCAAGGCAAATGCCCTTGGGAATGGCGTACCACAGAGTGATCTTCTGGTGTCTCCTGACCATCAAATGCTTCTGACGCGCCGTTTTGCTCCCAGTCCGTTGGCCACAACCGAGATGTTGGTGCCCGCGCGTCATTTGCTGGGGCAGGCGGGTATCCTCGTTGCGCCTCAGCGCGAGGTGGAGTTTGTGCATGTCCTGATGGAGCGTCACGAAATCCTGCTTGCGGATGGCGCGTGGACTGAGAGCTATCGGCCCGACACGACTGTTGTACGGTCTCTGCCAGTTCAAGTCCGAGAGGATTTGCTGTCAGCTCTGTCCGGTCGTGATCCACTGCGCGGTCCGGTCTTTGAACCCGCACGTGAGTCCTGTGGCGCTGATGTGCTCGATCACCTCAAGCGATCTGACAAATAGCGTTCCCACGCCTCAGGTGTGTCTAGATCAAGGCGGGCTCGCTCCCCTCCAAGTGTAATTCCTTGTAAATTGTTTTCGTGGTTTTGAATTACAGACCGTGCGCCCTCATCTCCGCGCAGCGCTGTCAGGGCGCTAAACAGGGCAGCTGGAAAAAGGACCGGGTGGCCGGGGCTTCCCGTTTCGGTAATCGCGCGCCAAATCCGGTTGGGATGTGCTTCGTGGGCCTTGGCAAACAGTTGCAGGTCCAAGGTCGTAATCTCTGGCATATCTGCTGGCTGAATGATGACGCCAGTCACGTCGCGGGGCAGGGCAGAGACACCGGCCGCGATGGAACGTCCCATCCCGCCGGCGGCATCTCGGACTGGGACGATTGTCACAGAAAGCCCAGATAGAGCGGCCTCTCGCGCAGGACGATCCGCTGGGACGGTCACCAAAACCCGCATCCCGGTCGCGACGGCTCTCTCTGCCATTATGCGCAGGCAAGGCACACCGTCCAGCTTCATCAAGAGCTTGTCCGCCTCGCCCATGCGCGAGGATGCTCCGGCAGCAAGGATGAGGATGGCGGGCGCGGGTGTCATGCCTGACTGTACCGCGCCACGCGATAGTGGCAAAGGATCAGTATCCGCGCCAAATCCAGCCGCCACCTAGAATGCGGGTGCTGTCAGGATCGTAGAACACGCAGGCCTGACCGGGGCTGATGCCTTCTTCGGCGGTCAGGAGTTCAACCTCTGCCTCGGTCTCGCTGATCGGGCGCAGGATTGCAGGCGCGGGCGGGCGGGTGCTGCGGACTTTGACCGCGATCTCGCGTTCGGCCATATCGGTGAACGGACCGTCGCCTAGCCAGTTGATCTCGCGCACGGGAACTTTGCGGGTGGCCAGCAGCTCTTTGGGGCCAACGATGACCTGCTTTTTGTCCACGTCCAGCTTGACCACATAGAGCGGCTCTGACAGCCCGCCGATCCCAAGGCCGCGACGCTGGCCGATGGTGTAGTGGATCACGCCGTTATGCTCGCCCAAGACGCGGCCGTCCGCATGAACGATCTGGCCGGGCTCTGCCGCACCGGGGCGCAGCTTTTCGATCACGCTGGCATAGTTGCCGTTCGGGACAAAGCAAATGTCCTGACTGTCGGGCTTGTCCGCCACACTCAGGCCATACTTCGCGGCCAACTCGCGGGTCGCGTCTTTGGACGGCAGATGGCCCAAGGGGAAGCGCAGATAGGACAGCTGTTCTGGCGTGGTCGAGAACAGGAAATAGCTCTGATCGCGGTTCGCATCGGCGGCGCAGTGCAGCTCGGGGCCATTCGCACCGTCTTTGCGTTGAATATAGTGGCCGGTCGCCATGCAGTCGGCGTCCAAATCCCGCGCGGTTTCGAGCAGGTCTTTGAACTTCACACGCTCGTTGCAGCGGATGCAGGGCACGGGGGTCGCGCCAGCCAGATAGCTGTCGGCGAACTCGTCGATCACCGCATCCTTAAAAATGTTCTCATAATCCAGAACGTAATGGGGGAAGCCCATCTTTTCGGCCACGCGGCGCGCATCGTGGATGTCGATGCCCGCGCAGCACGCGCCCTTTTTCGCCAGCGCTGCCCCGTGATCGTACAGCTGCAAGGTCACGCCGACCACGTCATAGCCTTCTTCGGCAAGCTGCGCGGCCACAACCGAACTGTCCACGCCGCCCGACATCGCGACGACCACGCGGGTCTCCGACGGGGGCTTGGCGAAACCAAGGGAATTGAGCGGGGTGCCGTTGTCCAGCGCCATGGGGCATACTCCTGCGGGTTTGGAACCTGCAGAATATATGAAAATCCTCAGTACTCTCAAGACCCGGTTTCAGGTCCTATTAAGTCCCTTGGTCGATTTTCCCTGTGTGGGAAGCAAAAAGGGGACTGATATGTTTCTAAAACGTGTAGAGGGCGTGCGCACTGTGGCGCTGCCCGATGGTCGAGTACTCAGCCACGCGGACCTGCCGCCAGCCAATACTCTGCGATGGGTTGCCTCGCGCAAAGAAGCGGTTGTTCTGGCAGTGCGGCACGGCCTACTGAGTCGTAAATCTGCCTTAGAGAAGTATGGCCTCTCGGACGAAGAACTGAATAGCTGGGATTCGGCACTTAATTCATACGGATCAACAGCTTTGAAGGCGACGCAGGTACAAAATTATAGACAACCTAAAGGGGATTATGAAAGATAAGGTTAATTGGTAACGTGCAGTTAACCTTCGTCAGGCAGTCTGTGCGCAAGATGGTTCATGAGTATTGGGAATCTTATATATGCGTATTTTACTGATTGAGGATGATCCGGCGACCACCAAGAGCATTGAATTGATGCTGGGGCACGCCAACCTGAATGTGTATTCGACCGCCTTTGGCGAAGAAGGTGTCGAGCTGGCGAAGTTGTATGATTACGATTTGATCCTCTTGGATCTGTCACTACCGGACATGAGCGGTCACGAAGTGTTGCGCCAGGTCCGCTTGGCGCGGGTTGAGACGCCCGCGCTGATCCTGTCTGGGTCAGACGACACCGAGAGTAAACTCAAAGGGTTCGGGTTCGGTGCTGATGATTACCTGACCAAGCCGTTCCACCGCGACGAACTGGTTGCGCGTATTCACGCGATCATCCGCCGATCGAAAGGGCATTCGCAGTCGGTCATTCGCACGGGGCGCATCAACGTGAACCTCGATGCCAAGACTGTCGATATCGAGGGTGATCCGGTACACCTGACCGGCAAAGAATATCAGATGCTGGAACTCCTGAGCCTGCGCAAAGGGACCACGCTGACCAAAGAGATGTTTCTGAACCATCTTTACGGCGGGATGGATGAACCGGAACTCAAGATCATCGACGTTTTTATCTGCAAGATTCGGAAAAAGCTGGCAAAAGCGACTGGCGGTGAAACCCATATCGAAACCGTTTGGGGGCGCGGCTATGTGATGCGCGATCCTTCGGACGCGGCAGGCGCGACAAACAAACAGATCGCCGTCGGCGGCTGAGGCGACTGGACGACCGGCACGCACCGTCCTAAACCATCAGGCACACGGAATTGCGTTTGGGGTGCCTCATGAGCCAGGATTTTCACGACACGCCGGTCGAGGCATTGGACGAAACCGGAGCGCGTGCAGAGCTGGAGCGTCTGGCTGGCCTGTTGGGTGCGGCAAATGCGGCCTATCACCAAAAAGATGCGCCCGAGATTTCAGACGCTGAATACGATGCGCTCAAAGCGCGTAACGCGGCAATTGAGGCGCGATTCCCCGAACTGAAGCGCGAAGATAGCCCGTCAGAGCAAGTCGGTGCTGCGCCCGCCGAAGGCTTTGGCAAAATTCAGCACCGCGTGCGGATGATGTCACTGTCAAATGCCTTCGATGATGAGGATGTCACGGATTTTGTGGATGGCATCGCGCGCTACCTTGGCATGTCTGCGGGTGATCTGGCCTTTACAGCAGAGCCGAAGATTGACGGCCTGTCCCTGAGCTTGCGCTATGAAAAGGGCAAATTGATCTACGCTGCAACGCGCGGCGACGGGGCCGAGGGCGAAGATGTGACCGCCAACGCCCGCACCATCAAAGATATTCCGCAGACGCTGACGGACGTGCCCGATGTTTTGGAGGTTCGCGGCGAAGTCTACATGTCGCACGATGACTTCGAGGCCCTCAATGCCCGTCACCAAGAACGCGGTGGCAAAGTCTTCGCCAATCCGCGCAACGCGGCGGCAGGCTCCCTGCGCCAGCTTGATGCTAAAATTACCGAAGCGCGCCCGCTGCGGTTTTTTGCCTATGCGTGGGGCGAGCTGTCCGCGCCTTTGGCCGACACCCAGATGGGAGCGATTGAGAGGCTGGCACATCTTGGGTTCCAGACCAATCCGCTGACCGCGATTTGCAACGGGCCAGACGATATGATCGCCCACTACCGCATGATCGAACAGAAGCGGGCAACCTTGGGCTACGACATCGACGGCGTGGTCTACAAGGTGAATACCCTAGCCCTGCAAGAGCGTCTGGGCTTCCGCAGTACCACGCCGCGTTGGGCGATTGCCCATAAATTCCCCGCTGAACTGGCTTGGACACGGCTCGAGGCGATAGATATTCAGGTCGGCCGCACGGGCGCGCTGAGCCCCGTTGCGCGTTTGACCCCTGTGACGGTTGGCGGTGTGGTTGTGTCCAATGCGACGCTGCATAACGAGGACTACATCGAAGGCCGCGACAACGCCGGCAACCTGATCCGCGAAGGACGTGACATTCGCGTAGGCGATTGGGTGCAGGTGTATCGTGCGGGCGATGTGATCCCCAAAATTGCCGATGTCGACCTGAATAAGCGCCCCGAAGGGTCTGAAAAGTATGACTTTCCGACGGTTTGCCCTGAGTGCGGATCAGAGGCGATCCGCGAAGAGGGCGATAGTGTGCGCCGGTGCTCTGGCGGAATGATTTGCCCCGCACAAGCGGTCGAGAAGCTGAAGCATCTGGTCAGCCGCGCAGCCTTTGACATCGACGGGATGGGCGCCAAGCAGGTCGAGCAGTTCTACAAAGATGAGTGGATCAAAGAGCCCGCAGACATTTTCAGGCTGCGCGAGCGGTACGGCAGCGGCATGCAACAGCTGAAGAACCGCGAAGGCTGGGGCGACAAGAGCGCGAAGAAACTCTTTGACGCCATTGATGAAAGACGGAAAATCGGTCTGGATCGCGTGCTGTTCGGGCTTGGCATCCGTCATGTGGGCGAACAGGTCAGCCGGTTGCTCGCCCGCCACTATGGCAGCTGGGATGCGCTGACCACAGCGCTCGACGCCGCCCATGATGAAAGCAGCGAGGCATGGGCCGACCTGTTGTCCGTGGATGGCGTGGGCACGGTACTGGCGCGGTCGATCGTGACCGCCTTTGCCCAAGAGGCCGAGCGCGCCAGCATCGACCGCTTGATCGCTGAGCTCGAGGTGCAAGATGTGGCCGCGCCGTCCACCGATGGCAGCCCTGTCGCCGGTAAAACCGTGGTCTTTACGGGGACCCTCGAAAAGATGACACGGGCCGAGGCCAAAGCCCGCGCCGAGGCGCTGGGGGCCAAGGTATCTGGCTCGGTCAGTGCCAAGACGGACATTCTGGTCGCCGGTCCCGGTGCTGGCTCCAAGGCGAAAAAGGCCGCAGAGTTGGGGATCGAGACCTTGGACGAGGACGGCTGGCTCGAACTGATCGGGCAGGCCTGATCCATGAGCCGTCCCGAAATTCTGTTCCCGCTGTTTGGGGGGCTGGAAACCCTGAACGGGATCGGCCCAAAGACCGCCGAAGCGATGGAAAACCTGCGGATCACCCGTCCGCGGGACCTGCTGTTTCACTTGCCCTATAGCGGGATCAGCCGTGCGCGGCGCGAGACGGTCCAAGGGGCGACAACGGGCGAAGTTGTCACCGTCGCGGCGCGCGTCTTGCGCCATACGCCGCCAACGGGCCGTGGCCGCCCTTACCGTGTGATGGTCGAGGATGCGCAGGTCAGTTTTCCCTTGGTGTTTTTCCACGCGCGGGACCGCTACTTGCAGCAAATTCTGCCGGAGGGTGAAGAGCGGATCATCTCGGGCAAGGTTGAATTTTTCGACGGCATCCCCCAGATCGCACACCCCGATCATGTGGTTCCGATGGACGAAGAGGCGTCAATCCCGCCCTTTGAACCGACCTATGCGCTGACCTCTGGCGTGACGGCAAAACAGGTGATCAAGGGTGTGGCCAGCGCGCTGGACATGGCGCCGGATCTGCCCGAGTGGATCGACCCGTCCTTGATGAAGCAAAAAGGCTGGCCCGCGTGGCGCGAGGCTTTGACCGCCGCACATACCCCCGAAAACGGGGGGGATTTGGCAGCCGAGGCGCCAGCGCGGACGCGTCTGGCCTATGACGAATTCTTTGCGCACCAATTGACTTTGGGGCTTGCCCGCGCGTCGCGCCGCGAAAAGCCCGGCTTGCCCTCGGTTGCCTCGGGTCGGATGCAACGGCGGGTTCTGGCGGCGCTGCCGTATCGCCCGACGGGCGCCCAAGAGCGGGCCATTCGCGAAATCAGCGATGATCTGGCACGGCCCGTGCGCATGAACCGGCTCTTGCAGGGCGATGTGGGTGCCGGGAAAACCTTGGTCGCGCTGATGTCACTGCTGGTCGCGGTCGAGGCTGGCGGGCAGGGTGTGATGATGGCCCCGACCGAGATCCTCGCGCGTCAGCACATGGAGGGACTGCAGCCTCTGGCCGAAAGCGCGGGTGTGGTGATCGAGCTTCTCACGGGACGCGACAAGGGCAAAGAGCGCAAGGCCAAGCTGGAGGCGCTGGCCAAGGGGAATATCCACATTCTGGTCGGAACCCATGCGGTTTTCCAAAAGGACGTCGAATTCCACGATCTGCGCCTTGCGGTGATCGATGAACAGCACCGATTTGGTGTTGCGCAGCGGCTGGAGCTGGGGCGCAAGGGGCGCGCGGTCGATGTACTGGTCATGACCGCGACTCCAATCCCGCGCAGCCTGGCGCTGACTCAATTCGGGGATATGGATGTCTCGATCCTCGACGAAAAGCCACCGGGGCGCACACCAGTGAAAACCGCGCTCATCTCGAACGAGCGCATGGACGAAGTGACAGAGCATCTGCGCCACGCGATTTCGCAAGGGCGTCAGGCTTACTGGGTTTGCCCGCTGGTAGAAGAGAGCGAGGTCTCTGACCTGACCTCTGCCCAAGAGCGGTTCGAACGCCTGCGCGCGGCACTCGGAGAAGGTGTGGTCGATCTGGTCCACGGCCAGATGCCGCCCGATCAAAAAGACACAGCGATGGCGCGGTTCCAGTCGGGCGAGACCAAGGTGCTGGTCGCGACCACAGTGATCGAGGTGGGGGTGAACGTGCCCAATGCCTCGATTATGGTCATCGAACGGGCCGAGATTTTCGGCCTTGCGCAGCTTCACCAGTTGCGCGGACGGGTGGGGCGCGGCGCGGCGGCTTCGACGTGCCTACTTATGTACCAACCCCCGCTGTCCGAGACCGGCCAGCGCCGCCTGACCACGTTGCGCGATACCGAGGACGGCTTTCGTATCAGTGAGGTGGATCTGCAAATGCGCGGGGCAGGTGACCTGATCGGGACCGCGCAATCGGGCCTGCCACGATTCCGGATCGCCGATATGGAGCGGCAGGCAGATTTGATGGCGACGGCCCAAACCGATGCGCGCGCGCTGCTGACGACGGACCCGCACCTGACATCTGAGCGTGGCAAGTCTGCCAGAACGCTTCTTTGGCTCATGGAGCAAGATCAGGCGATCCGTTTGATTTCAGTGGGTTAAGTGCTTCGATCACACGGTGTTCCGAAATGTTCACGTTTGTTCTCAAAAAGTTCTTTACCGAATCGTTAAGCTATGAGAACAAAGAGGCAACAGGAACATTGAGCGAACGGAGCGTACAAAATGGCCCGCCAGATCAAACTGACCCTCGCGCGTAACGCAGACACTTTCATTCCCGATATGATCGGTGCGGCCTCGTTGATGGTCATGCTGGTCGGGGCGCTTCACTTGCCGATGTTCTTCTGATTGCCCATCCCGCGGTTCTCTGCCGACCGGACTTGCCGCCATGTCCCAATTTGCGGCCTGACTGCCCGTCTTGTTCTGCCAGCGCCTACTGGTTGAACCTTAGTCCGGTACGAACCGTCCTCTCCGCCGCCATCCTTGCCGGGATGCGCGGCGGTTTTTTTATGCGCACGCGGGCCAGGGCGCTCGTGCTTTCACTTTGGTGAAAATACTCTCGGGGGTGAATTGGTGCCCAAGCACCAAGAGGGGGCAGACAGCCCCCCTTTACACGTTCACCAATCATCAAAAACTTATACGGTCTGCGCCGCTTCGGCCTCGGCTACCGCTTCGCTCAACGCGTCCAAGGTCAGCATGATCGACGCATGGCGGTTCTTGTATTCTCGCGCGGGCAGCAAAGCTTCTAGCCCTTCGAACGGAGCGGTCGGTGCATCGGCGCCCTCGCGCAGCATCGCCTTCATCTCGTCACGGGCTTTGTTGATCTCGGCGCTCGTCCGGCCGATCGCGGCAGACCCGACAACACTGGCCGACGCTTGCCCCAAGGCGCAGGCTTTGACGTCTGCGGCGTAGCGGCTGACTTTGCCGTCCTCGACATCGACATCTACGGTGACGGTGGACCCGCAAAGGGGCGAGCGTTTCTTGACGCTGGCCTGAGGCGCGTCGAGCCGGCCTGTATGGGGAATCTCGGCTGCCAGCGCGAGAATACGCTGGGAATAGAGCTTCATCAGGTCGTTCTCGTTCGACATGCGTCCTCCGAGGCTTTCTCTTGGGGTCAGTTCCGCATAGATAGGCCTTGCACGACCGAAGCAAAAGGATTTTCCACATGACCTCCGCGGCATTTGATCCGGCAAGTTTGAAATACGACGATAAGGGGTTGATCCCCGCCATCGCGCAGGATGCCGAGACCCATGAGGTGTTGATGATGGCGTGGATGAACGCGGAGTCGGTGGCCAAGACACTGGAAACGGGCAAAGTGACCTACTGGTCGCGGTCCCGTCAGGCGTTCTGGGTCAAGGGCGAGACCAGCGGGCATCTGCAGACGTTGGTCGATTTCCGGTATGACTGCGATCAGGACTGCATTCTGGTAATGGTGCGTCAGGAAGGGCCTGCGTGTCACACAAACCGTCGCAGCTGTTTTTACACGGCTGTGCGCGAGGGTGAGACTGTCGAGTTGATGGACCCGATGGTCTGAGGGGGGCGCTGCCCCCATCCGCTGCGCGGATTCCCCCAGAGTATTTTCAGCAAAATGAAACTGGCGCGTTTGTCAGGGTCGCAATGTCCTGCGGGGTTTTTCCTTCGGCGCGGTAGAGGGCGATGGCACGGGCGTCATCGCGTTTGGCCAAGCGTTTGCCTTGCGCGTCGCGGATCAGGTCGTGGTGGTGGTAGTTCGGAACCGGTTTGTTCAGGAGGGCCTGTAGGATCACGTGGATCTGGGTGGCCTCAAACAGGTCGGAGCCCCGAGTGACGTGGGTGATGCCTTGGTCCGCGTCGTCGATGACGACTGACAGATGATAGGACGTGCCCATGTCACGGCGGGCGAGGACAATGTCGCCGAGGGTTTGATCGGCTTTGCTCAGATCAACGATGTGGGTGCCCGTGTGGACGGGGCCGATTTCGGTGAAGGTCAGAGTTTCGGTGCCGATGGTCGCGACGGCCTTGGCCATGTCGAGGCGCAGGGTTTCGCCATCGGGCATGTGGGCTGGTTTTGGTTTGGTACGGCAGGTGCCTGGATAGATTAGGCCGTCGGGGCCGTGGGTGGGAACGCCCTCTTGGGGAGCTGACATGGCGGCTTCGATATCGCGGCGTTTGCAGGTGCAGGGATAGAGCAGGTCCATGTCCCACAGGGTTTGCAGCGCGGCGCGGTAGGAGGGCATGCGATCTGACTGGCGCATGACGGGCGTGGGCCATGAGAGGCCGAGCCATGTCAGATCGTCGTAAATCTGCGCCTCCCACTCGGGGCGGGCGCGGGATTGGTCAATGTCTTCGATCCGCAGCAGGAATTCGCCGCCAAGTGATTGGGCGAGATGCGCCGCCGTCAGGGCCGAAAAGGCGTGCCCCAAATGCAGGGGCCCTGTGGGCGACGGCGCAAATCGTGTTCGCATTAGCTTTGGCTGGTAAGCCATTGTTGCCACATCTCTTTGGCGCGGTCGGTGTAGCCTTTGTACCGGACTTTACGGCCCTTGCGGCCACCGCGCACGTCTTCCAGAGGCTGGAAGAGGCCAAAGTTCACGTTCATCGGCTGGAAGGTTTTCGCATCCGCGCCGCCGGTGATGTGGTTCACGAGGCTGCCCATCGCGGTTTCCAGCGGGACTTCGGGGATGTCCTGACCGAGGATCTCGGCGGCGGCGAAACGACCGGCCAGCAGACCCATCGCTGCGGATTCAACGTAGCCTTCGACGCCGGTGATTTGGCCTGCGAAGCGCACATTCGGGCGCGCCTTCATCCGCAGGCGGCTGTCCAGCAGGGTCGGCGAGTTGATAAAGGTGTTCCGGTGGATGCCGCCAAGGCGGGCAAAGCTGGCGTTCTCCAAACCGGGGATCATGCGGAAAACCTCGGTCTGCGCGCCGTATTTCATCTTGGTCTGGAAGCCGACGATGTTGAACAGCGTGCCAAGGGCGTTGTCGCGGCGCAGCTGGACAACGGCGTAGGCCTTTTCTTCGGGCTTGTGCGGGTTGGTCAGGCCGACGGGCTTCATCGGGCCGTGGCGCAGGGTCTCGCGGCCGCGTTCGGCCATCACCTCGATCGGCAGGCAGCCGTCGAAGTAACCTGCGGTCTCGCCCTCGTGGAATTCGGTTTTGTCTGCGGCCAGAAGCGCGTCGATAAAGGCCTCGTACTGCTCTTTGTTCATGGGGCAGTTGAGGTAGGCGGTGCGCTCTTCTTCGGTTTCGCCCTTGTCATAGCGGGACTGCATCCACGCTTGGGACATATCGATGCTGTCCGCATAGACGATGGGCGCGATCGCATCGAAGAAGGCCAGATGGTCCTGCGCGGTGGCGGCCTGGATCGACTGACCCAGCGCGGTGCTGGTCAGGGGGCCAGTGGCGATGATCCAGTTGCCTTCCGTGGGCAGCTCGGTGATCTCTTCTTCGGAGACGCTGACATTGGGCAGGGCGCGCAGGGTTTGCGTGACCGTTTCGGCAAAGGGATCGCGGTCTACGGCCAGCGCACCACCCGCTGGAATGCGGTGCTTGTCGGCAGTGGTCATGATGATCCCGTTCGCCGCGCGCATTTCCCAATGCAGCAGGCCCACGGCGTTCTGTTCGTCATCGTCTGAACGGAAGGAGTTCGAGCACACCATCTCGGCCAGATTGCCGGTCTGGTGGGCAAAGGTTTCGACCTTGGGGCGCATCTCGTGGATGACCACGTAAACGCCCATGTTCGCGGCCTGCCAGGCGGCCTCGGAGCCGGCCATTCCGCCGCCGATGATATGCAATGTCTTGTCCATGACGCGCGATCTAGGGCTTTCGCGCGCGTTTGGAAAGGGGAAAGGCGGTTCGTAAAATGCCCGGACGTCACTTCTGGCAGGGCTTGCTGTTTGGGTTTCGCGCGCCATTGTGGGATGCGCAAGACGGGAGGGGCAAATGGAACTGAAGATGGATGTGGCCGCGTTGGAGGCCTTTCTGGCGCGAGACTTTCCGCAGGTGGGCGACATGTTCACCATTCTGGAGGTCGGCGCAGGCACGCTTAAGGTGCGCTTGAACGTCAAAGAAGAGCATCTACGGCCCGGTGGCACGGTGTCTGGACCCACCATGTTCGCGCTGGCGGATGTGGGCATCTATCTGGCGGTTCTGGCGGTGATCGGGCCGGTCGGCCTTGCTGTGACGACCAACTGTTCGATTGATTTCATGCGCAAACCGGTGGCGGGTGTCGATCTGGTGGCGGAATGCCGCATTTTGAAGCTGGGGCGCGTGTTGGCGGTGGGCGACGTTCTGATCTATTCCGAGGGGGATGCACGGCCTGTGGCGCGGGCGAGCATGACCTATTCCATCCCGCCAAGTGGCTGAACATTGGATTTTGAGTATTTGGTGCAAAAAGAAGCCCGAGGATGGCGTAAAATATGGGGTATTTTGATACCTATTTTTTAAGCCATTGTTTTATAAGGGTTTTGATCACTTAAGGGCGCTTGACTGGGGTTCGAAGGGCTGTATAAGACGCCAATCCGAATTCGGGTGAGGCTGAGGCCGCACTCGGCTCGACCTTAATTTAATGAAACCCAGGATATCCTGACCATGAAAACCTTCTCTGCAAAGCCTGCAGACATCGAGAAGAAATGGATCCTGATCGACGCTGAAGGCGTCGTTCTGGGCCGTCTTGCGTCGATCGTCGCAACGCGTCTGCGCGGCAAGCACAAGCCGTCCTTCACGCCTCACATGGATTGCGGTGACAACGTCATCATCATCAATGCTGAGAAAATCCAGATGACCGGCAAGAAGCGCGAAGAGCGTTTCTACTGGCACACTGGCCACCCCGGCGGCATCAAGTCGCGCACCAAGCAGGAAATCCTGGACGGCGCGCACCCCGAGCGTGTGGTTCAGAAAGCTGTTCAGCGTATGCTGCCCGGCAACCGCCTGTCGCGCCAGCTGATGACCAACCTGCGCGTTTACGCGGGTACTGAACACCCCCACGAAGCTCAGGCACCTGAAGTCGTTGACGTCAAAGTGCTGAACTCCAAGAACACGAGGACTGCGAAATAATGGCCGATCAAGTCAACTCGCTCGAAGAACTCGGCGCCGTTGCAGGTGACGTCGCAGCAATCGAGATCGACGCACCCCGTGAGCCCGTCCGTGACGAGCTGGGTCGTTCCTACGCCACCGGCAAGCGTAAAGACGCTGTTGCCCGTGTTTGGATCAAGCCCGGTTCCGGTAAAGTGACCGTCAACGGTCGCGAACTGAACGTGTACTTTGCACGTCCCGTTCTGCAGATGATCCTGCGTCAGCCTTTCGAGGTTGCCGGCGTTGAAGATCAGTTCGACGTTTACGCCACCGTCAAAGGCGGCGGTCTGTCGGGCCAAGCTGGTGCGGTCAAGCACGGCATCTCCAAAGCTCTGCAGCTGTACGATCCCTCGCTGCGTGGCGCGCTGAAAGCCGCTGGCTTCCTGACCCGCGACAGCCGCGTTGTTGAACGTAAGAAGTTCGGCCGTCGTAAGGCACGTCGTAGCTTCCAGTTCTCGAAGCGCTAATTCGGAGCTTCCGAAGACGATTTTGGCAGGCGCGTGCTTTCGTACGCGCCTGTTTCCGTTTTCAAGGGGCGGGAAGCTGGACAAGAGGCATGTTTCGGGCGCAACGCATTCGCGGCTCAAGGCAAGGCCAGCGCTGGCGCGGCGGTTCTGGATGAAGTGCGTTGAATGACCTCGGAAAGGCTCTGCTCGGAAGTCGCATTTTAAGAATGCGCCAGTAGAAAGCGTGCGGCCAGAGAGCGCTGTGGGGCAGAGGTCATCGCTCTCGGTTCACCTAAGACTGTGAAGATTGGGAACACCGATTGTCCGAGATTTGACTCTCGTCGGACCCTTCGACTGAGCAGCTCATTGGGGGTTGCCGAGCGTTCCCAAAGCCGTGAATGCGCCAGAACATTGCGCATATGCTCAAGGTTGGCGGGATTTTTGCGGGATGATTTGCGTAAATAGCGATTTACGATCTTTGCCACAAATTGGCTGTGGAACGAAAAAGGTGCCCTCTGGCAGACGAGAGCACCTTGATATCTTCTGCATACGGGCGAAATTTCCCTGCAGGCGTGGCCGATTGGGCCGATCAGTGAGCGGTGGCCAGGCGGTAGAGGCCGGTCTTGCGTTGCGGTGCGTGCTCGATAAAGCCTTGATCCAGAAGCCGTTTCAGCGTGCGGTGGTAAGTCGCGTGCTTCATGGCGCGGACGGTATTGTGCGATCGGATCGACTCCGAATGAACATCGGCATCGATCTTGGACTCGGCGATCATGTGGAAGGCATAGAGAATATCCTTCTCGTTTTGCGACATATCGTCGAGCCCCATGTCTTGCTCGAGTTGGTAAAGAAGTTCGCGCATCGCTGCGAGCTGCTTGTATCCGCTATGCATTTGAATACCCTTAGACTGTATAACACGAAAGAAATGGTGTGATTTCAATCTAGGGGAAGGCAGGTCGAGCTGTCCAGCCACATTCTCGCCACATTGCGACCATACTTGCCCAGATTGTCCCTTATTTTATTGGGTATTGTAATTACAGATTACATTAAAGCGGATCGCTTTGAGGGCATTGGCATGCGCGTGATTGCGATATTGCAGGGTGAGATCGGCTTACTTGTTGCGAATTTTCAGGATGCACCCACGAACGTCGCTATTCGCCCTATGGTTGCTTTGTCTCGCAGGCATAAACCAAAGAAAGCACTAAAATATCGTTAGCGGAGTTCCGGTAAGCCCCGTTTTCAGGAAAATTTTTCAAGAAAATTTCTATGGAAATGCTATTTTTTTGCCCGCGGGACGCACAGCCAGAGAATTAGTCGTTCGAAATCAGTCCGAGACCACGCAAGTAGATACCGATTCCCGCTTCGAGAAGATCTTCGGGAGAGTAAGGGGACCTTGTCCCGGGTGTGCCCCGCGCAAAGAGTTCGACCACGCCATGGCTCATGGCCCAGATGTGGGCCGAGAACATGTTTGCCGGTGGGCGCTTGTCTGCTGGAATGCGCTCGCTGAGAACGGTGGCCGCTTGCTCGAGGATTTTGTTTGCACCGGACGCCGCTTCGGCCAGTTCTGGCGATCTATTGACCGAGATGCCGGACTCGAACATTGCAACGTAATGACCAGGGTACTTTCGGGCAAAGGCGAGGTAGGCGCGTCCTGTGGCCTCAAAGGCAGAAAGCGCACTGGGTTGGCCTTTGTTGTATGCAAATTCCATCACATCGGAGAAGATCAAATAGCCTTGGCGCGCGGCTTCGGCGATCAGGTCTTCGCGCCCTTGGAAATGGCGGTAGACAGCAGCGGGGGTCACACCTGCGAGCTTTGCAGCCTCTGACAGCGTAAAGCCCGTGGGGCCCTTGTCGCGCACCAATTCGAGTGCGGCATCGACCAAAGCCTGCCGCAGGTTGCCGTGATGGTATCCGCGTTTAGACATGGAGCAGGTCCGGTCCACCGACAATGTTCGGATCAGGGGATGCGACCACATCATGGTCTTTGCGGTCGTATTCCAATCCTGACAGAAGCAGGCGGATCACTTCGATACGGGCGCGGCGCTTGTCATCGCTGCGAACCACGTGCCAAGGGCTCAGTTTGGCATGGCTGCGCAGCAGGGTTTCTTGGATCGCCTCGGAATAGGCATCCCAGCGTTTCAAACCTTCGACATCGATCCAGCTGAGCTTCCATTGCTTCAGGGGGTCCTGTTCGCGGTCAAGGAAGCGGCGCAGTTGCTCGGCGCGCCCAACGTTGAGCCAGACCTTGATGACATGAACACCTTCGTCGACCAGCATTTCCTCAAACGGCAGCACCTGACGGAAGAAATGTTCGCGCTGCACCTCGTCGCAAAAGCCAAAGACCTTTTCCACCACGCCGCGGTTGTACCAACTGCGGTCGAACAGAACGATCTCTCCGCCCGAGGGCAGTTGTTCAATATAGCGCTGGAAGTACCACTGGGTCGCCTCGGTTTCCGAAGGCTTGGACAGGGCAACCACACGGCAGCCACGTGGATTCAGGTTTTCGCGGATGCGCTTGATGGTGCCGCCCTTGCCAGCCGCATCGCGCCCTTCGAAGACGATGGCGATCCGGGCGCCTGTGTCCTTGACCCAGTGCTGCAGCTTGACCAGTTCGACCTGCAGGGCGTGAAGCGTGTCCTCGTAGGTGCTCTTGTCGAGCCGGCTGTCATAGGGGTAGGCGCCTAGGATGTCTTTCTTGCCCGCATTCTCGATCGCGGCACAGAGATCGGCTGCGGCCTCGGATTCGTAGAATTCGGAAATCGCACCGTCGAAGGGCAAGTTCATAGGGGCACCTCTTTTTCCACCTTTATGGGCGGTTAGGGCGTTGGGTGCAATCCGGCGCGGGCGGCGGCGCGGTCAATCGCCGCGATGACATCATCTTGGGCGACATGGTGGGGCATGTGGCCGATACCGGGCAGGAGGACCAGATTGGCATTCGGAATCTGGCGGGACAGGGGGATCGCATGGATGGCGGGCGGAACAGTGTCATCTGCCTCACCGTGCAGGATTTCCACGGGCATGGGGAGATCGGAATAGAGCGGGACCATCTGCGCCAGTTGCGGCTTCAGGCTACTGACCTGACGGGCATTGGCCCGCAGACTGTCGCGGCGCAGGGCGAGATCAGCGCCAAGGTATTCGGCGTAGCCTGCGGGTGCGGACTGCGGTGCAAAGACACCATCCACCATAGAATTCAGGGTTTCGGTGCTGAGAAGGGCAGAGACCAGAGGCACCGCGATCCGCCCGCCAAGGCTGCTGTTCGGCACGGAATAGCTGACACCGAGCCCGCCAGGCCACGGATTGGACGCACCAGAAAGAACGACCAGCGCTGCCGTGTCTTGGGGGCGTTCAAGCGCCCACGCCAATGCCACCGCGCCACCAAAGCTGTGGCCAAGGACGACAGGCTCCGCGACGCCGATCTTGTCGGCGGCCAATTGCAACATGCGGGCTTGTTCGCGCACGGGCTCTGCGCCGTTATTCGCAGCAGTATCATACGTGGGATCGGCACGGTCGGTGTAACCCATGCCGGGGCGGTCAAACGCGATCACGCGGTAGCGGTCGGTCAGGCGATCCACTAGGCTGTAGGTAAAGTCACGCAGGTTGCCGCTGGCGCCGTGGATCAGCACCAGATCAGGGCCAGACCCTTTGACAAAGGCATGGACGCGGCGCCCATCGTCCAGCTCAATAAAGTCCCCCAACGGTGGCGTGTTCGCTTCGGCGACGGATTCACGCTCTGACGCGCGGCGGTCAATCACCGCGCAGCCCGCAACCGCTGTTAATCCAGCAATGGCAATAACCTTAATGGCCAATTTTTTCCAACTCATAGGGCGTCGTCTGATAAATCTGGTTTATCCAATTCCCATATAGAAGGTGCGCGTGACTTCTCCAGCGATTGAGCGGCTTTTTCGACGGATCGTCATCGGGATAATAGTTTTCCGGCACGTTGATCGGTTTGCCCGCTTCGGCGTCGCGATCGTATTCCTCTTTCAACGTGTTGTCATCGTATTCAAAGTGATTGAACACGTAGAGCGCGCGATGCTTGGGGTCCTCGACCAGACAGGGGCCTGACGCGTCGCTGGCGATCAGAGTCGTCAGATCCTGATGCTGGTCCAGATCGGTCTGGCGGATTTCTGTCCAGCGGCTAACCGGCACGAGCACGTCATCCGAGAACCCGCGCAGATAAGGCGAAGCAGGCGCAAGATTGCGGTGGCGGAAGCAGCCAAAGGATTTCGCGTCCAAGAGGTGTTTGGGGACGCCGTGGAAGTAGTTGATCATCGCCATACCACCCCAGCACACGCCAAAGGTCGAATGCACGTGCCCTTGGGTCCAGTCAAAGACCTGACACAGCTCTTCCCAATAGGTCACGTCATTGAAATCCAGATGCTCGATGGGCGCGCCGGTGATGATCAGACCGTCAAACTTCTCGCCACTCGCTTTCACCTCTTCGAAGGGGCGATAGAAGCTTTCCATATGTTCGGCGGCGGTGTTCTTGGTCTGATGCTCGCTCATGCGGATGAGCGTGAATTCGATCTGCAGAGGGGTCGCACCGATCAGGCGGGCGAACTGGTTCTCTGTCTGGATCTTCTTCGGCATCAGGTTCAGAAGCGCGATCTTGATCGGTCGGATGTCCTGACGGGCTGCCTGATCGTCTGCCATGACCATAACACCCTCTTTGGAGAGGACGTCATAGGCGGGCAGGTCAGAGGGCAGCTTGATAGGCATTGGAAGATTTCCGCTTTATTGGATAGGCATCCTAGATAGTCTTAAGTAACGGCAGACTCAAGCCTGCCGTTTAATCGCTTTTGCGATCAAAGCATCGAAATCTGCGGGCGTTTTGACCTGCATGACTTCTTCGGCCTTGATGGTGACTCCCCATTTGGCCATCGCCGCATAGCGCGGCTGACGGTGGGCCAGCGCCTGCGCATAGGTCCAGCGCACAAAGGCGTCGGGGTTCACCTGTTCCTGTGTTTGCCCGTTGGTTTCCAGATACTCGGCCCATTTGGCTGTCAGGAACTCGGGCATGTAATACATGGGCTTTGGCGCGCGGTCGAAGCGGCGGCAGAGCTCTGCGGTGTGGGCATCGCTGCCTTCGATCCAGATTAGCAGGGTCTCTTCGGACAGGGCTTTCAGGACCGGATCGTCAGGATCGTTCGGGGCAACGACCTCGCAAATGGAACCGCCGCTGTCACAGATGAAGTTGTCGTAGCCATAGAGAGCCTTGGCCCGCTCGCAGAAATAGGGCGTGTCTAGCAGGGCCGCGATCTCGGCGGTGCGGTGCTGGTCCTGACGGCGGCGATATTCGGCAAAGGGCAGGCCGCCCTGATCGGGGTTGCCTGGTTTGCCCAGGTAGGTCGACAACGGCGCCAGATTTTCAAAGGTGATGTTCGACCCTATAAAAATCGAGTCTGACATCAAGAGTTCGCGCAGGGTCGGGTGCTGCATCGCCAGACGTTTGTATTCGTCGGTGATGTATTCGCCCATGTACCGCGTGCCGATCCGGTAATCGATCGAGTAGTGAAACCAGCCCGCATCTTGCCGCAGCATATTGGCCAGAAAGGTTTTCCCCAAACCGGACATTCCGAACAGGGTGATGCGTTTGGAGGCGGCGGTCAGCCAGCTGTCGGCGGTGGGATACAACATGGAAAAGGCCTGAATTAAGTGCGTTCGTGATGTGTTACCGCCCCTTCAAGGTGTGGTCAAACGGGCGCTGCGCGATGCACAAAAAGAAACGCCCCACACGAAAAGTGCAGGGCGTTTTGATTGAACCGCTCTCTGGGTCAGAAGCTATAGGACAGCTTGATACCAGCACCGAAAGCCGTGTTGCCTTCGAAATCAGCGCGGGTTGCGCCGCGGGCATAGGCTTTGGCATCGCCGACCTGACGCCAGCTTGCGCCGCCGGAAATCTCGAAACCGTTGTCAAAGGTATACGCGCCACCAATGGTCAAGGCGTTGAACCCGTTGGTCGGTGCCAGTGGCGAGACTTCTTCATCACCGGCGGCCTCGTGCGAGAACGCAGCCAATGCCGAGAAGTTTGGCGAGAAGCGACGGCCGACGCCGATGGTATAGGTGACGGTGTCGTCAAGGCTGACCAATTCTGCATCCAAAAGGTCGGCGTAGACGCTGAAGACGGAATGTTCGACCCAACGGATCGACCCGAAGAGCAGGGTATCCTTCGCGATACCGGACTGAACATCAAGGTTCCACGACTTGGGCGTTTTCACATCAAGCGAACCGCTGCTGGTCGTGGTCGAACTTGCCACAACGCCCACTCCGGGGACCACAACGTCCAAAGGCAGTGTCTCTTCGACGTCCATCTTGTGGGTGATCTCAGAGTTGAACGACAGAGCGACGCGCAAGGCAATGTCGGGAATTTCATAGGCCGCGCCAACGGTGTAGCCGGTGCCGACCGCGTCTTTGAGCTCGATATTATAGCCCGACGCGCCTGACGACAGAACGCCACCGGGACCTGCGGGCGGGGGCGGAAGAACCTGAAGGGTGCCGCCATACGTGGTGCCGTCCAAAGTGATGTCACCCGAAGCTGTCTGACGACGCAAGCCGCCAAAAACGCTGGCATTGCTGTTCACCTGGTATTTCAGCAGGAAAGTCTGAGCGTTGACTTCTGCGAAAGCTTTGGTGCCGCCAAGTTCGGTTGTCGCACTGTCGCCGCCATAATCGATGTCCGCGCCAAAGGGCTGGTCCATGATGATGCCAAAGGACAAGCGGTCATTGATGTCGATTTTGGCGCGCAGTTCTTTCTGGGCGAAATCGTTAGCCACGTTGTCATAGCTGTAGCCGGTGGACTTGCCTTCGCCGCTCACACTTGGCCGGACAGAGCCAAAGCCGAGCTCAACGTAATTGCCCTTTTTGTACAGGACGCTGCTAGATTGATTGGTGCGTTCGATCCCGCCTGCGGCCACAGAAGTGCCCAGAACGGCGATCATCGCACTACCGAGTAGTGTTCTTTTCATGGATCCTCATCCCTCTTACCTTCTCCCCAAGGTGAAACTCAGCCTACGAGTCCTTGAGGCGATGGGTCAATCTTTGCCCTTACGTTAATGTGATCACTTTGGCCGTAACGTCACATTATTTTATGGCGCGTGTCTCTTTGCGAATATTTGCATAGTTTGCAGTTATGATGATCAACGCACCTAACGCAACGTAAAGATCGAGGGCTTCTGAATACAGAAGGGCGCCTAAGGCTGCAATCAGGGGTAGCCGAAGGAAATCGATAGGCATCACAATGGATGCAGGCGCGAGCGAAAGAGCGGTGGTGAGGCAAAAATGGGCAGTCACACCACAGATTGCGATCAACGTGACCAGAGGCATGTTGGCGGCCGTTGGAAGCGCAATATCCATGTCCCAACCCGCGCAAATCAGGCCAAAAATGCATTGCATACCTGTTAGCCAAAACATGATCGATGTGATTTTCTCAGTTCGCGTCAAAAGCCGCGTGGTGACCGCAGACGCGGCAAAGCCGATGGCCGCAAGTGCCGGGGTGATCTGTGCCCATCCCATCGCGGATGTGCCCGGCCGTGTGATAATCAAAATACCGATAAACCCAGCCAGACCCGCGAGTAGTCTACTGGGCGTGAGGCGCTCTTTGAGGATGATGGCGGACAGGAACAAAGCCCAGAGTGGTGCACTAAATTCGATCGCAAAGACCTGCGCGAGCGGGACCACAGTGATCGCGTAGAACCACAAATTCTGGGCTGTGAAGTGGCAGATGTTCCGAATAGTATGCAGGGGCAACCTTTCAGTTTGAATATCGCCTTTTGTGCCAGAAACCGTAGCGAAAACGAGCACAATCACGAAGCCGATGAGACTGCGGTAAAACATGATCTCGAAGGTATCGAGGTTTGTGCTGACTTCGCGGCCCGCAATCGCCATGGCCGAAAATGACAGGATAGCGCCGCTCATCCAGAGGCTGCCGCGAAGAACCGGTGACACGCAAAGTGCTCCTATAAGTTGGGGCATGTGTCAGGCATCTTTGCGTGCGGCGCGCGAAAGTAAACCCTCGATCCTGTGCATCAATGCAAGAAACTACCACCGAGCTGAGGGGTCAGCCCGACAAGTTCTGCGCCACTCCACACGGCGGCGCGCCCAACGTTAAACCACAAGGCCAACGCTTCGCGCACAACGAGCCGCGCGCTCATCTCTGCACCGTCCGGACGGAAGCTGGTGCTTTTACACAGTCCGGCGGGTGGATGACCGGCCCAAGCAAAACTGAGCCACGCCCGCCACAGATGATAGCCGTCACTGACTAAGATGATACGCTCTTGGCCTTCCAGCATCGATACCGAGTTTCGGGCGTTCTGCAGCGTGGATCTGGAGTCGTCTTCGACGCTGATCGCAGCCAGAGGAACGCCAGCCTCTGCCGTGCGCTCGGCCATTTGAATCGCGGCCGCCACATGCACCCTGTTTTCCGACACGCCGCCGGTCATGTGAAGGTTGGGAGCAATTCCCCGCTCGAACAGATCGATACCGGCATCGGTCCGCAAGGCCGTGTCGGGACCGATCTTTCCTTTGGACCCCAGACTTCCGCTCAGAACCACGATCGTATCGTAGTGGCTACGACTGGGCATCACGTCAGCGCAGTTGCGGGTCAGCAGTGCCGAGCCGAGTGCGGTGAACAGCCCGACGAGGGCACAATACGTGATCAGGCTAAGTAGGCGTCGAAACATTCGTTATGAAAAGAGGTCAGCTATCCAAAAGTCAAAGAAGATTACTTGTAAAATGGATCAGGATTGTGACCAAAACCTATTAAATACGGGCAAGAAAAAGCCCGCTCTCGCGAAAGAGTGGGCCATAGGTTTGTTAGTCAGGCTTTGCGGCCTCGTAGAGACAGCTTTTGGTCGAGCCCTAGCTATTGCGCAGGTGTGGCCAACGATGCCGTGCGCGGTGTGCCGCAAGCAGACCGGATCTCTTCACTGATCATCTCGCTGAATTTAACCGAACCGGGATCGTTGAAGTGTCCGTTGTCGGCAAAATCCTCGTCGGAAAAGGCGTCAATCGGCGGATAGATGAACTCCGCGCCAATTTCGGCTGCTAGGTCGCCGACAAAGAGATTGAACCGATCCTGCAGCGGCCAAGTGTCCCCGTCATAAACAAAGGGCAGCCAGCCATAAATGCGGGTCGGATCGGTCAACTTTGCCCGGTTCAGGATCTGCGCGATGAACACCGTTTTAATGTCCCGCGAATCGTTGATGGCTTTGATGGAACGCACATTGCGTTCTGCCACGCGAAACAGATCATCGTCGGCTGTCACGTCCTTGCCCACGGTGCCCTGAGCCTGCGGAAACGGTAGTTCGTTTCGCATGAAGTAGGCCGCCAACAGGTTTAAAGTCGGAGAGGGCGAGCCCAGACTAAAGCGGATTTTCTGTGCCCCGTATTGGGACAACAGGTGAAAGTTCGCATAGCCGTTGTCCAGCTTGTCAAAACCGTAGTCGCGGATGTCGTTCCAGCCCATGTAGTAGACAGCACAGAACGGCTCTGTTCCAGCGCGATCCTCGTAGAAGGTCGTCTGAACCACATGCTCGCTGCTGGAATAGCCGGGAACGCCGTTATTCGAGACCGAATATTCGGGGATCAGGGTGTCCAGTTGGCTGACCCAAGTCGCAGCATCGCTGGTGACGCCAAGGTCATAGGTCGAGGACCCGCCAAACACAGCGACGTGTGGTTTTGCCGGATCAAAGGGTAGCTCATTGTTCCGCAGATGGTTCGCATTATGCGACACGGTCGGCGCGCTGTAATTCGCCACGGGCAGCGAGGCCAGAAGCGGGTGGAACTGAAAGCGGTTTCCCTCCTCGACGGGGAAGGTTGTGTCCATTCGCGTGGGGACGCCAGCCATCGCCAAGGCGAGAGGAATGTACCCCACAGCCAGTTCGACAAATAGAAACACCGACAGAACGGCGGACACCATATGCCAGCTTTTGAACGATGCCAGCAGAGCGAGCCCTGCCAGCACCATCAGGTAGACCTGCGCGTAGAACAGAACCTGTTCTCCGATTCCGACAAGTCGGAGCAGCATCATCACCAGAACAACAAAAGCGAGCATCAAAGCGATGAAGGAGCCGATGAACCCTTTGTACTGGTTCTCTTTCTCACTCCCCCAAGTCTTCTCAATCCAGCTCATAACGCTCCTCGTAGTTCTCTTTGAGCGCGGGGTCCTGTTCATCCTTCACAAGGAAGTAATTGCCGACCGCCAGAACATCGAGCTCTGTCCCCATGAAGCATTTGAACGCATCGGTCGGGGTACAGATGATCGGCTCGCCGCGGACGTTGAACGAGGTGTTTACGACCAGAGGGCAACCGGTCTTGTCGTAGAACTTTGAAATCACCGCGTGGTAGCGCGGGTTCGTATCCTCGTGCACCGTTTGGATGCGCGCCGAATAGTCGACGTGGGTGATTGCCGGAACCGATGAACGGGGCACGTTCAGCTTTTCGATCCCAAAAAGCGCGTCCTCTTCGGCGGTCATTTTGCGACGCTTGCTTTCCTGAACATCGGCCACGAGCAGCATGTAAGGGCTGTCGCTGTCGTGTTCGAACCATTCACCAACATGCTCTCGCAGAACGCTGGGGGCAAAGGGGCGGAAGCTCTCGCGATACTTCACCTTGAGGTTCAGCTGCTTTTGCATGACCGGTGAGCGCGGGTCTGCGATGATGCTGCGGCCGCCCAAGGCGCGTGGACCGAATTCCATACGGCCCTGCATCCAGCCAATCGCCTTCTCGTTGGCCAAAGCCGACGCAACGCTTTCGATCAGGCCGTCATCATCCATCTTGTGGAACTTTGCACCGCACGCGAGCAGTTCGTGCTCGATCTCGAAATCTTCGAAGTCCGGTCCCAGATAGGCCCCGCGCATTGCGTCGCGGTCATTGGACAGCTTCCGCTCTGTCGCGTGGTCCTGATACCAGACCGCCAGAGCAGCACCGAGCGCACCACCGGCATCACCGGCTGCAGGCTGAATCCAGATGTTTTCAAAAATCTTCTCGCGCAGCAGAATACCGTTCGCCACGCAGTTCAGTGCCACGCCGCCTGCCAGACAGAGGTTCTTTTCCCCAGTTTCCTTGGCGATTCCACGAGCGATCTCGAGGACGATGTCTTCGGTCACTTTCTGGACCGAAGCTGCCAGATCCATCTCGCGCTGGGTGAGTTCGGTTTCCGATGTGCGGGGCGGCCCGCCAAAAAGATCGTCGAACTTCTTGTTGGTCATCGTCAGACCAGTCGCGTAGTCGAAATAGCTCATGTCCAGCTGGAAGCTGCCATCCTCCGCCACGAGAATCAGGTTCTCACGGATCAGGTCGGCGTATTTGGGCTCGCCATACGGGGCGAGGCCCATCACTTTATATTCACCGGAATTCACCTTGAAACCGGTGTAATACGTGAAAGCGGAATACAGCAGACCCAACGAATGCGGGAAATGAATTTCCTTGAGCACCTTGAGGTCTTTGCCCTTGCCAATTGCCAAAGAGGTCGTGGTCCATTCTCCCACCCCGTCCAGAGTGAGCACAGCCGCACTCTCGAAGGGCGAAGGGTAGAATGCACTGGCAGCGTGGGACAAATGGTGTTCCGAAAACAGGATCCGGTCACGCCATTTAATGTCCTTGCCCAGAGTTTCTTCCAACTCTTTGGTCAGCATGGACTTTTGGAAAAGTTTTTCCTTGATCCACAGCGGCATCGACGTCCTGAAGCTTTTGAAACCTTTGGGTGCAAACGCCAAGTAGGTTTCCAGCAGGCGCTCGAACTTTACAAAAGGCTTTTCGTAAAAGACGACGTTGTCGATGCTCTTTCCGGTGATGCCCGCTTCTTGCAGGCAGTATTTGATGGCTTCGTGTGGGAAGCCGGGATCGTGCTTCTTGCGTGTGAAGCGTTCTTCTTGAGCTGCTGCGATGATAACGCCATCTTTCAGCAGGCAGGCCGCGCTATCGTGGTAAAACGCGGAAATACCCAAAATGTACATGGTTCAATTCCAATGGAATTAGAAGAGTGTGTAGATAAACGGAGCGACAACAGAACCCTGCGCAAGAATAAGCAGGCCGCCCAGAATAAACATGATGCTAATAATCGGAATGAGCCAAAGTTTCTTTTTGGCTCCAAGAAATGTGAAAAGTTCTCCGATGAATTCCATTTCAATTCCTAACCTTGTAAATCGTATCTCGTAAGTTTTAGAATTGGTTCTTGAACGAACCTGCGGCGGTCGCTTCTTCACGGACCTTCCAATGAGAGCCGGTGCGTTTGAGCTTCAGGCCCAATTCGTCACGGCCGACAGCCTTCATGACGAGACTAACAGGTGTGAAGAGGCCGAAATAGATGATACCGAGAACAATCGGGCTAACGATCATGCCAAGGACAAGCCCGAAGGCCATCCAGCCCTTGTTCAAGGGGAGGAGCAGGTCTGCCTTGATCATTGTGACCAGCAGGAACACTGCTGCAACGATCAAACTCAGGTATCCGAGCGCGGCAGAACCTGTAGTGAATAGGCGCCAAGCAATAACCAAAAACACAAAAGTGAAAAAGAAACCGAACTTCCGGTTCGATGGTAATTCTACGTCAGGGAGTTTCACGGGTAATCCTCAGAGTAAAAATCGTTAAAGCAATTGTTAATTCGGACTGGCGTTCCGAAGGGAAGGTTTTGTAAAAAGCACTCGTCAAAAGTTGCGCGATGCCTTCGTGCGTATTCATATTTCCATCGGTATGCGCCCAAGCTGTAATCAGGACCGTGCCGATGGAAGCAGTTATTCAATGTGTTTGCGGTGATTTCAACATGTTTTGCGCAAGGTGCGAACATATGTCGGCTTCGCGTCGCGCGGAATAGTTTAGTTTTGATATTTATTTACAAACGACGGTAAGGTGTAGCGCAAAAGGTGCTTTGTAAACATGTAGGCCGATCCGCAATTTCATCTCTTTTTCCTGCTTTCTCGTCCTCCTTTTGCAGAAATACTAGTTCATGATGAAAGTAAATTTATCAATTTGAATCTGGATATATCGAGCCGAGAAAGTGCTAAAATTTGTACCGACGTGATACTTCTTTGCCGCGAAAAGAATTCTCGGGGCTAAGCGGCCTTCCTACAGAGAATCTGTCCCCTGCAACCGGCCTTGTTGCGCTAATTGGACGCCAAGATGATCCGCCCCTTTCCCCGCAAGCTTCAGGCGACGGCTTGGATCTCGGCCCTTCCCAGGGCCGAGCAGCGGTTCATGATGGCGATGCGGATTTGGATTTCTGCGGTCTGACGATCAGGGTCACGTGACAAGATCCGGTCGCTGAAAAGCTTGAGGCGATTCATCCACTGGCCGGCAGGGCATTGCGCGAAGCCAATGTCCCGAGAGGCTGTGCTTCGACGCGACTTCGGGCGTGATAGCCGGCCCATTTCTTCCAGATGGACCGACCCAGACATCGTGTCGCTCGCAGGATCTCGTTTCGAGATCTCGCGGCGGGGCAATCGGGTTTCCAGGCGCGCCCGTTACGTCGGATCGGGATGATCGGGTCGGCTCCATGCTCGAGGATCGCGGCATGGCAGCGGCGCGTGTCATAGGCGCTATCGGCGGTGACGGTTTCGATTTCTTCGCCCGCCGGGATCTGCACCAGGAGCTCCGGCAGGACCGGGCTGTCGCCCTGCCTGCTCGAGGTGAACTCGACCGCGCGAATGTCGCCCGTTGTGGTATCCATCGCCAGATGCACCTTGCGCCATTCGCGTCTGCGCGTCGCGCCATGCTTGCGCGAGAGCCATTCGCCGTCGCCGCGAAAACGAATGCCGGTGCTGTCGATCAGGAGATTCATAGGCTGACTGGAGCGCCGATACGGGATCTGCACCTGCATCCGAGCCTGACGTCGGCACAACGTCGAATAGTCAGGTACGGGCCAGTCGAGCTCGGCCATCTCGATAAGACTTGCGACCAGACTGACGGTCTGCCGAAGCGGCAGGCCGAACAGGACTTTCAGCGTGAGACAGGTCTGAACCGCGCTGTCGGAGAAGGTTTGAGGGTGACCACGCTTGCCACTTCGGCCTGCTTTCCAAGGCATTGCCGGATCGAACCAGATGGATAGCGATCCTCGCCGTTTCAGGGAGGCGCTATAGTCGGACCAGTTCGTCGTGCGGTAGCGGGTGTTGGCAGGTTTGGGCATACTATCCATCAGGATTCCCGAGATGAATCCCTCTCACCGATATGTGCAACAAGCCCCCTGCAACCTTAGATCCCGTTTCAGAGCTTGCTGAGTCAGCGACTTGAGGGGGGTGGTTGCAGCACCTGTTCATAAGAGCGCAAAGAAAAAGCCGCCCGGCTCGGGGCGGCTTGGAATTGGGTTATTCCCACTCGATGGTGCCCGGAGGCTTCGAGGTGATGTCGTAGGTGCACCGGTTGATGCCCTTGACCTCGTTGATGATCCGCGTGGCGGTTTCGCCGAGGAATTCGTGGGTGAAGGGGTAGTAATCCGCCGTCATCCCATCGACCGAGGTCACGGCGCGCAGGGCGCATGCGTAGTCGTAGGTGCGGCCATCGCCCATAACACCAACGGTGCGGACAGGAAGGATCGCCACGAATGCCTGCCAGATGTCATCGTACAGACCGTGCTTGCGGATCTGGTCGATGTAGACCGCATCGGCCTTGCGCAGGATCTCCAGCTTCTCGCGGGTGATCTCGCCAGGGCAGCGGATCGCGAGACCCGGCCCAGGGAAGGGGTGACGACCGATGAAGCTGGCGGGCAGACCCAGTTCGCGGCCAAGGGCGCGGACTTCGTCTTTGAACAGCTCGCGCAGGGGCTCGACCAGTTTCAGGCCCATCTTTTCCGGCAGACCGCCCACGTTGTGGTGCGACTTGATGGTGACCGAGGGACCGCCAGAGAACGAGACCGACTCGATCACGTCGGGATACAGAGTGCCTTGGGCAAGGAACTCGGCACCTTCGATGGTGTCGGCGTGCTTTTGGAACACGTCGATGAAGAGCTTGCCGATGGTCTTGCGCTTGACCTCGGGGTCAGACACGCCTTCGAGCGCGCCGATGAACAGGTCAGCTTCGTCCGCGTGAATCAGCTTGATGTTGTAGTTGTCGCGGAACATCGCCACGACTTCTTCGGCTTCGTTCAGACGCAGCAGGCCGTGGTCCACGAATACACAGGTCAGCTGGTCGCCGATCGCTTCGTGCAGCAGGATCGCGGTGACCGAGCTGTCAACGCCGCCCGACAGACCACAGATGACCTGCTTGTCGCCAACCTGCTCGCGGATGGCTTTGATCGCTTCTTCTCGGTAGGCGGCCATGGTCCAGTCACCGGTGAAACCCGCTTTGCGAACAAAGTTCTCGAGCATGATTTTGCCGTTCGGGGTGTGGTGCACCTCGGGGTGGAATTGCACAGCGTAGAACTGGCGATCCTCGTCGGCGACCATGGCATACGGCGCGTTGGGCGAGGTTGCGACAATCTCGAAACCGGGGGCGATCTTGGTGACGCGGTCCCCGTGGCTCATCCAGACTTGTTCTTTGTTCTCTTGGGTAAAGAGACCGGCAAAGATGCCGTCCAGCTTGTGGCCTTCGGCGGGGGTCACAAAGGCACGGCCATATTCGGCGTGGTGGCCGCCTTCGACCTTGCCACCCAGCTGCTCCATCATGACCTGTTGGCCATAGCAGATACCAAAGATGGGCAGGCCCATCTCGAACAGTTCCTGAGGGGCGCGGGGGCTGCCGTCACGGGTGACGCTGTCAGGGCCGCCAGACAGGATGACGGCCTTGGGTGCGAGCTCGCGGATGCTGTCCGCGGTCACGTTCTGGTAGGGGCGAATTTCGCAGTAGACGTTCAGCTCGCGCAGGCGGCGCGCAATCAGCTGCGTGACCTGAGAGCCAAAGTCGATGATGAGGAGGGCTTCATGCTGTGTCATGGCCACCCATTAGGGCGAGATCACATTTTAGGCAAGGGGAAGCAGAGCGGGTTGTGATAGTGTTTTGGTAGGTTCACCTTCACTAAATGTCGCTTTCGCGACGGAGAGGACGCAAACCTTAAATCCCCGCAGCGATCACGCAGGGTATATACTGGTCCAAACATGCGCGATTGCGCACGAATTGGAGGTTCCACGAATGACCGAGACAGCGACCCGCAAACGCGCACGTGGGGGTGGCGGCGCAGCCCGCCGGGCAGAACGCACCGCAGTCCGTATCGAAAGCGCCAAGTTCATCGAACGCAATATCCCCTTGTTCGAAGTACTGACCGAAGAAGCGCTGGAAATCATCGAATACAACGCCGAGACCCTGCTCGAAGAGGTCGGCGTGAATTTCCCCGAGAACCCCAAGGCGCTGGAGCGCTGGCGTGATGCTGGTGCCGACGTTCAGGGCGAGCGCGTGCGTATTCCCCGTGGTCTGGCCCGCAAGCTCTGCGAAACCGCACCGTCGAGCTACACCCAACACGCGCGCAACCCCGAACGGAACGTGGAAATTGGCGGCAAGAACCTTGTTCTGGCGCCTGTCTACGGTCCGCCCTTCGTGCGTGACCTCGAAGGTGGGCGCCGCTACGCGACCATGGATGACTTCCGCAATTTCGTGAAGCTTGGCTACATGTCCAAATGGCTGCACCATTCGGGCGGAACGGTTTGCGAACCCACCGATGTGCCCGTGAACAAGCGTCACCTCGACATGCTGATGGCGCACATGACCCTGTCGGACAAGCCGTACATGGGCTCTGTGACCGAACCCAGCCGTGCGCGCGACTCGGTTGAAATGTCGGAAATCCTGTTCGGCAAAGAGTTCGTGCAAAATAACGCGGTTATGACGTCGCTCATCAACATCAACTCGCCGATGACCTTCGATGACGTGATGATGGGTGCGCTGGAGGTCTATGCCGAAGCTGGTCAGGGCTGCATCATTTCGCCGTTCATTGTGGGCGGTGCGATGGCGCCTGTTTCGGTGGCTGGCACGCTGACACAGGTTCTGGCAGAGGTTCTGGCCGGCATCGCCTACAGCCAGTTGATCCGTCAGGGCGCCCCTGTGATCTTTGGTACTTTTGTGTCGTCGATCGACATGAACTCTGGTGCACCGACCTTCGGTACTCCCGAAGCGAGCCTGATCCTGTATGGTGCAGGCCAGTTGGCGCGCCGTCTGGGTCTGCCGTTCCGTTCGGGTGGTAGCCTTTGTGGCTCCAAGCTGCCTGATGCGCAGGCTGCATATGAAACCGCGAACACCCTGAACGCAGCCCTGATGGGTGGCGTAAACTTTATGCTGCACTCGTGCGGCTGGCTCGAAGGCGGTCTGGTGTCATCTTACGAGAAGTTCGTAATGGACGCCGACCAGCTTGGCGTGCTGCACCGCATCGCCGAGGGCGTGAAGTTCGACGAGAACGCCCAAGCGATGGACGCTATTCGCGAAGTCGGCCCGGGTGGTCACTATTTGGGATGTGCCCACACACAGGCGAACTTCAAAGACGCCTTCTGGCGCACCAATGTTCTGGACTACAAGCCCTTCGAGACATGGTACGAAGAAGGCGCGCGTGACACCCAGACGCTCGCCAGCATCAAGGTCAAGAAGATGCTGTCCGACTATCAGCAGCCCGCGCTGGACCCCGCCATCAACGAGGCATTGGCAGCATATGTGGCCGAAAAGAAAGCCTCCATGCCGGACGCTTTTACCTGATTTTCTTGTTGCGCGGCTTGCCACCGGGTGGCCTCGGATCGTAATGCAATCAGAACCTCTACATGACGGGCAGCGCGATATTCCGCGTTGCCCGTTTTGCGTTGGGTCTCCAACTCTTGTTCTTGAATCAGCAACAATCGGAGAATTTTTTGAATACAATCAGGAGCGATCTGGCCCAGAATGCGCGACAAGTGATGATCACGGTGATACATCGCTCCCCCTGCTTTTGCAGCAGACATCAGGAGTTTCGGGCGCTTTAGGTTCTGCAATTCTGCCATGAGTTCAGTCATTTCAATGCTCTCCGCTTGCTTTCTTGCAGACCATCACAGCACGACTTCCGAGGTGTTGCGTGACCGTACGGAGCAGCGCACGGTGGCTTAGTTATTGTTTTCAATACGGAAACAAAAATGACTTTCGCAAAGGATTTTTAACGCATCGGTAACAGCTGTTCCCATACGTTAACCATGATCCCGCAGCCAGGTTGCCCTGTGCTCCCGACGAGAAAATGAGGTTTGATATGCAGTCGTCGCGTTCGTCCGGCTCTCTGGTAAATACGCTGCCCCAATGGGTGCCAAGCGGCGCAAAGCGCTATCTGGCACACACCGAAGAGGGGGTGTCGATCCGCGAATTGGCGCGAGCGGCAGGCTGCCATGCCTCGACCGTCTTGCGTCAGGTGCAGAAGGTCGAAACGCGGCGCGAGGATCCTCTGGTTGACGAAGTGCTCTTGCAGTTGGGCCATGCTCTGTCCGGCGCGACAGTGCAACATCAACAGGAGGACACTGCCATGTCCCAAGCCAGCTATCAGCCTTCCGTCCAACCCGATCCGGATATGCTTCGTACCGAGGGCAAGCGCCTGCTTCGGCACCTAGCAGAGCCGGGGGCCGTTCTGGCCGTCGCCGAGGGTATGGAAAAGGCCGTCGTGGTGCGTAGCTTCGCAAACGAGACCAAAAACACCGCCGTCACTGATCGCGGCATTGCGCGCGCCGTCGCTCTAAAGAACTGGGTGGAATGTATCGATCCAGGTCGGATCTCGAAATACCGCATTACGCCCGAAGGTCGCGCAGCGCTCAAGTGCATGATCGCAGAGGATGAAAACCGCGCCAGTGGATTTGCCGAGGCTCAGACTCCGTTTGCTCTGCAACCCACAGCCCGGGTCCAGTCTGGTGTAGAAGCCGAGGACAGCCGCCGTATGCGGTTCACAAGCTACGAGACGCCGCTCGCTGTTCTAGCACGGCGCAGGGACAAGGATGGGACTCCTTTCCTCGAGGATGTGCTTGTCCGCGCCGGGGAGCGCCTTCGTGAAGATTTCGAGTTGGCGCAGATGGGGCAGGAAACAGCAGAAAACTGGCAGGACATTCTGACGGGTGCGAATATGGCCCCTTATCAAGGGGATGACATGGTGGGCTACAGCCCGTCAGCCGCACGGCGCCGCGTCGCAGAGGCACTTCGGGATCTGGGGCCAGGCCTTGGCGATGTCGTTCTACGGTGCTGCTGTATGCTCGAAGGGCTTGAAAATGCGGAAAAACAGCTCGGTTGGTCCGCACGGTCTGGCAAGATTGTGCTTCGGATCGCGCTCTTTCGGCTCAAGCGCTATTACGAGCGGATCGAGGGCGTCGGGGGGCAGATGATCGGTTAACCGCCCACCATCCAACCCACACCATATGCCACCCCCGCACAAAGCGCGCCGACGAGAACGGTTTCTCCAATGGCCTGCGGGGCGGCATCTTCGGTGACTCGCCAGCGAAGCAGCCCCAAAGCCACCAGCGCGACAATCGTGGTGGTCGCGGACCAACCCAGAGTCGCGTCGCTGGTGTCCCCCAAAAAATAGGGCAGCAAGGGCAGGGCGCCGAACAAGACGAATGCCCCGAAGGTCACCAGACCACTTTTCCACGGACTTTCTCCGTCTGGATCGGTCATCCCATGCGCGAACATCATCGCAAGCTCTGCCATGACGTCGGGATGTTCAGATAGTCCAGTGCCGATCTCACGTGCACGTGCATTTGGAATGCCGCGGTCGGTTAAGAATTGTTCAACAGCGTTGGCGGCGCGCCGGCCGCCTTTGTGCAAATCGGCTGCAATGGTGCCGCGGCGCGTCCGGTACATTGCGTTCCGCGAGCGCAGGGATAGAAATTCGCCGAGTCCCATGCTCACTGCGTCGGCAAACAGATTTGCGAGCCCGAAAACCAACACAGCAATTCCGCCGATTTGCGCCGTGCCCTCGGCCTGAGCGCCCGCGAAACCGGCGACAATAGCGAATGTGGTCACGATGCCATCGTTCCCCCCAAAGACGATCTGCTTCAGGAAGTCGCGCATATGGGCGATTCCTTTGCTCTCTTCCGAGTCAGACGTGTTTTGCATGCTGGGCCCTTCCTGGCTGCGTTTGCAGCTTACCCCCCCAAGCCGATGTCGCAAGATCGCAGCGGCGCATCATTGCCGCACCCGCAGCGCTGCGTTTCTCTGGAACACCCATCTGGATTGCGATAATCCGAAACTATGAGAATTACCCTGAGACAGCTAGAATACTTCATCGCCCTTGCAGAGCGTCGCCACTTCGGTCAGGCGGCGGCGATTGTGAACATCAGCCAGCCTGCTCTCTCGGTCCAGATCAAAGAGCTTGAGGCAACCCTCGGCGGCCCATTGGTCGAACGTCACGCCAGAGATGTGACGCTGACACCTTTCGGGCGTTTGGCCCTTGAGCAGGCACGCGACGTCGTTGCCAAGGTGCGTATGCTGGAACATTCGGCAAGGTGGCGCGATGGATTGGCTGGCAAGCTCTATATCGGCATGATCCCGACAGTTGCACCGTATCTTCTACCCATGGCGTTGGCGGACCTTAGGGCGCGCGATCTAAGTCTTGATGTTCAAGTCCAAGAAGCCAAAACAGAGCGTTTGCTCTACGCAATCCAGCAGGGGGAACTCGACGCTGCGGTGATTGCGCTGCCCGCAGACATTAACGGTCTGGTCGAGCGCCCACTCTTTGAGGACCGCTTCCTGCTTGCTGGCTCTCAGGCTCGGTTGAACGCGCTTGGCAAGAATCTGGAAGAGCTGCGGCCGGTCTCTCTTGACCCCGATCAACTTCTTCTTCTCGAGGACGGCCATTGTCTCACCGATCAAGCGCTCGAAGTTTGCGGTCGCTCCAACCACCAAATCAATATGGGAGCGTCGTCCCTCGCGACACTGTCCAGAATGGTGGCGGCCGGATTCGGCCTGACGCTGCTTCCAGAAATCGCTGCCATTACGGAAAGCCGCGCGGCCCCCGACATGGCCCTCTCGCGCTTTCATGGCCCAGAGCCAAACAGGACAATCGGCCTTGTGCGCCGCAATGTGGCAGGCGATGACGGTTGGTTCACCGAACTCGGCGATATCCTGACCCGCGTGGGCGAAGAATTGGTCCAAGACGCCCGCGCAGCGTTCTAGGCTTCTTTTTGCTTTAAATACTCAAACGCCCTGCGCTCCGATCAGGAGCGCAGGGCGCAAACGATACTAATCAGGAACGCCGATTACTCAGCTGCGACGGGCTTCGACGCGTTTTCCAGATAGGCCAGCAGGGTCTCGGGCGAGCTCTCGCCATACGGATCCTCGCCAAAGTTATCACAACGGCCGGGCTCTTCGAACCATGCCTCAACGACGCCGTCCTTGACGACTGCCGCATAACGCCACGAACGCATGCCGAAGCCAAGGTTCTCTTTGGCGACCAGCATGCCGATCTTGCGGGTGAATTCGCCCGAGCCATCGGGGATGACTTTGACGTTCTTGATCTCTTGCATCTGGGCCCACTTGTTCATGACAAAGCTGTCATTCACGGACATGCAGTAGATCTCGTCGACACCCAGGTCCTGGAACTTGGCAAAGTTATCTTCAAAGCCTGGCAACTGGTAGGTCGAGCAAGTGGGTGTGAACGCGCCGGGCAGCGAGAACAGGATCACGCGCTTGCCAGAAAAGTAGTCAGCGGTGGTCTTGTCTTCCCAGCGGAAGGGGTTGGGGCCGCCAACAGCTTCGTCGCGGACGCGGGTGTGGAAGGTGACTTCGGGCAGACGGATGCCAGGCTTCATGTCGAACTCTCCGTAGAGGTGGGGAAGGGAATGCTGCGACGCAGTGCTGCGCCTGCAGCAAGAAATAGAATCGTTCCAAAACAGGTGCAATGGCCCGAGCCATGTTTTCTGACCGCACGCCAGTTCTGGCGCAAAAGCCGCAGGTTATGCCCGTTTGTTTGGCGCGGATCGCCTTAAAAACAAGCGTGCCAAGTGACCTATTCCTCCAGTGCAAACGCGCAATGCGCCGCACGCAAACCACGTGCACAGAACTGGAACTTTGGGCAAACACACCCTAAAGTAGGACAACGCAACAAAACCCCGTCTGGAGTCACCCCGTGCGAGACCTCAAGATCCCCAGCCAGCGCCACCCCGAAAAGGCGCACCGCCCTGACAACGCTCAGCCCAAGAAGCCAGAGTGGATCCGCGTCAAGGCACCCACGAGCGAGGGATACCGCGAGACCCATAAAATCATGCGCGACCATGGTCTGGTCACCGTATGCGAAGAGGCGGGCTGCCCCAATGTCGGCGAATGCTGGTCTCAGGGCCACGCGACCATGATGATCATGGGCGACATCTGTACCCGCGGTTGTTCGTTCTGCAACATTGCGACCGGGCGTCCCGATGCGCTGGACGTGTTCGAACCGGGCCGCGTCGCAGATGCGGTACAAAAGCTGGGGCTCAACCACGTGGTCATCACCTCGGTGGACCGTGACGATTTGAATGACGGCGGGGCAGAGCATTTTGCCCAGACCATCCGCGCCGTGCGCCACCGCAGCCCGACAACCACCATCGAAATCCTGACGCCTGACTTCCTGAAATGTGATCCGTCGGTGCTGGAGGCGGTCGTGGCCGCGAAACCGGATGTGTTCAACCACAACCTTGAAACCGTGCCCGGCCAGTATCCGACCGTGCGCCCCGGCGCGCGGTACTTCCACTCGCTGCGTCTGCTTCAGCGGGTCAAAGAGATTGACCCGACCATCTTTACCAAGTCGGGCATCATGGTCGGCCTTGGTGAAACCAACGAACAGGTCCGTCAGGTCATGGATGACATGCGCGCTGCCGATGTGGATTTCCTGACCATCGGCCAGTACCTGCAACCCACGCCTAAGCACCACAAGGTTGATCGTTTTGTCACCCCCGAGGAGTTCGCAGCCTATGAGAAAGCTGCATGGGCCAAGAACTTCCTGATGGTGTCAGCCACGCCGCTGACACGTTCCAGCTACCATGCGGGCGACGATTTCGCGCGCCTGCGCGAGAACCGTCTGAAGAAATTGGCCGAGGCCTGATTGTTCAGATAGTCGATCTAGAACGGGGCACTTCTGGCGCCCCGTTTTTCGTTGGCGCGCCCGCTCACGTCATTGTCAGAAGCGCGGCACGCCGCCCCGCAGGTTGCCGTTCGTGGTCAGCCACTCGGGCCAGCCCCAGAAAAACTCGATCCCTACGATGATCAGGCACAGGGCGATGACGCCAAGCACCAGTTTGACCCGCTGTGGCGAGGGTGGGTTGCGCACCCACTGGGACATTCGGATGAGCCAGAAAAGGTTCATTCGGGGAACCTGACCTTGCCGATATACCCTAGGTTCCGGTTGCGCTGCGCGTAGTCGATCCCGTAGCCCACAACAAATTCGTCTGGAATTTCAAAACCAATATAGTCTGCCTTGAAATCCACCTCGCGCCGCGAGGGTTTATCCAAAAGAGCGATTGTTTTTAGTCGCTTGGGCTTGCGTGATTTCAGCAGGGAAATCACGTGCGACAGGGTGTAGCCCGTGTCCACAATATCCTCGACCACCAGAACATCGCGCCCTTCGATCTGGCCGCGCAGATCCTTTAGAATGCGGACTTCCCGCGAGCTGACCATCTCGTTGCCATAGGAACTGACCTCCATGAAATCGACCTCGACCGGCAGGTCCAACTCGCGGGCAAGGTCCGCGATGAACACGAAGCTGCCGCGCAACAGACCGATAACGACGACCTGTTCGGTGTCTGCGTATTCCTGTGAAATTTCCTTGGCCAGCTCTTCGATCCGGGCCGCAATCGCCTTGGCCGAGATCATTTCATCGATGACATATGGACGCGACACAGGAGATCCCCCTTGAAGTTTCGGGCGTATACTACGAAATGCTGCACCACTGTCACGAATTATCCTTGGTGCTATGCCGACCCATTCTGAAAACCGCTTTATGCCGTACACCGCCCAACAGATGTATGATCTGGTGGCGGATGTGAACAGCTATCCCAAGTTCCTGCCGTGGTGTGCCGCTGCCCGTGTGCGCAAGACCACCGAACAGGGCGAGGCGACCGTCATGGACGCCGATCTGGTGATCAGTTTCAAAGTGTTCCGCGAACGGTTCGGCAGCCGCGTGACCCTGTGGCCGAACGACAAGAAGATCGACACCGAATATCTTGATGGTCCCTTCAAGTACATGAAGTCCAACTGGTCGTTCACAGATGTCGAAGGGGGCTGCGAAGTGGCGTTCTTTGTCGATTTCGAATTCAAGAACGCCATGCTTCAGCGGATCATCGGCCTAGTGTTCAACGAAGCGATGCAGCGGATTGTGCGCGCGTTTCTGGAACGCGCGAATACCCTCTACGGCGCAGACAGCAAGAGCGCGAGTGCGTGATCCCGCGCCGCGGCACGAACCATGTCGCGGCCCAAGGCACCGAACTCAATCGTCTCGGTATGAAGATATCCAGCCTCGGTCGCGATGCCGAAACAGACGCGTCCTTCGGGCTTGTGGTCTGACCCGCCGGGGCCGGCAATTCCTGTGATGCTGACAGCCACCTGCGCAGCGGAATTTGCCAGCGCGCCAGCGGCCATTTCCCGTGCAACCTCTTCGGATACAGCGCCCACAGATTCTAGAGTTTCGGCCTTAACCCCCAGCATCTGCTGTTTCGCCAGATTGGTGTAGGTGACAAAGCCACGCTCGACCACTGCGCTAGAGCCCGCGATGTCGGTCAGGGCGGCGCTGACCATGCCGCCCGTGCAGCTTTCGGCGGTGGCGATCATGCGCCCCTCCGCCTTGTAGCGGTCCAGAATTTCGACGGCCAAGCTCATACGCCAAGCAACCCGTGGCTGATCCCTGCGCCGATCATAACACAGATCGCCGCGATGATCCCTGCGAAAACGTCGTCCAGCATCACGCCAAGCGCATCGCCGCGACGGTCTGCCCAACCAACGGGCCCGGGCTTCCAAATGTCGAACAGACGAAAGCCGACGAAAGCCACAACCCAGCCCGGCCAAAGGGCCAGCATGTCCGCGCCCGCATGGGTCGCGCCCAATGACACAGGCAGCAGAGCAATCCACTGGCCCGCCACTTCGTCGATCACGATCTCGCTGGGGTCATGGTTGTCGCTGCCCTTGGTCACCGCGGCCGTCGCCCACCAGCCGATGATGAACACCGCGACAGTGGCAATGGCGAACCCGTAGAAGCCCACGGTTTCATGCAGCACATACCCGACGGGCAGGGCGGCCAGAGACCCCCATGTGCCCGGTGCCTTGGGCAGGTTTCCGACGCCAAAGAAGGTTGCGATAAACTTGCTCATAGCTTCACCAATGTTGCTGTTGCGATAGAGGCGATGCCCTCTTCACGGCCCGTGAAACCCAGACGTTCGCTGGTGGTCGCCTTGACCGAGATGCGGTCTTTGGCGATGCCCATGATCGCCGACAGGGCCTCCATCATGGCATCCGCGTGGGGGCCGACCTTGGGGCGCTCGCAGATCAGGGTGCAATCGACGTTGCTGATGGTGAACCCTTTGGATGTCGCCAGATCTACCGCGTGTTTCAGGAATATCTCTGACGCGGCGCCCTTCCACTGCGGGTCCGACGGGGGGAAGTGCCGGCCGATGTCGCCCTCGGCCAAAGCGCCATAGATCGCGTCGGTGATGGCGTGCATGCCCACATCCGCGTCTGAATGGCCCTTGAGCGCCTTGGTGTGCGGCACCTTCACGCCGCAGAGGATGACGTGATCGCCCTCTTCGAATGCGTGCACGTCGTAGCCATTGCCTAGTCTGATATCCATACCTGTCTCCAACAGTCGCGCCGCGCGGGCAAAGTCCTGCGGGTGCGTAATCTTGAAATTATCTTCGGACCCTGCGGTGATCGCGACGGTCATGCCTGCCGCGCGGGCGACCTCTACGTCATCGGCGGCGTCCTGTCCGTGCGTGCGATGGGCGTTCAGGATCGCATCATAGTGAAACCCTTGGGGCGTCTGCGCGCGATATAGCCCGTCTCGGGGCTGCGTTCCGTTCACATTCCCGTCTGCGCCGATCCACAGGGCATCAACGACGGGCAGGGCGGGTGCAGCTCCCTGATGGGTGTCGAGCGCCGCGATCACGTCGTCGATCACTTGATCGGTCAGACCGGGGCGCGCGATGTCGTGGATCAGCACCTTGGTCACGCCCTTGCCCGCCAGAGCCTCTAGCCCGTTCACCACCGAATCCCGACGGCTTGCGCCCCCAGTGACACAGGTCCAGCCCAAGCCTTGGGCAAACTCCAGATCGTCGGCGTGCACGACCACAACCACATGGGCCACGTCCGGATGCTGGGTCAGCGTCGCGACACTGTATTCGCCCACCAGACGCGCGCCCAAAGACCGCCATTGCTTGGGAATATCGCCGCCTGCGCGGGTGCCGCGGCCTGCGGCGACAATGACTGCTGCTGTGGTCATAGCCCTCGTCCTGTAATTCCCGCCCTGCTTAGGCTGTCCAAACAGCGCTGGCAATCCACCCCTCGGTTGTGATTAAAAAATGTGCGTTCGCTCAATTGCGGGCGCTAAATCAGCACCGTGCCGTTGAAAGAAAGGCGCATGCTGGGTAACACATTATCAATTGCACAAGGATTAATCATTTGTCCATTCGCGTGGCAAACCTCTCGATCGAGCCTCCAGTTCTCTTGGCCCCCTTGGCGGGGATCACCGATTTGCCCTTCCGCAATCTGGTGTCGCGCTTTGGCGCCGGACTGGTGGTCAGTGAAATGGTCGCCAGCCAAGAGATGATCCAGTCCAAGCCCGGTGTGCGGGCCAAGGCTGAGTTAGGGCTTGGTGTAGACAGGACCAGTGTGCAGATCGCGGGCAAGGACGCCTACTGGATGGCCGAGGCTGCAAAGCGGGTGGCCGGTGATGGTGCGCGTGTCATCGACATCAATATGGGGTGCCCCGCCAAAAAGGTGACCAACGGCTATTCCGGCTCGGCTTTGATGCGCGATCTGGATCATGCACTGACCTTGATCGAGGCTGTGGTGGCCGCCGTGGATGTGCCGGTGACGCTGAAGTGTCGCCTTGGTTGGGATGATGACTGCCTGAACGCACCGGAATTGGCGCAGCGCGCCGAAGCAGCGGGCGTGCAGATGATGACCATTCATGGCCGCACCCGCTGTCAGTTTTACAAAGGGTCTGCCGATTGGGCTGCGATTGCCAACGTCAAACAGGCGGTCAGCATTCCAGTCATAGCAAATGGCGATATCGTGGATGCGGACACAGCCCGTATGGCGCTGGATCAGTCCGGCGCAGACGGGGTCATGATCGGACGCGGCGCACAGGGACGCCCTTGGGTGCTGGCAGAAGTCGCACATGACCTCTTTGGGACCCCCGCACCGGACATCCCCGAGGGGCAGGCGCTCGTGGATATGGTCGCCGGACATTATGACGAAATGCTTTCTTTTTATGGCGGCGAGCTTGGTCTCAAGGTCGCGCGCAAACATTTGGGCTGGTATATGGACAACGCACAAACGAACGCCGCAACACGGCGTCGCATCCTGACGGCAAAAGAGCCGTCCGCTGTTTTCGAGCATCTGGAAGAGGCGCTGCTGAACCCGTTGGGAGAGGCCGCATGACCCTCGATACCCTGTGGAACTCCTTGCCGGTGCCCGGCCTCTTGGTCGACGAAGAGAGCAAGATTTGTGATATGAACCCCGCCGCCGAGGGGTTCCTGAACCACTCGACCCGTTCGATGATCGGCTATCCGGTGTTCGACGTTCTGGCCGTGGACGCGCCGATCGAAGAAGCGTTCGGGCGCGCCCGCAAAGACAACTCGGTCCTGATCGTCAACGATGTGGATGTCGGGACGGGCGACCGCGCGCCCTTGCAGTGCACGTTGCAGATCGCGCCGCTGATCGGATCGCCGGGCAAGTTTCTGTTCCTGCTGTCGACTCGCGAGTTTGCGGGCCGGATCACTCAAGGACAAACCGTTAAGTCTGCGGCGAAATCCGCGATTGGCATGGCGCAAATGCTGGCGCACGAGATTAAGAACCCGCTCGCGGGGATTGCAGGTGCGGCACAGCTTTTGTCCATGAGCCTGCCCAAGCAGGACTTGGAACTGACCGATCTAATTGTGGGTGAGACCCGCAGGATCGCTGCGCTCTTGGATCAGGTCGAACAGTTCGGCAACCAGCGCCCGCCCAAACTGGCGGCGGTGAACCTACACGACATTCTGGACCGTGCGCGCCGGTCGGCCATCCTTGGCTTTGGCGCGAACATGACCTTTGTCGAGGATTTCGACCCCTCGCTGCCCGAAGCGTGGGTGGATGCGGACCAATTGCTTCAGGTGGTCCTGAACCTGCTCAAGAACGCGTCCCAAGCGGCGGGGAACGGCGGCGGCACCATCAAGATGCGGACCTATTACGAGTATTCCCTGCGTTTGCGCCGAAAGGACGGAGGCGGCAAAGCTCTGCCCCTACAGATCGAGATTCAGGATGACGGCCCCGGTCTGCCGCCGGAAATCGCCGATGATGTGTTCGATCCTTTCGTCTCGGGTCGGGAGAACGGGACTGGACTGGGGCTCGCCTTGGTCAGCAAGATTATCTCGGAACATGACGGCTGGATTTCGGTGGACTCGGTCCCCGGCAAAACAACTTTTCGCATTTCGCTGCCTCAGGTGCCCCGTGCGGTGCGCCAAGAGATGAAGGCAGCCCAAGAGCAGAATTCGAAGTAAGGAGAACGGGTTATGGACGGAACTGTATTGGTCGCAGATGATGATCGCACCATTCGCACGGTGTTGACCCAAGCCTTGACCCGCGCAGGCTGCAAAGTCCACGCGACCAGTTCGTTGACCACGCTGATGCGTTGGGTCAGCGAGGGCAAGGGCGACGTGGTGATCAGCGACGTGATGATGCCGGACGGCAATGGTCTGGAGATGCTGCCGAAGATTGGCGAAGAGCGTCCGAACCTGCCTGTTATCGTGATCTCGGCCCAGAATACCATCATGACCGCCATTCAGGCCGCTGAGGCCAAGGCCTATGACTACCTGCCCAAGCCGTTCGATCTGCCCGACCTGATGAAGCGCACCGCGCGCGCACTGGAAAGCAGCGCCCGCAGCACACCTCGGGCCACCGAAGAGCCAGAGCGTCCCGACGAGTTGCCCTTGGTGGGGCGTACCCCCGCGATGCAGGCGCTCTATCGTCTGGTTGCGCGGGTCATGAACACCGAACTTCCGGTCCTGATTTCTGGGGAAAGTGGGTCCGGTAAGTCTCTGATCGCGAAGGCTATTCACGACTTCAGTGATCGCCGCACGCTGCCGTTCGTGACCGTGAATTCCAACGATCTGGAAACGTTGGAGGGTCCGGCTCAGGCGCTGGCCAAAGCGCGCGGCGGCTCGCTTTTGTTCGACGAGGTCGGTGATCTGAGCGCCGAGGCGCAGGCCCGCGTGGTCCGGATGCTCGATAGCCTGACCGACAACGCGCCACGGATTATGGCGACCAGCCAGACCGATCTGACCAACAGGATGGAGGGCGGCGAGTTCCGTCAGGATCTGTTCTATCGTCTTGGCGGTGTCTCGATTCAGGTTCCCGCTTTGCGCGAGCGTGTGGATGACATCCCGCTGCTGGCCGCGCACTTCCTCATGAAGTCCGAGCAAGAGGGCGCCCCCGCACGCCAATTGTCTGATGAAGCAGAGAAAATGGTGCGCGCCTATAGTTGGCCGGGCAACGTCCGCCAGCTGGAAAATGCAATGAAGCGTCTGGTGGTCACCTCTCGCGAACCCAGCATTACCCAGACCGAGGTTGAATCTGTGCTCGGCAATCAGCCCAGCATCGAACCGATGGTGAGTGGCGCCCCCCAAGAGAAGCTCTCGGCTTCGGTCGCGCGCCATCTGCGTCGGTATTTCGATCTCCATGGCGGCGTGTTGCCGCCTCCCGGGCTTTATCAGCGAATCTTGCACGAGATAGAGCTGCCCCTGATCGAAATCGCCCTCGATGCAACCGGTGGAAATCAGGCCAAATGCGCGGATCTACTGGGAATTAACCGAAATACCCTCAGGAAAAAGATCACAGATCTCGATATTCAGGTGACACGGCGCCGCAAGTTGATGTAAATACGCAACAGTAGGATGGCTTTTGGGGCGCACCCCGGTCATCCTACCACGATATTGCGTCGGTGGCCGTTTTGGCCCCCATCACTAGAGGTAGACCCGTGGCAACAGGGGCACAGCGGCTTGGCCGCTCTCTGACTTGGGACCGCATCAATCGGTTGCGGGCCCAACGAAAGTTCCAGAACATTGCGACGCTCGGGTTGGTGATCCTCGGGCCGATGCTTGCTTTGGCGACGTTTCTTGTACTGGGTCCCTTGGACCAAGGGATGTCTTCTGCGCATCTGCGCGGCATTCTTCTTGCTGATTTTGTCTACGTGCTGCTGGTGGCTGCGCTCGTGTTGGGGCGTGTGGCCCAGATGATCGCGGCGCGGCGCGCCCGCTCTGCGGGATCGCGTTTGCACCTGCGACTGACCGGTGTTTTTGTGATGCTGGCGCTGGTGCCCACGGTCTGCGTTGCGGTTTTCGCGACGCTCACAGTGAATTTTGGCCTCGAGGGATGGTTTTCCGATCGCGTTCAACGGGTTTTGGGAACCTCGCTCGCAGCGGCTCAGGCTTACGAACAAGAGCATCGTCAGGATTTGTCCGAAGATGCGCGGGTTCTGGCCAGTTACCTCGAGGTAAACCGCCGCGTTGCGGGCTATCTGACCGACGGCGATGTTCGCCGTTTTCTGGCCGAGGGTCAAAGCAAGATTCAGCGCGGGTTGACCGAAGCCTTTGTCATCAATTCGAGCGGAGAGATCAAAGCCCGCGGCGAGGGATCGTATCTGTTCAACTATGAAATGCCGTCGGTCGAGCAAATTCAGTCCGCGCGAGACAACGGGATTGAGGTCATCAAAGACTGGGATCGGGACGAGTTCCGTGCGCTGGTTGATTTGCCCGGGTTTATCGACCGCTTCCTATATGTGAGCCGCCAAGTAGATGGGGATATCTTGCGGCTGTTGGATGACACACAACAAACGGTAAAGCTCTACCAACAGCTAGAGAATGATCGCGGGCGGCTTCTGTTCGAATTCGGGCTTTTGTACCTTGGATTCGCGTTGATCCTCATCCTCGCTGCGATCTGGTTGGGCTTGTATTTCGCAGAGCGATTGGCGCGCCCGATCGGGCGGCTTGCCGGCGCTGCGCAGCGCGTGGGCTCTGGGGATCTGAACATTCAGGTGCGCGAGGAAAAGGGCGATGACGAGATCGCCATGCTTGGCCGCTACTTTAACCAGATGACGCGGCAACTGAAGGTCCAGCGGGATACATTGCTGGACAACACCGACCAAATCGAGCGTCGGCGCCGACTGTTTGACTCGATCCTCAGCTCGGTCACCTCTGCGGTGGTGGCGCTGGATACCGATGGCAAGATCACCTTGGCGAACCGGTCCGCGGTGGCTTTGTTGGGACTGGAGGGCGACGAGGAAGGGCAGCCCATGGGGCTCATCGCGCCAGAGTTCTTGCCGGTGTTCAAACGTCTGAGCGAAGATCCCAGCGACAGTGTCCAAGAACAGGTCCGTTTGACCCGTGACGGCCGCACTGAAACGCTTTTGGTACGGATGTCGGCGCGGATGAACCACGAGGAGCTGCTCGAAGGCTACGTGCTTGCATTTGACGACGTGAGCGATCTGGTCTCGGCGCAGCGGATGGCGGCATGGGGGGATGTGGCGCGCCGTATTGCCCACGAGATCAAGAACCCGCTCACGCCGATCCGCCTGTCCGCCGAGCGCATCCGGCGCAAGTTCGCAAAGGCCGCAGGCGAGGATGTGGACAAGCTGGAGCAACTGACCGACGTTATCGTTCGCCAAACCGAGGATTTGCGCCGCATTGTCGACGAGTTCTCGAAGTTTGCCCGTATGCCGCAGCCCCAGCGCAGGCCCGTTGATTTGACCAAAATCCTACGCGATGCCGTGGTGCTGCAGGACGTAGGCCAGGCAGATGTTAAATTCAAAACGAGTATCCCGGCAGACCCCGTAACGTCTTTGCTCGACGAGACGATGATTTCTCAGGCACTGATCAACTTGATCAAGAATGCCGGAGAAGCCATTGAATCTAGATTGGAAAAGGGCGATGACTGCGACTTTTCCCCCGAGATCAGGGTCGCGATGAAATGCGATGGCGCGCGCGCACGTATCACGATTTCCGACAACGGCATCGGATTGCCCGAGGATCGTGCGCGCTTGTTTGAACCCTATGTGACCACCCGCGACAAGGGCACCGGCCTGGGCCTCCCTATCGTGAAGAAAATTATCGAGGAACACGGCGGACTTCTGAGCCTGGAAGACGCTGCTGCCTTCTCTCCCGGAGCACATCGCGGCGCGCGCGCCGAAATTGTGCTGCCGCTGGAGGAAGGAAAACCACAAAAAAACGAGGCTTCTGAATAAGATGAGCGACATTCTTATCGTAGATGACGAGCGCGATATCCGCGAGTTGATCGGAGATATTCTCGAGGATGAGGGCTATGCCGTGCGTCTCGCCGGTTCGTCAGATGAATGCATGCAGCAGCTGAACTCTGCGCCGCCTGCGTTGATGATCCTCGATATCTGGCTGAAGGACAGCCAGATGGATGGCATCGATATTCTGAAGGTCGTCAAGCGCGATAATCCGGGCATTCCGGTGGTGATCATCTCAGGGCACGGGAATATCGAGATCGCGGTCGCGGCAATCAAGCAGGGCGCCTACGATTTCATTGAAAAGCCCTTTAACATCGACCAGTTGCTGGTGGTGATCCGCCGTGCGATGGAAACCAGCCTATTGCGCCGCGAAAACCAAAGCCTGAAGCGGGTCGATCAGAAGCCTCTGGTGATGGTTGGCGAGAGCGCAGCGTTCCGCGGGCTGGTGGGTCAGCTTGACAAGGTCACACGTTCGAACGGGCGGGTTTTGTTGACCGGACCTGCGGGCAGCGGGAAAGAGGTCGCTGCACGCTACATTCATCAAAATTCGAACCGTGCGACGGCGCCTTTTGTGACTGTGAGCTGTGCATCGATCCAACCGGACCAGATGGAAACAGTCCTGTTCGGGCGCGAAAGCGGCGAGCGTGGTGTGGAAAAGGGGATGCTCGAGCAAGCAGACGGCGGCGTGCTGTATCTGGACGAAGTGGCCGACATGCCCTTGGGCACCCAGTCCAAGATGCTGCGCGTGTTGGTGGATCAAACATTCCAGCGGGTCGGCGGGACAGATAAAGTGCGCGTCGATTTACGTGTGATCTCTTCGACGGGTCGCGATCTGAAGAGCGAGATTGCCGGAGGTCGGTTCCGCGAAGAACTGTATCACCGTCTGAATGTGGTGCCCGTTGCTGTGCCTGCGCTGTCTGAACGCCGCGAGGATTTACCCTTGCTGGTGTCCTATTTCATCGAGGAATTGAACAGCCAGCAGGGTTTGCCGAAGCGGACGCTTAGCGATGAGGCCATCGCTGTTCTGCAATCTCATATTTGGCCTGGAAACGTTCGGCAGCTGCGCAACTTGATCGAGCGTGTCCTGATCTTGGGCGACGGGGATGGGCCCATTAGTGCGGCCGAAGTCTCTGGTTCTGACAGCCCTGATACGGGCGGCGGGGATCGCGTGGTCCTGTCCGGTGCCTTGGCGGCGCTGCCGCTCCGCGAGGCCCGCGAAGCCTTTGAACGTGAATATTTGCTGACCCAGATCAACCGATTTGGCGGAAACATCAGCCGCACGGCGCAGTTTGTCGGGATGGAACGCAGCGCACTGCACAGAAAACTGAAGTCTCTGGGCATCGGAGCCAAAGGGACGACCAAAAACGGCGAGGGCGAAGAAGAGTGATCGAGGCCCCGATTGACGCGCCTGCGACAACCTGCCAAGGAAAAAGCCTAAGAGCAGGAGGCTTGCGGCAATGAAAGTGATCATCTGCGGGGCAGGTCAGGTCGGTTGGCAAATTGCCCGTCACCTGTCCAGTGAGCTGAATGATGTGACGGTGGTGGACAGCAATCCAGAATTGGTACGCCGCGCGACGGATTCGCTTGATGTTCAAGGGATTGCGGGGTTTGCCAGCTATCCAGACGTGCTGGAACGGGCAGGGGCGCGGGACGCGGACATGATTATCGCCGCGACCTATTCGGACGAGGTGAACATGGTCACCTGTCAGGTGGCGCACTCTGTCTTTGACATCCCGCGCAAGATCGCGCGTCTGCGGGCGCAAAGCTACCTGACTGCAATCTACTCGGATCTGTATCGCCGTGAACATCTGCCCATTGATGTGGTGATCAGCCCTGAACGCGAAGTGGCAGCAGCAGCGCTCCAGCGATTGTCTGCGCCAGAAACCTTTGACACCGAAGTGTTTTTCGATGGCCGCGCACGGCTCTTGGGGATTGTCACCGACGAAGATTGCCCTGTGCTGAATACGCCGCTGCGGCAGCTGACCGATCTGTTTTCGACCCTGCGGGCGACGGTGGTGGGCATACGGCGCGAAGGCTCTCTCTATGCGCCCGAGGCTGGCGATCAGATTTTTGCCGGTGACCAGATCTACGTGTTTACCTGCGAAGACGATGTGAACCGCTGCATGGAGATCTTTGGCAAGAAGCCCCGCAAACAAGAGCGCGTGGTGCTGGTTGGTGGAGGGAATGTCGGTCTGGCCGTGGCCAAAGAGCTGGAAAGCCAGAAGAACCGTGTGCGCCTAAAGGTCATCGAAAAGAACCGTAAAGTTGCGGAGAAAGCAGCTGACGCACTCGAGCGCACGATTGTTTTGCACGGTGACGGTCTGGATGCGGAGATCCTGCAAGAGGCCAATATCCAGCGCGCGGATGCGGTGCTGTGCGTCACAGACGACGACAAGACCAACATGCTGGCGGCGACCCGTGCGAAGTCTTTGGGGTGTCCCATGTCGATTGCACTCATTAACGATCCAACGCTGCTGCCGATGATCGAACCGCTGGGGATTGACGCTTTCATCAATCCGCGGGCCACCACGGTCAGCTCGATCCTGCGTCACATCCGCCACGGCCGCGTGCGGAACGTCTATTCGATTGGAGATGCCGAGGCAGAGGTGATCGAAGCGCAGGTTCTGTCGACCAGCCCATTGTCAGGAAATCCTGTTCGCGACATCGACTTCCCCGAAGGCGTTTTGCTGGGTGGTGTCATCCGAGGCGACAAGTACATTCGGCCCCGTGGGGCAACGGTGATCGAAGAAGGTGATATCGTCGCGCTCTTTGCCCTGACAAAAGACGTCTCCGAAGTCGAGCGCTTACTGCAAGTCTCGATCGACTACTTCTAAGCCATATGCTGCGCGCGCTCTCACACCTTCCGCTTCTTTTGCACCTATGCTTGATTGCAGGGCTGGCCATGTTTGTGCCTGCTGCCCACGCGCTGGTGGCCGAGGATTACCACGTCGCGCGCACCTTCTTTTACGCAGGGCTGCTGGTCTTTGTGATCAGCACGTTCATAGGCATTGCGATCTCGGGTCGGAGCCAAGCCTTCAGCCAGCGGGACCAGCTTTTGACGTTGGTTGTCTCCTATGTTTTCTTGCCCGTTATCCTCGCAATCCCGTTCCAAGAGGCGAGCCGCACTACGGGCTTTCTGAATGCGTACTTCGAGATGGTGTCGAGTTTCACGACTACAGGTGCGACGCTCTTTGATCAGTCCGAGGCAATCGCCCCCAGTCTGCATCTATGGCGCGCAATTGTCGGATGGCTTGGGGGGCTTCTGATCTGGGTGGTGGCCACAGCGACGCTCGCGCCGATGAACTTGGGTGGGTTCGAGATTACCGGCACGGGCACCTTGCATAGCGATCAATCCATCATCCATCGCGGCATGGGGCGTAAGTCCCAAGCAGGCCGCGTTTGGCAGGCGACCAGCACGTTGGCACCGCTCTACGCCGCGCTCACCTTGGCGCTCTGGGTTATGCTGTTGATCGCAGGCGACCGGCCGCTTGTCGCATTATGCCATGCCATGGGCACGCTTGCGACCTCTGGAATTTCTCCGATCACCGGAACCGAGAATAGCTCGAGCGGGGTGGTGGGCGAAGTGATGATCTTCCTCTTGCTGTTGCCTGCGATCACCCGCTTGGCATTCTCGAGAGAGATGTTGATCCAACCAGAGCGCATCCTGGTGAATCCAGAGTTCAAGGTCGGTCTTTTGTTGGTCGTGATCGTGCCTTCGATCCTGTTCTTGCGCCACTGGATCGGCGCGATCGAGGTGAACGAGCAAGACAACTGGTACGAGGGGATCAACGCGTTCTGGGGGGGAATGTTTACGGTGATGTCGTTTTTGACGACCACCGGCTACGAGTCTGTCCACTGGGAAGCCGCACGCGGCTGGTCTGGTTTGCCCGCGGCTGGCGTGGTTCTCATCGGTCTGGCGATCATCGGCGGGGGTGTTGCGACCACCACAGGCGGGGTCAAGCTTCTGCGCGTTTATACCCTGTACATGCATGGCCTGCGCGAGATGGAGAAGCTGGTGCACCCATCTTCGGTGCGTGCCATCGGGGGACCGGGACGGCGTATCCACCAGCGCGGGGCCTATCTGGCATGGCTGTTCTTCATGCTGTTTGCGCTCTCGATTGCAGCGATCATGGCGATGCTCACTGCGGTCGGTGTCACCTTCGAAGACGCAATGGTGCTCGCTGTCGCGGGCCTGTCGACCACCGGTCCTCTTGCCCATTCGGCAACCGAAGCGGGTTTTAGCTATGCGTCACTGGGGGGCGGTGCGAAGCTGATCTTGTGTTTTGCGATGGTTCTGGGCCGGTTAGAAGCGCTTGCACTTATCGCGGTGTTCAACCCAAATTTCTGGCGAAACTGAGACATCTTTGTCAAATTTCGGGGGCGGCGGGCAAATTCGGGCTGGAAACTCGGAATTTCCGTCTTCATACTGCATTGGCAGCAGGGGCACTCCCTTGAGGCAATGGCAAGAATAAAGGCAAAAATACAATGGCTTCCGATAAGCAAAACCTGCAGGACGCATTTCTTAATCACGTCCGGAAGACCAAGATACCGGTCACGATTTTTTTGATCAATGGTGTCAAACTTCAGGGTGTTATCACCTGGTTCGATAATTTCTGTGTTCTTCTGCGCCGCGATGGCCAATCCCAGCTTGTGTACAAGCATGCGATTTCGACGATTATGCCGGCGCAACCGCTGAACCTTTATGACGGTGACGGCGACAATTGACCGAAACAAAGACCGAGCTAACCCGCGCGTTAGTTCTGCATCCCGACATCCGGAGCGATAGTCAACGGCGCGACGCAGGTCCCGCCCTGGAAGAGGCCGTTTCTCTGGCCGCAGCCCTGCCGCACCTAGAGGTGGTGGGGTCATCTGTTGTGCGTCTGCCGCGTCCGCATCCGGGGATGTTGTTCGGCTCTGGCAAGATCCAAGAGCTGAAAGAGCAAATCCACGAGATGGAAGCCGAGCTGGTGCTGATCGATGGCCCGGTGAGCCCGATCCAGCAGCGCAATCTTGAAAAAGAGTGGAAATGCAAGGTGTTGGACCGTACGGGGCTCATCCTTGAGATCTTTTCTGATCGCGCGGCCACCCGCGAAGGTGTGCTTCAGGTCGAGATGGCGGCGCTGTCCTATCAACGGACGCGACTGGTGCGGGCGTGGACCCACCTTGAACGTCAGCGGGGCGGATTAGGCTTTGTCGGTGGCCCGGGTGAAACCCAGATCGAGGCCGACCGCCGTGCCATCGACGAGCAACTTGTGCGCCTGCGCCGGCAGTTGGAAAAGGTCGTTAAGACCCGCAACCTGCACCGCGCCGCCCGTGCCAAAGTGCCGTTCCCGATCGTTGCGCTGGTGGGCTACACCAACGCGGGCAAGTCGACCCTGTTCAACCGACTGACGGGTGCAGATGTCTTGGCCAAGGATATGCTCTTTGCCACGCTCGACCCGACGATGCGCGGGGTCAAGCTGCCTGACGGCCCCGAGGTCATTCTATCCGATACCGTGGGTTTCATTAGTGATCTGCCGACGGAACTCGTGGCGGCCTTTCGTGCGACTCTCGAAGAGGTTCTGAGTGCCCACCTGATCCTGCATGTGCGGGACATCAGCCACGAAGAAACAGCGGAACAGGCTGCAGACGTGCACGAGATTCTGGACACGCTTGGCGTGAACGATTCGACGCCGATGATCGAGGTTTGGAACAAAATCGACCGCGTGGACGATGAACGCCGCGTGACGCTCGAAAATATGGCAGAACGCTTGGATGATGTAATGGTCCTATCCGCGCTCGAGGGCACCGGGATGGATCGTTTGCTGGAGCTGGTCTCTGAGCGGCTCGAAGGCGGGCGTTGGGAAGAGGTGATTTCCCTGACTTTTGCTCAGGGCAAGGAACGGGCATGGCTCTTTCAGCGTGGCGTCGTGATCGAGGAAACCCAGACCGACAATGGATATGACATCGAAGTCCGTTGGAGCGCCAAAGACGCCAAGCGGTTCCGAGAAATCTAAAGAGCGCCCTGCAGGGCGCTTCTTCTTTGGGTCACAGGTTCTGGAGGAATTTGGTCAACCCGGCGCGTCCGCTCGGTTGCCAGCCCAAGGATTTGAGAACCTCGCAAGACATGACATTTGGCGTATCGCTCGCAGCGTCTGGCAGAGGTCGATTTGCGCCGCGCAGGGTCGCGTATTCCGACAGTAGATCGCGGCGATCCAGCAAAATGTCAGAGAGGTTAGCGATCTGGGGTGGCGCTTTTGTTTTTAGGATCAAGTTGATCGCCTCCGCCATGTCATCGCCGTGAACTTCTGTTCCTTGGCGTGGGGGCAGGTCTGCGCCGTTCTCGAACTCTTCGAACAGACCGCGCCATTTATGCCAGCCTTGCGGATAAGCCGACCCGTAGATCCCCGTCGCTCTTAGGCTTGTGGGGTGGAACCCTGCATCAGCCAGCGCGAACAAAGCTGCCTCGGCCTCGAATTTCACTTGTCCATACAGCGTATCGGGGGCGCACTTCGAATCTTCGTGCAACACCCCGTCGTGCTCAGAGCCATAGACTGCGCGAGAAGACAGGAAAATAAATCGGTTCACCCCTTGGGCCTTTGCTGCCTTGAACAGGGTGATTGACCCGTCCACGTTCAGCATCCGGAACCCTTCGGGATCGTCACCTTCGCCGCCGCGGTACTTGCCCGGGACATGGCTGAATGCACAGTGAATGACAGCATCCATGCCCGCGATGTCAGGCGCATCGCCGAGTTGATACTCGACATGATCATGAGAGGCACAGGGCTGCCGGCTGAGTGCCGTTATATCGTGTCCCGCGCGCTTGAGGCCGTTCATGACAAAGTGACCAAGGTATCCAGAAGCGCCGGTGACAGCAATTTTCATTCAAGGGTTCTCCAACACATCCAGGTCAGGCGCCGCCTTGCCGTCCAGATACTGCCGCCACAGAGTGATGAGCGGCGCCAATTGGTCGGCCTTGGGGTGCGGGTCCTGCCAGGGCTTTTCATACTGGTAATGCAACACCTTCACCGATGACCAGCTCCAGAGTTGCGGCATATTAAACCACACATATTGGAGCATGTTGTAAGTCACTGGTAAACCGTGCCAATTGGGAAAGTAGTGTTCCAGAAATGTCTGGTCCGTACGGCGCCAAAAGACCTCTGGCTGGTCCAATTCCGCAAGCATCGAGTCGAATGTTGCGACTGACGGGCGCGCGGTAAACACACCACTGTTCATGCGGTGAAAATCAGCCAGACTTTCATATACATTGGGCGCGGCACAGAACTGTGGATAGTCGAACAGGGTGTCGATATTCCGCAGCACCAGCGTGTCTGCATCCAGAAAAACGACCGAGGTGTAGTCCGTCATCTGCCACAAACGCAGCTTGGCAAAATTGTCGAGCGGCGTGTGGAAGCTGGGCTTTTCGCCTTTGGTAAAAGGTGCCGCGCCATGCAGGTTCTTGCGTGCGTGGCGTTCGTTGAACGCATCGGATGTGGGGAGCAGCGCGACCTCGATCAGTCGCGCCCCCAGACGTTCAAGTGGTTCGAGGTCGCTTGACGCGACCCCGCCGGTGTACATGACGACCAGATCAGCCTTGGTGCCGGTCCAGATCAGCGATTGCACCAAGGCGGTCGCGCCCATGGCGTAGTCTGCATTGGTGACCAGTGTCACGAACGCCGTTTGCGCGCGGGCAGGGCGCGAGGCAGTCAGTCCGTCCATTCTTAGCCGACCGATTTAAGCGCTTTGCCTTCGGGGTCGTGATTGACCGTCGCCGCAATATCCTTGGTCCATGCTGAAACCGCAGGAACGCGGCTGCGGTCGATCCTGTGGGCGTACTTTTTGGCCACTTCGACGACTTCGGCCAGCAGACCATCTTCCAAAGTGGTTGGGTTCAGACCCAGCGCAAGGAACTGGTCGTTTTTTACGATCAGGTCGTTCTCGGGCGCCTCTTTGCGCGGGTTGGGCAGGTTCATGACCTCTGCGCCGGTGAGCCTGGAGATCAGCGCAGCCAGATCTCGGACGCGGTGCGTCTCTGTCATCTGATTGAAAATCTTGACCCGATCACCGCGTTCAGGGGCGTCCGACAGTGCCAGTTCGATACAGCGCACCGAGTCCTGAATGTGGATGAACGCGCGGGTCTGACCACCGGTGCCGTGGACGGTCAGCGGATAACCAATCGCCGCTTGGATCAAGAAGCGGTTAAGAACGGTGCCATAATCACCGTCATAGTCAAAGCGGTTGATCAGCTGTTCGTCGCGGCGGGTTTGCTCGGTGTGGGTGCCCCAAACGATACCCTGATGCAGATCAGTGATCCGCAAGCCATCGTTCTGCGCGTAGAACTGGAACAAGATCTGATCGAGGGACTTGGTCATATGGTAGACCGACCCGGGCTTGGTGGGATACAGGATCTCAAGACCCTTTTTCTCGCCCTCAAGGTTCTCGATCTCGACGTCTAGATACCCCTCTGGGATGGCCGCGCCAACGCTGGAATAGCCATAAACGCCCATAGTTCCGAGGTGCACAATATGCGGGTCGATGCCGGATTCTACGACGGCTGCCAATAGGTTATGGGTCGCACTTACATTGTTGTTGACCGTGTAGACCTTGTGGCGGTCGGTCTTCATCGAATAAGGCGCGGCACGCTGTTCGGCAAAGTGGATGATTGCGTCGGGCTTGTTCTCGACCAGCCACGCTTTCAGGCGCTCGTATTCTTGGGCCAGATCCAGCAGGTGGAAGTTCAGGGTTTTGCCACTGACTTCTTTCCAGATGCGGCAACGCTCCTGAATCGAGTCCATGGGGGTCAGCGATTGGACGCCCAATTCGGTGTCGATCCAGCGGCGCGAGAGGTTGTCGATAATGTGGACCTCATGCCCCAAATCGGACAGGTGCAACACAGTGGGCCAACCTACAAAGCCATCTCCGCCAAGAACCGCGATCTTCATGTAAACCTCTTTCGGACGTAATCATCGGAATGAAAAACTCTTATCTCATAAGAAATTAGCATTTGTGACAGAAAGGCAAAGATATTGTGACAGCGTCCGCGGCGCAGTCACAAAAAAATGAAAAAAGCCGCCTCAAAGGGCGGCTTCATTCTATTGGCAGAGCAAAGGTAAAGGGGCTTAGCTGCCCCAGCTGCGGACTTGCCCGCAATCCATGTGCACAAAGTTCGAGCGGCTGTATTTACCAACACCGCCTGCTTTGCAGGCTGCGGCCGCTTTGGCCATCTGGCCGACCGAACGCGAAGCGAGGCGCAGGTCCGCCGCTTGACCGCGCATGTGAAGCGAGTTTTTCGCGACACCCGAAGAGCGCGAACGCAGCATGTTGTTGGTTTTGGGGCTGCGGTAGCCCGACAGCATCATGTAGGGCTCGCTCACGTCCATCAGACGGTGGGCCGCTGACATGATGTCCACTGTACGGGCATCAATGTTCTTGGTTTCATTCGTACGCCAGTCGCGCATGAAGTAATTGATCTCTGCCAGCGCGTCAGGGACGTACTCCCCGTCGACCCAGTAGATCGTGTTCACTTTTTCCCCAGTCCGGCCAGAATACATTTGCACGCGGCGGATATCACCCGCACCACGCAGTAGACCGAACGCGTTCGAGTAGGTGGGCGCAGCAGCGACAGCAGTCGCAGCAAAAGCCTGAAGCAACCCACGGCGAGTCACATTCGTGATCGTCATTATGCCTGTCCCATTCATTTTGTTCCGCGTTTCGCGGATTTTTCATCCATCCCCAGATGTGCGCTTTTTATGGCATAGTTACCGATCTTGACCAAGCTTGGATTCAATTTGGTTCCATCCTGATAGCGCCCATTGGCATTTTTTCGCTCAAACTCTCTCTATTGTGACCCAAAGTATACAAGTAACCGTTAATCCTGTGGCCCCATGACGTTTGGTCCTTTTGTGAATAGACAAAGGCTGTCACGACACCGAGATTAAGTGTGAACAATTTCAGAACTGCAAAGGACATGCCATGCTATCGCTATTGGCGAAAAAACTTGTGCGTGTGCAGCTATTCGTGGCTGCTCTTGCGATTGTGTTTTCTGGGTTGGCTGTTCCGGCCCATGCGCAGAGTGCCGCAATAAAACAAGCCATCGCCGAAGCTTCTGCCTCAGACGAAGATATCGCGGCGTATTACCGTCAAGCGGACTTTGATCCGATTTGGATCGGGCGCGGCAAAAATGCGCGCCGGTTGCAAGCTCTTTTCGAGGCGCTGGAAGACAGTGGCAATCATGGTCTGCCGACATCGGCTTATGACCCCGTCGGGCTTCGATCTGTAATCTCTTCTGCCAAGACGGCCCGGGAGGTCGGTTATGCTGAAGTAAAAGTCAGTGAGACTTTTTTGAGGTATGCTCAGGACCTTCAGACCGGTGTGCTGGTGCCGCGCCGGGTCGACTCGCTGATCGTGCGAGAGATTCCCTATCGCAATCGTTTGTCTTACCTAACCGCTGTTGCGAAGTCCTCTCCGCGTGGTTTCTTCCGTGCGCTGGCGCCGCAAACACAGGAATATAACCGTTTGTTTGGTGTCAAAGCCGATCTCGAACGTCAGGTTGGTTTGGGCGATTGGGGGCAAAAAGTCCCCGGTGCCCTCAAGCCCGGCGCATCTGGCAATTCGGTGGCAATCCTGCGCAACCGGTTGCAGGCCATGGGCTACATGGAGCGGAGCGCCTCTGCGACCTATGATGCCAAGATGCAGCAGGCCGTGCAGATCTTCCAGCGTGACCATGGTCTGACCGTAGACGGAGTGGCGGGCCCTGCGACGGTGGACGAGGTCAATAAATCCGCGGCCCAACGTCTGGCGTCGGTCATCGTTGCCATGGAGCGCGAGCGTTGGTTGAACAAGGAGCGGGGCGCGCGCCATGTTCTGGTGAACCTGACCGACTTTACCGCAAAAATCATCGACAACGACAAAGTCACCTTTGAGACCCGTTCAGTTGTTGGTGCAAAATCCTTGGACCGCCGGACCCCCGAGTTCAGCGACGTCATGGAGCATATGGTCATCAATCCGACTTGGAATGTGCCGCGCTCGATTACGGTCAAAGAGTATCTTCCGATGCTCCAGAAAAACCCCAATGCGGTGGGTCATCTGAACCTGATCGACAACCGTGGCCGCGTTGTTCCACGTTCGGCTGTGAACTTTGCTCAGTACTCGGGCAAGACCTTCCCCTTCCGCTTGAAGGAGCCGCCGAGCCAGGGCAATGCGCTGGGGCTGGTGAAATTCATGTTCCCGAACCCCTATAATATCTATCTTCATGATACTCCGGCAAAGAGCCTGTTTGGGCGCGAAGTACGGGCCTATTCCCATGGCTGCGTGCGTCTGCACAAGCCCTTTGACTTCGCCTACGCCTTGCTAGCCAAGCAGGAAGCCGACCCGCAGGGCTACTTCCAGAGCGTTCTGAGCACGGGCCGCGAGACGACAGTGCCACTGAAAGAGCATGTTCCTGTACACATTATATATAGGACCGCATTCACGTCCGCCAAAGGACACGTGCAATACCGCCGCGATGTCTATGGGCGCGACGCCGCGATCTGGCAGGCATTGCAGCAGCGGGGGGTGGTACTGCGCGGCATTCAGGGCTAGATCAAATCCCGGACTAGGCCGGGAGGCACTGAATGACGACCTTTACTCTTGCCGAAATCGCCGCCGCCTTGGGCGTGGACGCTCAGGGCGACGGCTCTTTGACCATCACGCGGGTTGCAGAACCCGCGTCGGCCACTGCAGCGGATTTGGCGCTGGCCATGAAACCCGAATTTGCGGACCAGATTTCAGCGGGCGCTGCTCAGGCGGCGTTGCTTTGGCAGGGCGCGGATTGGCAAAGCTATGGTCTGAAGGGCGCGATCCTCATGGACCGACCGCGGTATGGCATGTCCAAGCTGTCCGCCATGATGGACGCAGGGCAGGGCTATGCACTCGGCATTCACCCCACAGCGATCATTGACCCGACTGCGCAGATCGGCGCGGATGCCAGCGTCGGGCCATTCTCTATTATTGGTGCCGGTTCGGTGATCGGAGACAACGCCGTCATCGCCAGCCACGTCACCATTGCGCCGCGCGTGTCGATCGGCGCTGACGCTCTGATCCATCCTGGTGTCCGCATCATGGCCGATACGCGGATTGGCGATCGTCTGATCCTGCACGGAAACGTGGTGATCGGGGGGGACGGCTTCTCCTTTGTCACGCCCGAAAAGTCGGCGGTCGAACAGGTTCGCGATACCCTTGGTGACAGCAGCGGGACCCGTGCGCAGGCGTGGGCGCGCATCCATTCCCTAGGCGGGGTCGAAATCGGCGACGACGTTGAGGTTGGCGCGAACTCGACCATTGACCAAGGGTCCGTGCGCGCAACCCGCGTGGGCAGTGGCACCAAGATCGATAACCTTGTTCAGGTGGGCCACAACGTCGTCATCGGCACGGACTGTTTGCTGTGTGCGCAGGCTGCAGTGGCGGGGTCGACCGTGATCGGAAACAACTGTGTGCTTGGCGGCAAATCAGGCGTCGCGGACAACATCAAGATTGGCGACAACGTGGTGATCGGCGCGGCCTCGGCAGTTTTGTCGAACGTTCCTGCGGGTCGTGCTATGCTCGGCTATCCGGCGGTCAAGATGGACACCCACGTCGAGACATACAAAGCCCTGCGCAGATTGCCGCGTCTCCTGCGGGAATTCGCGGAGCTTAAGAAAACTGTTTCAAAAGACGGGTTAAGTGGCTAAATCGCCAAAAAAGCCAACGAGAAGGGTAAACCCATGACCGTGAAGGATAAAGTTATCGCAATCATCGCCGAACAGGCCGTTCTGGAGCCGTCGGATGTGACCATGGATAGCACCCTAGAGGACCTTGGAATCGACAGCATGGGTCTGGTCGAGAGCATTTTTGCCATCGAAGAAGCCTTTGATATCTCGGTTCCATTCAACGCCAACGATCCCTCGGAAAGCGACTTCGACATCAGCTCGGTCCGCGCGATCGTGGACGCTGTTGAAAAACTGGTCGCGGAGCAGTCGTGAGACGCGTCGTCATCACCGGCGCGGGTACGATCAATCCGCTGGGGGCCGATGTGCCCAAAACCTTAGAATCCATGCGCGAAGGGCGTTGCGGGATCGCCGAGCTGGACATCCGTGATCTGGATCGTCTGGCCATCCGCATCGGTGGCCAAATTCTGGACTACCATCCCGAGGACCGTTGGAACCGCCAGCAAATCGCTCTGTACGATCGCTACACGCAATTTGCTATGATTGCTGCCGAAGAGGCGCTGAAACAATCCGGCTTGACCTTTACTGGCGACTTGGCGGCACGGTCAGGCGTCGTACTCGGGACTGCTGGGGGCGGGCTGCAAACTTCGGACGAAAATTACCGGACGGTGTACGAAGAGGGCAAGAACCGCGTTCACCCCTTTGTCGTGCCCAAGTTGATGAACAACGCTGCGGCCAGCCATGTCTCGATGGCCCATAACCTGAAAGGGCCGTCCTACACCGTCGCGACTGCCTGTGCGAGTTCGAACCACGCGATGGGCCAAGCCTTTCACATGGTGCGCGCAGGGATGTCGGATGTGATGATCACAGGCGGCTCGGAATCGATGTTGTGCTTTGGTGGACTAAAAGCGTGGGAAGGCCTGCGTGTTATGTCCAAAGACGCCTGCCGTCCTTTCTCGGCCAACCGCAACGGCATGGTCCAAGGCGAAGGTGCAGCGATTTTCGTGTTCGAGGAATACGAGCACGCCAAAAAGCGCGGCGCGGAAATTCTGTGTGAAGTCAGTGGGTTCGCGATGACTTCTGATGCAGGCGACATCGTCATGCCGTCCAAGCAGGGGGCTGCGCGAGCGATTTCGGGCGCCTTGGTGGATGGAAAAATCGACAAATCGCAGGTCGGCTACATCAATGCTCACGGCACCGGCACGGCAGCGAATGACAAAACCGAATGCGCTGCGGTGGCGGATGTCTTTGGCCATCACGCGGACGAGTTGATGATTTCTTCGACCAAATCCATGCATGGCCACTTGATCGGCGGCACCGGTGCTGTGGAACTTTTGGCCTGCATTATGGCTTTGCGCGACGGGGTGATCGCGCCGACAATCGGGTACGAAGAGCCCGATCCTGAATGCGCGCTTGATGTGGTGCCGAATGAGGCGCGAGACGCTGAGGTTGAAGTCGTTTTGTCGAATGCGTTTGCGTTCGGTGGACTGAACGCTGTGCTCGCGCTGCGCAAACACTGACATCGCAGCATTGCTCATGAAAAAGGCCGCCTGCATAGGGCGGCCTTTGGCGGTCTTGCCGTGATCACGGGACTTTAACGTGCCGGGATCGTATCAAATGCTTTGGTGAAGCCGGACAGCGACATGCTCAGAGTGACCTTCTGATCAGGAGCAACTCGCGGCACGATCACGATATTCGCGGCGCTGCCCTTTTTGAATCCGTCCAATTCCGCTGCGGTGAAACCGATCTGGGCAAAACACCCTTGCGCGGTACAGAAGCGGAAGGGGTATTTCTTGGCCGCGCCACCATCGACCGAAATCATCAGCTGTTCTGTCAGCAGGGTCTCCAGAGGGGTCGCGATGGTTGCACCCGCAACGGCGGCCTGACCATCGGGGAGCTTGAACAGGCTGACTTCAGCCACAGCGTTCCCGTCCTGATCGTTCAGCATCTGGTTCATCTCGCAGGGGTCTTGGTCTGCGTCAGTGCGCAGGCAGCGGATGGTCCAGTCGCCGCTCTTTTCGGCTTCATAGGTCGTCCCCAGCGCGTTTCCGTCCTGAGCAACCTCGGTCCCGAGATCGACATCGCTCGAGGGCGCCTCGGCTTCTTGTGCGAGGGCGTGCGTCCCAAGGGTCAGAACGGCAGCGAGGGTCAGGCTCAGATAGGTTTTGGGCATTGTCTTCCCCATTCATTAGGCTTGTTCGGGAAAGGGCCTATCATGGCTCTACCACTGATGGCAGTCCGGATTTCATCAAATTCTTCGTGAAGGCGGGGATCTGCCTGTAGATCAGGCGACGCTTCCTAAGCAATGAATCGAAAAGGAGGCACAAGGCCTCCTTTCCATTTTTTGCTCCCTGTCGGACTGGCCGACTTAGTAATTGACCGAACGCTACGAACTCCGCCGGAGATCGTCAACCGATAAACTTCAGTTATCTGCAACAATCTGAATCGAGATGGGTCGGAACAAAAAAAACCGCGCCTTTTCAAGGGCGCGGCCAGTTCAACAGGGAGGAAAAGTGTCCTTTAACACGACACAAACCTGATGGTGGCAGTGAGGCGTTAACGCGGTATTGTCATGGCGTACTCAAGGGGGTTTCGCGATGACGGACGGCATTTTTGTTGGTGGTGGAGGTTTAGAACATGGTGATGCGCAACACCTGGTTCTCAAATACGCAAACAGACACGGATTGATTGCTGGCGCGACAGGCACGGGCAAGACTGTGACCGTGCAGATTCTGGCGCAGGCCTTTTCTGATGCCGGTGTTCCGGTCTTTGTGTCGGACGTCAAAGGCGACTTGTCCGGCCTTGGCGCGGCGGGGGCGGAAACGCACAAATTGCATGCACCGTTCATGGAACGCGCGCAGAAAATCGGGCTCGACCTGACCTACAGCGCGGCACCCGTCACATTCTGGGACCTGTGGGGGCAGCAAGGTCACCCCGTGCGCGCCACCGTGGCCGAGATGGGCCCATTGCTGCTGTCGCGGATGCTTGACTTGACCGAGGTGCAAGAGGGCGTGCTGAACATCGCGTTTCGCATTGCAGACGAGCAAGGGTTGCCGCTGCTGGACTTGGACGATCTGCGGACGATGCTGGTTTGGCTTGGGGACAACCGGTCAGAGATTTCCATGCGGTACGGCAACATCTCTCCGGCGAGTGTCGGCGCGATCCAGCGGTCTATTCTAATGCTCGAGAATGAGGGCGCGTCTGGCTTCTTTGGCGAGCCTGCGCTGGAACTAGCTGATCTGATGCGCGTGGATGACACGGGGCGCGGCGCGGTCAACATTCTGGCCTCTGACCGCTTGATGCAGGCGCCGCGCCTCTATGCGACGTTCTTGTTCTGGCTGTTGTCAGAACTCTTCGAAGAGCTGCCAGAGGTCGGCGATCCGGACAAGCCAAAGCTGGTGTTCTTTTTCGACGAGGCGCATCTTCTGTTCGACGGCACGCCCAAGGCGCTGGTGGACAAGGTCGAGCAGGTGGCGCGTCTGATCCGCTCCAAAGGGGTCGGGGTGTACTTTATCACCCAGCATCCGGCGGACATCCCCGAGGATATTCTGGGCCAGCTTGGCAACCGCATCCAGCACGCGCTGCGCGCCTTTACGGCGCGGGACAAAAAGAACCTGAAGTTGGCCGCCGAGACCTATCGCGAGAACCCAGCCTTTTGCGTCGAAGAAGCGATCCGCGAGGTCGGAGTCGGCGAGGCGGTGACTTCGTTTCTGGAGAAAAAGGGTGTGCCGGGGATGTCGGAGCGCACATTGATCCGTCCGCCGTCTTCGCGCATCGGACCCTTGACCGTGGCGGAGCGTGGCGCGCTGATTGCCGCGTCCCCCATGTCGGCCAAATACGATCAAGCCGTGGACCGCGAGAGCGCCCATGAAATCCTGACCAAGCGGGCGGACGCCGCGGCGGCGGCTGCAGCACAGGCCGAGGCCCAAGAAGAGCAGGTCGAAGCTCAAGAGCGGGAATACCGCACTGCGCGGCGCTATACGGGATCGCGGGTCAGCCGTTCAACGTCCAAGCGCATGAGCCGTGATGACAGCTTTAGCGGCGCGCTGACAGAGGCTCTGGTCAAAGAACTGAAGGGCACCACGGGGCGGCGGATTGTCCGCGGTATCCTTGGCGGGCTGTTCAAAGCCCGCTAGACCGCAGGTACTGAAAAGAGAAAGGGCGCTCTGATCAGAGCGCCCTTGTACCTTATTTCTCAGGCAGCAAGCCGCGCGGGCTAAACCTGAGCATCACCAGCATCACAAGCCCCATGGTCAGCAAACGCATATGCGCAGCGGATGCCAGCAGGTGTTCGCGCAGAGCATTGCCAGGCTCCATGCCTGCTGTCACGAGTTCCATCAGCCAGCGGCCAAAGGGTTCGACCTGAACCCAGAGGAACCAAATCAGGAAGCCCCCGAGCACCGCGCCCAGGTTGTTGCCCGACCCGCCTACGATCACCATCACCCAAATCAGGAAAGTGTAGCGCAGGGGCTGATAGGTGCCCGGTGTCAACTGTCCGTCCAGCGTGGTCATCATCGCACCCGCCAAGCCGCAGATCGCAGAGCCGAGGATGAAGATTTGCAAATGGCGACGGGTCACGTTCTTGCCCATCGCGCGGGCGGCGTCTTCGTTATCGCGGATCGCGCGCATCATCCGTCCCCAAGGGCTGTGCAAAGAGCGCTGCATCAGGAACAGGATGATCAGCAGAACGATGGTGAATAGAACGCTATACCCCAGCTTGACGTAAAGGGTCGACGCGGTCACTGGTCCAGCCCGAACGACGCTGCCTTTTCCACAAAGGACGGATCGGCTTGCAAATCAATCTCGTAGGGCAGCGGACGCGGCAGACCGTTTACGTTTTTCACGCCGCGCGCCAGCCAGTCTTCGTTCTTCATGATCGCGATGATGATCTCGGCAATGCCAAGCGTCGCGATGGCCAGATAGTCGCTGCGCAGACCCAAAGCGGTTTTGCCGATAATCCACGCCGCGCCCGCAGCCAGCAAACCGCCCACAGGCCACGCCAGCAGAACGGGCAGGCCAAGGCCGCCGAGGTATCCCTCTAGGGCGGGGTTCACCTTTTCAATGGCGTCGCGCGCAGGATCAAACAGGCTGCGGTAGATGGCAAACCCTGCGATCAGCAGAACCCAAGTCACGACGGCGCGCAGGTTGCCTTGGGGCATGCGCGAGCGCACCAAGATCACAGCCGCCAAAGACAGCGCCCCAACCAGAAGTGCGACCCAGATGCTGACGCCCCCAGCAGCCCAAGCGGCTGGCACGGGCGGCATCGACACAAGCACAGTCGCCAGACCGCCAAGCCCGACAAATCCCATGATCCCGACGTTAAACAGGCCCGCAAAGCCCCATTGCAGGTTCACGCCCATCGCCATGATCGCGCTGATCAGACCCATGTTCAGAATGCCAAGCGCCGAGTTCCAGCTTTGGAAAAAGCCGGTGCCAAGGATCAGCACCGCCACCAGACCGAACAGCGCGGTTGTTTTCACGGTGTCGTTCATACCGATTTCCCCTTGAACAGGCCGGTGGGCTTGAAAAGCAGCACCACAACCAGAATTACAAAGCTGACAGCGAATTTGTAATCGACCGCCAACAGCTGCAGCAGCCCATCGGGCGCCAGCGATTCAGGCAGGATGTAACCCGCGGCCTTTTTCCAAGCATAGGTAATGGTCACTTCGGAAAACGCGATGACAAAACCACCCGCGATCGCGCCCAAAGGACTGCCCAAGCCGCCCACAATGGCAGAAGCAAAGATCGGCAGCAGAAGCTGGAAATACGTGAAGGGTTTGAAGCTCTTGTCGAGGCCATAGAGCACACCTGCGACCGTGGCCAAAGCCGCCACGAGGATCCACGTCACGGCAACCACCCGTTCAGGGTTAATACCGGACAGTAATGCCAGATCTTCGTTGTCGGAATAGGCGCGCATGGATTTGCCTGTTCGCGTGTGGTTCAGGAACCAGAACAGCGCGGCGACCACCAGCACGGCTGTCACAACGGTCAAACCCTGAGAGGTCTTGATCGCTAAGCCTTCGTCCAGGCCGGTCATCTTCTTGAAATCCCGCGCGCCGATGATGAAGCGTTCACCATCCGCAAACCGCTGGTCATCGGGCCCGATGATAAAACGCACCAGACCATTCATCACGAACATCACGCCCATGGACACGATCACCAGAATGACCGGCTTGGCCTTCTGTTTGCGGTAGAATTTGTAGACCACGCGGTCCGTCCACAGAACCAGCGCAGCGGTCACCGCGATGCCAAAGGGCAGGGCCAACAGCGCCGTGGGCAGCGGCCCAAGCGAGACACCCAAGCTTTGCAGCAGCCACGTCACCAGTACCGTCACCATCGTGCCAAACGCCATGGTGTCCCCGTGGGCAAAGTTCGAGAACCGCAGAATGCCGTAGATCAGCGTGACCCCCAACGCCCCGAGCGCCAACTGGCTGCCATAGGCAATGGCGGGCACGAACACGAAATTCGCGAGCAGGACGAGTGTATTCAGGAGTTCCATCCTCAGCCCCCCAAGAAAGATTTACGGACTTGCGGATCGGCCAACAATTCCTTGCCCGTACCGGTATGGGCATTCGCGCCCTGCACCAGAACATAGCCTTTGTCCGCGATTTCAAGCGCTTGTCGGGCGTTCTGTTCCACCATCAGAATGGAAATACCCGTGCGCGCGACTTCGATGATCCGGTCAAAAAGCTCGTCCATCACGATCGGGCTCACACCTGCGGTCGGCTCGTCCAGCATCAAGAGCTTGGGCTGGGTCATCAGCGCGCGGCCCACGGCCACCTGCTGACGCTGACCGCCGGACAGCTCACCCGCATGCTGGTTGCGCTTCTCTTTCAGGATGGGGAACAGATCATACACCTGCTCCATGGTGTCCGCGAAATCATCCTTGCGCAGAAAAGCCCCCATCTCGAGGTTCTCTTCCACACTCATAGACGTAAAGATGTTGTGCGTCTGCGGGACAAAACCCATGCCCTTGGCCACGCGGGCCTGCGGCGTCAGGGTGCGAATATCCTCACCGTCGAACATAACTGATCCGGAATGCACGTTCAGCATGCCGAACACAGCCTTCATCGCGGTCGATTTGCCTGCGCCGTTCGGGCCGACGATCACAGCAATCTCGCCGCGATCCACCTCGATCGTCACTCCTTGCAAAATGTCCGGCCCGCGCCCGTAGCCACCAACCATGTCGGTCGCACTCAAAAAGGACGAAGTCACAACGCGCCCCTTTCATCTTTGCTAAAATACTCTCGGGGGGAGTCGATGCCGCGCATCGACGGGGGGCGGACGGCCCCCCAGCTACGCCAGCCGCTCATGCGCCCACCTGATCTTTGTTCTTCAGGCCCGTGCCCAGATAGGCCTCGATCACCTGTTCATTGGACTTGATCTCGTCGATCGTGCCTTCAGCCAGCTTCTTGCCCTCGGCCATGACGATCACGGGGTCACAAAGGCGCCCGATGAAATCCATGTCATGTTCAATCACGCAGAAGGTATAGCCCTTTTCCTGATTCAGCCGGATGATCGCGTCGCCGATGGTGTTCAGCAGAGTGCGGTTCACGCCCGCGCCGACCTCGTCCAGAAATACGATCTTGGCGTCGACCATCATGGTGCGGCCGAGTTCCAGCAGCTTCTTCTGACCGCCCGACAGGTTGCCCGCCTTTTCATCGGCAACGTGGGTGATGGTCAGGAACTCCAGAACCTCGTCGGCCTTGCGGCGCAGGGCTTCTTCCTCGCGGGCAATCTTGCCGCGCTGGAACCAGCTGTTCCACAGGTTTTCGCCCGTTTGCGCAGGCGGGACCATCATCAGGTTCTCACGCACGGTCATTGAACTGAACTCGTGGGCAATCTGGAACGTCCGAAGCAGCCCCTTGGCGAATAATTCGTGGGGCGGCAGACCGGTGATGTCCTCGCCATCCAAGTAGACTTTGCCCGACGTCGGGGGCAGTGCGCCAGCGATGACGTTAAACAAGGTGGACTTGCCCGCGCCGTTTGGCCCGACCAATCCGGTAATCGACCCTTTGGCAATCTCTAGCGTGGCCCCATCCACCGCGCGAAAGCCGCCGAAATGTCTGTGCAGGTTTTCAACCCGTATCACGGTGTGTTTTCTCCGTGCTTTTTATTCAAGCGTTGGCGCTTTGTCATAAAAGCACAGCCCGGACAAGCCGGGCTGTGCAGTGTAACGTCAGGTCACGTTTAGCGGATGTTCTCGGTCTCGTACGCGCTGCCGGTGATCACATACTCGCGGTAGGTGCCAGCCGCTTCGCCGGGGCCGATCAGTTCGACGTTGGTTGCGCCGACGTAGTCGACGTCACCGCCACTGGCGAGGATCTCGAGCGCTTTGCCAAGTTCGCCGGGCAGGATGGGCTCACCGGGGGCGTTTGCAACGTCCAGCATCTTGGACGCTGCCGCCGCCGAGGTGGCCTCGCCGCCTGCTGCCATCGCCAGAGCGATCAGGGCTGCTGCGTCATAGCTTTCGCGGGTGTAGGCGCCTTCGGGGTTGATGCCTGCGCCCTCAGCCATTGCAGCGAACGCGTTTGTGCCTTCGCCTTCGGACCACGGAACCGCACCGAACGAGCCTTCCATGTCGTCACCCAGATCAGCAACCAGCTGGTCGCCGTACATGCCGTCACCCAGCATGAAGGTGTCGAATGCACCGGTGTCGAGCGCGCCTTGGATCACGCCGCGGCCGCCTTGGTCAGTGTAGCCCAGCACGACCAGAACGTCGCCACCCGCCGAGGCCAAAGCGCCAACTTCGGCCGAGTAGTCAGCCTTGCCATCTTCGTGGGGTGCGTTGATGGTGACGCTGCCGCCGGCTTCTTCGTAGGCTGCGATAAAGCTATCGCTCAGGCCCTTGCCGTAGTCGTTGTTGGTGTAGGTGACGGCGACTTCCTGAATGTCTTTGTCCATCAGGATGTCGGACAGAACGACGCCCTGACGCGCGTCCGACGGTGCGGTGCGGAAGAACAGGTCGTTGTCTTCGACGGTCGACAGACCGGGGCTGGTCGCCGAGGGCGAGACCATGACGATGCCATTGGGCACGGCCACGTTGGTCAGGATCGCGCCGGTTACGCCAGAGCAGTCAGCGCCCATGATCGCGGCCACACCATCCGAGGTGATCAGGCGTTCAGCGGCTGCGGTTGCGCCCGCTGCATCAACACAGGTCGAATCTGCGCGCACAGCCTCGAGCATCTTGCCACCCAGCAGACCGCCGGCATCGTTGATTTCTTTCATCGCGAGTTCGGCCGAGTCTGCCATCGCGGGGGTCAGGGATTCGATAGGCCCGGTAAAGCCCAGAATAACGCCCATTTTGACAGTTTCGCCGTGGCCTTCGGCCATCGCCGCACCTGCGGTCAGAGCGGTGGCCGCAGTGGCCAGCAGAAGCTTTTTCATTGATTTTTCTCCCAGTTGGAACGCGTTGTCCGGTGCGAAGCCTAGGACGGCTTTGTGGAAAAAGAAAGAGGTGAAGCGATGGCAACACCTGACCCGCTGATACACGCAATCGTCAGCCCAGAGACCGTTCAGCCATGCTAGGTCTTACGTAAAGGAGGACACTATGCGCCGATCCATTTTAGCTTTGACGATTTGCCTTGCGGGGGCCGCCCATGCCGCACCCGAGATTAAACCAGTAGCGCGCGGTTTTGATGCGCCATGGGCTGTGGGTTTTCTGCCCGATGGCGGCATTCTGGTCACCGAAAAGGCGGGAGAGCTGATCCTGCTGTCGGGTGGCAGCGCAACGCGCATCGGCGGGTTGCCTCAAATCCGCGAGATCGGGCAGGGCGGGCTATTGGATGTCATGGTCCCGAGGGACTTTGCCCAGAGCCGTGAGATTTTTCTAAGCTACGCCAAGAATTTATCAAGCGGTCAAGGAACGGCGCTGGCGCGGGGTATTCTGGCAGACGGCGCGACCGAGCTCACGGATGTGCGCGACCTGTTTGTGATGACCGCAGGAAGCAGCGGCGGGAACCACTTTGGCAGCCGGATTGTCGAAGCCACCGATGGGAGGCTTTTCATGACGATTGGCGAACGTGGCGATGCGGATCTGGCGCAAGATTTGAACCGTCACAATGGAAGCGTCATTCGGATCAATAGGGACGGCTCGGTTCCAGAGGACAATCCCTTTGTCGGGCAATCGGGGGCACAGCCGGAAATCTACAGTTACGGACATCGTAATCCGCAGGGCGCGGCGCTGGATGCGCTAGGCAATCTGTGGGTGGATGAACACGGCGCGCGGGGTGGCGACGAGATTAACCGGATCAAGCGCGGTGCAAACTACGGTTGGCCGGTCATTTCCTATGGCCGCCACTATAGCGGGGCCAGAATCGGCGAGGGCACTGCCAAAGACGGCATGGAGCAGCCCGAGTTCTACTGGGACCCCTCTATCGCCCCCAGCGGGATGGCAATTTACAGCGGTGCACTGAATGACGAATGGAAGGGCGACTTCCTCGTCGGGTCGCTGAAGTTCGACATGATCGCCCGCGTTGATGCAGACACGATGCAAGAGGTCGAGCGCATCCAGACCCCCGAAACCATGCGCGTGCGCGACGTGGTCGAGGGGCCGGATGGTGCGATCTATTTTCTTTCAGAAATTAACGGAGCGCTCTATCGGCTTGATCCCTAATGATTATTCCAGATCTGCGGGCTCTTCGTTGCGGCGCGTGCCTTGGCTGCCGCGTTCGCGATAGGGCGTGGTTTCGTAGTGCGCGCGATAGCACTTGGAGAAATGCGAGGGGCTGGCAAAGCCGCAGGCCAGCGCCACGTTAATCACGCTCATGTCGGTTTGCATCAGCAGGTTGCGGGCCTTGGACAGTCGCAGTTCCATGTAATAGCGCTTGGGGCTGCGGTTCAGATAGCGGCGGAACAGTCGTTCGAGCTGACGCGTGGACATGCCCACATCCTTGGCGAGAATCGCGGGGCTGATGGGCTCCTCGATATTTTGTTCCATCATCTGGATGACTTGCGACAGCTTCGGGTGGCGCACGCCGATGCGGGTGGGGATCGAAAGGCGCTGGGTGTCGCGGTCGGTCCGGATCGAGCTGTAGATCAGCTGGTCGGCCACTGCGTTCGACAAATCTTCGCCGTGATCGTCTGCAATAATTTTCAGCATCAAGTCGATCGAGGCAGTTCCGCCAGCCGCTGTGATCCGGTTTCCGTCCACTACAAAGACCGATTTGGTCAGATCAACCTCGTCAAACTCTTCGGTGAAGCTGTCCTGATTCTCCCAGTGGATGGTGGCGCGCTTACCATCCAGCAGGCCCGCCTTGGCCAGAACATAAGAGGCCGTGCAAAGGCCGCCGATGGGCGCGCCGCGGCGCGCTTCTTTGCGCAGCCAGTTCAGCAAACGCTTCGTCGTCGACTTCTGAACCTCCACGCCGCCGCACACCAGAATGGTGGAATCGCGGGGCAGGTCCTCTAGGTCGCCATCCAGCTTGAATTCAACTCCAGAAGAGCTGGTAACGGTACCGCCGCCTTCGCCAACGAGCGTCCACGTATAGATTTGCTTATCCGCCATACGGTTGGCAATCCGCAGACCTTCGACCACCGAAGTGAAGGCCATCAGCGTAAAGCGATCCAAAAGGGCAAAGACAAAATGTCTGGGTTTGTTGCCCGCATTTTCGATCGGGATAACGAGTCTTTCCGTCTGGGCCATGCCAGCGCTCCGTCATAGGCGTGGGGCGGACTGGACAGCCGCCGAATTTTGATGAGCCATTTCGACCGGTGTGAAACCTGACGTCAAGAGGTTACGGCATTTGGTTATGGTCATCAGTCTGTTGGTTATGTATGACGGGTCGACTTTTCACATCTCAAAAGCGGAGAGAGAGATGACCGAGTGGAGCAAATCGACCTGGCGCAACCTGCCCCGAGTGCAGATGCCTGAGTATACCGATTCTGCCGCCCTGGCGGCTGCAGAGGCCAAACTCTCTTCGTATCCACCCTTGGTGTTTGCCGGAGAGGCCCGCAAGCTGAAGGCCGAGCTGGCCAAAGCGGGCCGCGGCGAAGCGTTCCTGCTGCAGGGTGGCGATTGCGCAGAGAGCTTCCAGCAGTTCAGCGCGGACCTGATCCGCGACACCTTCAAGGTAATGCTGCAGATGGCGATGGTTCTGACTTACGGTGCTAAGGTGCCCGTGGTCAAAGTCGGCCGCATGGCGGGCCAGTTTGCGAAGCCGCGCTCGGCCCCGACCGAGGTCAAGGATGGCGTGGAACTGCCGAGCTACCGTGGCGATATCATCAACGATCTGGATTTCACGCCGGAATCGCGCATCCCGAACCCGAACAAGATGCTGGAGGCCTACACTCAGGCGGCGGCGACGCTGAACCTGTTGCGCGCGTTCTCGAGCGGCGGGTACGCCGACGTTAACGAAGTGCACAGCTGGACCCTTGGCTTTACCGAAGGCGAGAAGGCCGAGAAATACCGCGCCATGGCGACCCGCATCAGCGACGCGCTGGACTTCATGAAGGCCGCAGGCGTGGACAGCAGCCAGCAGCACACCCTGCAGAGTGTGGATTTCTACACCAGCCACGAGAGCCTGCTGCTTGAGTACGAAGAAGCGCTGACCCGCGTGGATTCGACCAGCGGCAAATGGCTGGCTGGTTCCGGCCACATGCTGTGGATCGGCGACCGTACCCGTCAGCCTGATGGGGCGCATGTGGAATTCCTTCGCGGCGTTCAGAACCCGATCGGCCTGAAGTGCGGCCCGACCACGACTGCCGAAGATCTGAAGGTGCTGCTGAACAAGCTGAACCCCCAGAACGAAGCGGGCCGTCTGACCCTGATCGCGCGTTTTGGCGCTGGCGCCGTTGGCGATCACCTGCCGCGCCTGATCAAGGCCGTTCAGGAAGAGGGGGCAAACGTCGTTTGGTCCTGTGACCCGATGCACGGAAACACCACCAAATCATCGACCGGCTACAAGACCCGTGCCTTCAACAGCGTGTTGAACGAGGTCAAAGAGTTCTTCGCGATCCACAAGGCCGAGGGCACCATCCCCGGAGGCGTGCATTTCGAGATGACCGGCGCAGACGTGACAGAGTGCACCGGCGGTGTTCGCGCTGTCACCGACGAGGATCTGTCGGATCGCTACCACACCGCTTGCGACCCGCGCCTGAACGCATCGCAATCGCTGGAACTCGCGTTCCTCGTGGCCGAAGAGCTGTCGAAGCGCAATGCAGAGCAGGCAGCCGCCGCGTTGGCGAGTTAAGGTTAAGAGGCGGTCAGTCCGCCCCTCCGTCAATCAATTCGAAACCGGTCCCCAGCGGGGCCGGTTTTTTCGTTCTAGGGGGCAAATCACCGCCGCACAGCGCGTCGGTCGAGGCATGATCCAGCCGGAACCGCTTGGTCGGGCCGCTGCCATCATCGGCCACCAGACAGCCCAGAGCGCGGCTTGCGTCGCCAAGGTCAGAGAGCATCGGCCAGAGCGCCATGCGATAGTTGCCGCTGGCCGACCAGCCCGCAGACAGGGACATGTGCAGGATTGCAGGGCGCTGAAAACACTCTTCGATGAGTCCACTCAGCTGGTCCCGGTAGGGCGGTTCGAACAGCGCTGATAATGGCATCCCACGCAGGTCCATGCTAAGAATGTCGCATAACATACTGCCACAAAGTCGAAATTTAACATGGCCGGTTCCGATGCGCTCTAGCAAAAACACTTTGTCCAAGTGCGCGCTCATGTCTTTGGGTGACAGGTCGCTGCGTTTTGGCAAGGCGCCATCGACCCGAAGACTTTGCCAATGATCCCCGATCTCCTTGAGCGCACTTGGCGGCGCGCCTTTGATGAAATCTGCCAAGCTCAGCACCACTCCCATAGTGCAGCCTCCTGTTCTTCTAATCGTTAATGCAAAGGAACCGAAAACTCTTACGGAAGTTTCGGGGTATTTCCGTCGCTTACGAGGGGAATTTGACAGATTTTCTTTTCAAAATCCCCCCAAAGCTGAAGAAGCGGTTAACGCGCAAAGGGGCCAACCCCTTGCACGCAGGGCTACGGCAGGCATATTGGGCGCCAGAATAAAGGAACGAGCATGAAATCACTTACCGGATACGCCAGCCTCGAGAACCAAGGCGAAGGGCTGCGCTGGCAATGGGAGTTGCGCAGCGTCAACGGCAAGGGTCTGGACCTGCGCATCCGGATACCCGACTGGTGTTCCGCAATGGAAGCTGAGATGCGCAAACGTGTTGGCGCGGAGATCGCGCGGGGCAATGTCACGATCGGCCTGCGCATTTATGCCGATGGCAACGCGCCTGGCACGTCAATCGATACAGAGCATCTGGACCGTACTCTTGATCTGTTGGCGCTGGTCCAAGAGCGTGCCGCGCATCGCGGATTGGCCCTTGGGGCAACCTCAGCTGCGGATGTGCTTGGGATGCGCGGTGTCCTGTCCGAAGATGCACGCAATGACGGGATGACAGATGCCCTGAGTGTGCTCTTGCTCGGTGATTTTGACGTTGCACTACAGGCATTTGTCGACAGCCGTGCCGCCGAAGGCGCCGCGCTGTCTGCGGTGATTACCCGCCATCTGGATGCCATTGCAGAGCAGCTGACCTCGATCCGTGCCATTCTGCCGGCACGGGCCGACGCGCAGGCGGAAGTCTTGCGCGCTGGCATGGCGCGCCTGCTGGAGACAGAGCAACTTGATGCAGGCCGCCTGCACCAAGAGGCTGCCATGCTGGCCGTCAAATCCGATGTGACCGAGGAACTGGACCGTCTGGATGCGCACGTAGCTGCCGCGCGCCAGTTGGTTGCCACTGATGTACCGATTGGCCGGAAGTTCGACTTCCTTTGTCAGGAGTTCAACCGCGAAGCCAACACGCTTTGCTCGAAATCGCAACACAGCGGTCTGACCGAACTGGGGCTTGAGATGAAAGTCACCATCGACCAGATGCGCGAACAAATTCAGAACGTAGAATAATGCCCCACGATACCCGCCGCGGCCTCCTTGTTATCCTGTCCTCGCCTTCGGGTGCGGGCAAATCGACCTTGGCCAAGCGCCTGATGGCGTGGGATCCGACGCTGTCATTTTCGGTCTCTGCGACCACGCGCAAACCGCGCCCGGGTGAAGTGGATGGCAAGGACTATCAGTTCGTGACCGAGACCGACTTCAAACACATGGTCACCGACGATGAGATGCTAGAGCACGCTCACGTGTTCGGGAACTTCTACGGCTCTCCCAAGGGCCCTGTGCAGTCTGCGATTGACGACGGCAATGACGTGCTGTTCGACATCGATTGGCAGGGCGCGCAGCAAATTCGAAACTCGGCGCTGGGGCAGCACACGCTGTCGATCTTTATCCTGCCGCCGTCGATCCCTGAATTGCACCGCCGCCTGATCAGCCGCAATCAGGACGACGCCGACACCATTACCAAGCGCATGAAGAAAAGCTGGGACGAGATCAGCCACTGGGGCAGTTACGACTATGTGCTGGTGAACGACGATCTGGATAAGACCGAAGAAATGCTGAAGTCGATCCTGACCGCCACCCGCCTGCGCCGCTTGCAACAGCCCGGTCTGGTCAAACACGTCCGCGCCCTTCAGGACCAATTCGAGGAGCTCGACATTTGACACTATATGCATTGGACGGAATTTCACCCGAGATTGCCGAAGACACGTGGATCGCCCCTGATGCCAACCTGATTGGCAAGATCGTGGTCGAGGAGGGCGGCTCGGTTTGGTTCGGTTGCACCTTGCGCGGCGATAACGAGGAAATCCGTGTGGGCGCAGGCAGCAACGTGCAGGAAAACTGCGTGCTGCACACCGACATGGGGTACCCGCTGATGATTGGCGAGGGCTGTACCATTGGCCACAAGGCGATGCTGCACGGCTGCACCATTGGGGACAACACTCTGATTGGCATGGGTGCGACGATCCTGAATGGCGCCAAGATCGGGAACAACTGCCTGATCGGGGCAGGGGCTTTGGTCACCGAGAACAAGGTGATCCCCGATGGTTCGCTGGTCATGGGCGCGCCGGGGAAGGTTGTCCGCGAGATGACCCCCGAGGGGATCGAAGGCCTGAAAAAATCCGCCATTGGCTATCAGAACAACATGCGCCGGTTCCGCCAAGGAATGACCAAGATCGACTGATCCAACCGGACCGGGCGGCGCGCGTTGCCCGATCCTTTTGGCGCCAAAGTCCCGCAAGTTGTAGCAAAACCGTTACAATTTCATGCCAAGCAGCGTCGATCACCCCCAATGCAAGGAGCGTCCCAATGGACCTTATGCCCATCAAGACCATGGTTGATGGTCTGCCTTTGGCTGCGATGGTTGTGGATCAAAGCCGTCGCCTGATCTGCTTGAATGCCTTGGCCGAAGAGATTTGGGGGACAGGTCTGTCGGGACGGCATTACGAGGTGGCCCTACGCAATCCGGTTCTGACTGGCGCCATCGCCGAATGTTTCCGCGACCAGAAGACATTTCAGACGCGGATCAGCACCACAATCGGTACGCGCGAGACGACCTTTTCTTTGAAAGTGGCGCTGATTCAGGGCGAGTCTTTCAGCGGGGTTCTGGCGACTTTCGTGGACGTCAGCCCGATGGAAGACGTCGGCCAGATGCGCCGTGATTTTGTGGCGAACGTCAGTCACGAACTCCGGACGCCCCTGACCGCGCTTTTGGGCTTCATCGAAACCCTTCGTGGACCTGCGAAAGACGATGAGCGGGCGCGCGACCGGTTCCTAGGGATCATGGAAACCGAAGCCAGCCGGATGAACCGGCTGGTGCATGACTTGCTGTCTTTGAGCCGCGTCGAGAGCGAAGAGCGCATTCGTCCCGGAGATCAGCTGGACGTCTACGGCAAGCTGCAAACCGTAGTGAAGGCGTTAGGTCCTATCGCCGAGGATAATGGGATCAGAGTGAACCTGATCGCTTCGGAAGAAGAGGTCATGGTGAACGGTGATGCAGATCAACTCTACCAAGTGTTCACGAATCTCATCGAGAACGCGATCAAGTATGGGGGGAGTGGCGGCGACGTCACCGTAACCCTGAGCGTTGTGGACCGTGATCCAGCCGTGCGCGGTCCGGCAGTGCGCATCGAGGTCAAAGATCAGGGGCAGGGAATCGATCCCATTCACATTCCCCGCCTGACAGAGCGATTCTACCGTGTCGACTCGCACCGTTCGCGGGCAATGGGGGGCACGGGCCTTGGGTTGGCGATTGTAAAACACATTATCAACCGACATCGCGGGCGGATGCAGATCGCCAGCGCGTTGGGAGAAGGCTCTACATTTACTGTTACATTACCTAGACTTTAACGTCCTTGAGCTGGTTTTGAGCCACGTTTCCGTATGAAAAATGTTTCAGGTGCATCAAAATATCCATTGAAAACAATATCATAAATATATTTTTGCCCAAAAATAACGCAAAACCTTGGTCTGTCATAAACCTGTTACATAACTGTCGCAAAAGCGTTGTCAGCAATCTTTAGCAAGCGCTTCAAGGTTCACACTTAGTGGGACCGTCTAAGTTTAATCAGGAGCTACCCTATGTCCTTCGTGAAACTGACCGCCTCGACCCTGGCGATCGCCGCTGTTTCCGCCACCGCCGCTGCTGCACGTGACAACGTTCAGGTTGCTGGTTCGTCGACCGTTCTGCCCTACGCTTCGATCGTTGCCGAGGCATTTGGCGAAAACTTCGACTTCCCGACCCCCGTTGTTGAATCGGGCGGTTCGTCGGCAGGCCTGAAGCGCTTCTGTGAAGGCGTTGGCGAGAACACCATCGACGTTGCAAACGCATCGCGCGCCATCCGCGAAAAAGAAGTCAAAGCCTGCGCAGAGAACGGTGTCACCGACATCATCGAAGTTCGCATCGGCTACGACGGCATCGTTTTCGCTTCGCAGATCAACGGCCCTGAGTTCACTGCTTTCGAACCCACCGATTGGTTCAACGCTCTGTCCCCCAAGGTTCTGGTTGACGGCGAACTGGTCGACAACCCCTACACCATGTGGAACGAGTTCAACGCTGAGCTGCCCGCAGCTGAGATCGCAGCGTTCATCCCCGGCACCAAGCACGGCACCCGCGAAGTCTTCGAAGAGAAGGTTCTGGCGGTTGGCTGTGAAGAAACCGGCGCAATGGAAGCAATGATCGCTTCGGGCATGTCGGAAGATGATGCAGAAGACGCGTGTATCGCAGTTCGCACCGACGGTCGCTCGGTTGACATCGACGGTGACTACACCGAGACCCTGGCACGTATCGACAGCAACACCAACGGTGTTGGCGTCTTCGGCCTGGCCTTCTACGAAAACAACACCGATAAGCTGAAAGTAGCGACCATGTCGGGTGTTGCACCTTCGACCGAAACCATCTCGACCGGCGAATACCCCGTGTCGCGCCCGCTGTTCTTCTACGTCAAGAAAGCACACATCGGCGTCATCCCCGGTCTGAAAGAATACGCAGAGTTCTTCGTTTCTGACGAGATCGCTGGTTCCGACGGCCCGCTGTCGAACTACGGCCTGGTTGCTGACCCCGCACTGGCAGACACCCAGTCCAAAGTTGCAAACGAAGAAACCATGTAATTGGTTTTCAGGCGCCCAACTGGACGCCTGATACGAACGAGGAGCGCCGCCGACGGGTCGGCGCTCCTTTCCGATTTTTGGATCCCACGGAGCCGATATGCCCCTTCTTTGGTTAGTGTTGATCGTACTGGCGCTTGGTGTCGTCGGCTACGTTCTTGGCCGACAAAAGGCCATGACAAGTGCCGATGGCGACTCGCGCCACCTGCATTCTCTTCCCTCATATTATGGAACAAACGTAAGCCTTTTCGTTGTCGTCCCAGCGCTTCTGGTGATGGCCGCTTGGCTGATTGTCCAGCCAATCTACATCAACAGCTCAGTCGCGGCAGATCTTCCCCAATCTGCCGTTACGGACAGCAACACGCTTGGGTTGTTCATGAGTGATGTTCGCCGCGTGGCGGATGGCCTGGACGAAGCCGTCGCGCAAGGCGCGATGACTCGTGAATATGCAAACGACCTTCGCGCCGGTTTTACCGATGTCCGCGACCGGCTCGCTGATGTTGGTGTGGCTCTGGGGTCTGACGTAGATGCAAGCACATTGGCTGCAGCGCAGAAGTACCGCTCGCTGAGCGGCACAGGCAACTTGGCGATGACCGTCGTTGTACTGGCGCTCGCGATTGCTGGGTTTGTGTACGCTTACGGCCGCACCCAAAAAGATTTTCGTGCGCGCAATGTGGTGGAGCAATTCATTCGGGCCATTCTGGTTGTCGCGGCGTCGATTGCGATTTTGACCACGGTCGGCATCGTTCTGTCGCTTGTCTTCAACACCATCGAGTTCTTCAAGCTGTATCCAGCCGCGGACTTCTTCTTTGGGACCACTTGGGCGCCTAGCTTTGGCGGCGGTTCTGAATTGGGTGTTTTGCCGCTGCTCTGGGGCACGCTTTACATCTCGGTCATCGCGCTGGCTGTTGCTGTGCCGATCGGGCTGTTCGCTGCGATCTACCTCTCTGAGTATGCAGGTCCCAAAGCACGTGGTTTTGCCAAGCCGCTGATCGAGCTTTTGGCTGGTATTCCGACGATCGTTTACGGTCTTTTCGCGCTGCTGACCGTTGGTCCGCTCTTGGTGAACACCTTCGGCAAAGGTGGCGCGTTGGGGGTCGACTGGATGTCCGGTGCATCTTCGGTGACCACCGCAGGTCTGGTGATGGGCATCATGCTGATCCCCTTTGTCAGCTCGCTGTCCGACGACATCATCAACGCCGTTCCTCAATCCATGCGCGACGGCTCACTGGGTCTTGGCGCGACGAAATCCGAAACCGTCAAGCAAGTGGTTCTGCCCGCAGCTTTGCCCGGCATCGTTGGTGCGATCCTCCTGGCTGCCAGCCGCGCGATTGGTGAAACCATGATCGTGGTGCTTGGGGCAGGAGCCGCGGCCCGCCTGTCCATGAACCCCCTCGAGGCGATGACCACCGTCACCGCCAAGATCGTCAGCCAGTTGACCGGCGACGCGGACTTTGCAAGCCCCGAAGCGCTTGTTGCTTTTGCCCTCGGCATGACCCTGTTCGTCATGACGCTCGGCCTCAATGTCCTCGCGCTGTATATCGTGCGCAAATATCGGGAGCAGTACGAGTAATGACCGACGCGACCAATAACCCCCCGAAATCCTCGATCCTGACCGTCAGCCCGCGCGTCAAAAAGCGCAACGCCTCTGAAGCCCGTTTCAAGATGTACGGCATGGGCGCAATTCTGACTGGTCTGGTGTTCCTGATCATTCTGCTGTCGACCATTCTGTTCAACGGTATCGGCGCCTTCCAACAGACCTTTATCGAAGTGCCTGTCTATCTGGACGAAGCCAAGCTGGACAAGAACGGCAACCGCGACCCTGAAGAAATCAAGAAGGTCTCGACCTTTGGCTACAACCCTCTGATCCAGCAGGCGATCTATGAGAGCATCTCTGCAGAGATGGGGGATAATCCGCTTGAGAAAGCAAGCGCGACCAAGGCGCTGATCTCGGCCAGCGCGGCCGCGCAGGTCCGCGATATGGTGATTTCGAACCCCGACTTGATTGGTCAGACCGTGGACTTCCGCATTCTGGCGGCAAGCCGCGTGGATGGCTACCTGAAGGGCCGCGTGACCCGCGAGAGCATTTCGCGAGACAAGAATATCGACGCTGTTCACCTTGATATCGTCGATGAGTTGCGCGCAGCAGGCGTGGTGAAGCGCGAGTTTAACTGGTCCTTCATTACTGGTGCAGATGCCTCCGAAAGCCGCCCCGAGCAGGCAGGCATGGGCGTGTCCATGCTGGGCTCGCTGTTCATGATGCTGGTGGTGCTGATCCTGTCGCTGCCCATCGGCGTTGCAGCCTCGATCTACCTCGAGGAATTCGCGCCCCAGAACAAATGGACGGACTTGATCGAGGTGAATATCTCGAACCTTGCCGCCGTCCCATCCATCGTGTTCGGTATTCTGGGTCTGGCCGTATTTATCCAGTTCGCCGGTCTGCCGCAGTCTGCCCCTCTGGTCGGTGGTCTGGTTCTGACCCTGATGACCCTGCCAACCATCATCATCTCGACCCGCGCCTCGCTGAAATCGGTGCCGCCGTCGATCCGTGATGCGGCCTTGGGCCTTGGCGCGTCCAAGATGCAGTCGGTGTTCCACCACGTGCTGCCCTTGGCGATGCCCGGCATTCTGACCGGCACCATCATCGGTTTGGCCCAAGCACTCGGTGAAACTGCACCGCTCTTGCTGATCGGTATGGTGGGCTACATCGCGTCGAACTATCCCACGGGGCCGATTGCTGGTTTCATGGACCCGAACTCCGCGATGCCCGCGCAGATCTACGAATGGGCCAAGCGTGCTGACCCCGCATATTACGAACGTGCTTGGGGCGGCATTATCATTCTGCTGGTGTTCCTTATCACGATGAACATCATTGCCATCATCCTTCGCCGACGTTTCGAGCGCCGCTGGTAAGAATAGGATAACGATTATGTACGACAACCCGAATCTGGAGCGTAATGTGGCTCAGCAAGACACCAAAATTTCGGCCCGCAACGTCCAAGTCTTTTACGGCGATACCCACGCTATCAAGGACGTGAACATCGAAATTCCGGCGCGCACGGTCACCGCATTCATCGGCCCGTCGGGCTGCGGCAAGTCCACTTTCCTGCGCTGCCTGAACCGCATGAACGACACCATCGACATCTGCCGTGTCGAGGGTGACATCGAACTGGACGGTGAAAACATCTACGACAAGCGCGTCGATCCCGTGCAGCTGCGCGCCAAGGTTGGCATGGTGTTCCAGAAGCCGAACCCGTTCCCCAAGTCGATCTATGACAACATCGCCTATGGTCCCCGTATTCACGGTTTGGCCAAAAACAAGGCCGATCTGGACGAGATCGTCGAGAAGGCACTGCGCCGCGGCGCCATCTGGAATGAAGTCAAAGACCGTCTGCATGCACCGGGCACCGGTCTCTCGGGCGGCCAGCAGCAGCGTCTGTGCATCGCGCGCGCTGTGGCGACTGAGCCTGAAGTTCTGCTGATGGACGAGCCTTGCTCGGCGCTGGACCCCATCGCCACCAGCCAAGTCGAAGAGCTGATTGACGAGCTGCGCGACCAGTACTCGGTTGTGATCGTCACGCACTCGATGCAGCAGGCGGCGCGTGTCAGCCAGAAAACCGCGTTCTTCCATCTTGGTAACTTGGTCGAGTTTGGTGACACCGGTCAAATCTTTACCAACCCGCAGGACAGCCGCACCGAGTCCTACATCACCGGCCGTATCGGATAAGGATCTCAATGATGACTGACTCTCAACACATCGTATCGTCCTACGATCGCGACCTCGAAGGCGTTCAGGCCCTGATCGTCAAGATGGGCGGCCTCGTTGAAACTGCGATTTTGGACTGCGCCAAAGCGCTTGAGTTGCGCGACGAAGATCTGGCCGAAAAGGTTCGTCAGGGCGATAAAGCCATCGACGCCATGATGGAACAGATCAACGAAGAGACCGCAACCGTGATCGCGCGCCGCGCGCCCGCGGCCAGCGACCTGCGCGTTGTTCTCTCTGTGATGAAGATGAGCAACAACCTTGAACGTATTGGCGATTATGCAAAAAACATCGCCAAGCGGGCAGGGGTCTTGCTTCAGATGACCCCGATCGAGGGCTCGTCCGGCGCGGTCCGCCGCATGGCACGTGAGGTCGAACTGATGCTCAAGGACGCTCTGGATGCCTATATCCAGCGCGATCCCGAGCTCGCTCAGGTCGTCATCAATCGCGACAAAGAAGTCGACCAGATGTACAACGCGCTGTTCCGCGAATTCCTGACCTTTATGATGGAAGACCCGCGTAACATCACGGCTTGCATGCACCTGCATTTCATCGCCAAGAACATCGAGCGTATGGGCGACCACGTGACCGCTTTGGCCGAACAGGTGATCTATGTGAGCACCGGCAAATACCCCGAAGAAGATCGCCCCAAGGCCGACAGCACACCATACGAAGTGCATGGCGATCCGATGGCGAACAACGACGACTAAGGGCTAGATAGATGAGTGCTGAGCAACCCACTGTCTTGGTTGTTGAAGACGAACCGGCGCAACGCGAAGTCTTGACTTACAACCTAGAAGCCGAAGGCTTTCGCGTGATCCGTGCCGAGAACGGCGAAGAGGGTCTGATGGTCGTGGACGAAGATCGTCCGGACTTGATCGTGTTGGACTGGATGATGCCGAATGTGTCTGGCATCGAAGTGTGCCGGCGTTTGAAATCCCGTGCCGACACACGTGACATTCCTGTCATCATGCTCTCTGCGCGCTCTGAAGAGGTGGACCGCGTACGCGGTCTTGAGACTGGCGCTGATGATTACGTGATCAAGCCATACTCTGTGGTCGAACTCATGGCGCGTGTGCGTACCCAGTTGCGCCGCACGCGTCCTTCGACCGTGGGTGTGAAGCTGGAATACGAAGACATCGTTCTGGATGCCGAAACGCACAAAGTCTTTCGCGACGAGAAAACCTTGAAGTTGGGGCCGACAGAGTTCCGTCTGCTGACAACGTTCATGGAAAAGCCGGGGCGTGTCTGGAGCCGCGAGCAGCTCTTGGATCGTGTCTGGGGCCGCGACATCTATGTTGATACGCGCACCGTTGACGTCCACATCGGGCGGCTTCGCAAGGCGCTGTGCCAACACGGCGGCGAAGATCCGGTTCGGACCGTGCGCGGCGCGGGCTATGCGCTTGGTTGATCACAGTTCGGAAACGGTATTAGGCAGGACGGCTTTCGGGCCGTCCTTTCTTTTTGCCAGCGCGCTATCAGCTGGATAACTTTTTTATCTGTATTCGACTGTGCAACCGGATAGCTGTGGGGCCTTAGATCTAATCCGTCTATAGCACCGATAATCAGGATTATGTTAAATAAGTGCTGCGTGGAGTTCAGATCGTTCCATCTGGTCGCAACAAATCACTATTTAAATAAGGACTATTCCTATTTAGCGCGGTGATTGCGTGTGAACGGCCTTGATCACACAACCGTTAGCTCGGTACAACAAGGCACGTTGAATGCCGCCGACTTTCTCAAATTTGTCGCTATCCAGTTTGTAAAATGGCGATCATGCAGGGATTTAGGCGATACAGTGCGGAGCACATCCTCGTGTAAGTTTGATCGCGAGGCCTGAGTGTTCCTTGGTTCTAATTGTTCACTCCCGGGATGGTTCCGGTCATTTGCGAAACGCTTTTTGATCAGATGAATTGCGTTCGGACAGGCCTAGACGTCACGAGACCCGAAAACAAGGTAAGGTTTGCCCGATGATTTCCATGTCATCCCACCTCGAGGCCATCACCGATGCTCAATCCCTAGAGGAGCTTTGGCTGCTGCATTCAGAGCGCATGGCAGACTACGGGTTTGACCGATTGATCTATGGCCTGACTCACTATCGCAGCGGGTACTCTCTGGGAGATCCGAATGACTTCCTGATCCTGACCACGCACCAGCCTGAATACATCGAGCCATTTATCAATGACGGGTTCTATTTTCATGCGCCGATGGTCAAATGGGCATTGGAACACGAAGGCGCCTGCAGCTGGAGCCTGATGGCCGATATGGTTGAAAGCGGCACGCTAACAAACAGTGAGATGCGCGTGGTAGACTTCAATCGAAAGATGGGCGTCAATGCTGGCTACACGATCTCGTTTAAGTCGGTGTCGCAGCGCTCCAAAGGAGCGACCGCGCTGACGGCACGCGATGGCCTGAGCCAAAGAGATGTTGATGCGATCTGGGAGCAGCACGGGCGTGACATTATTTTGGCCAATAACGTGGCCCACCTGAAGATCACCAGCCTGCCCTACACGCCGCCCACGCGCAGCCTGACAAAGCGTCAGCGCGAAGCACTGCAATGGGTCGGAGATGGCAAGACAACGCAGGACATTGCGATCTTGATGGGCCTCACATCCGCTACAGTTGAGAAGCACTTACGTCTTGCTCGTGAATCTCTCAATGTGGAAACAACGGCCCAAGCGGTTCTAAAAGCAGCCTTTCAAAATCAGATGTTCATCTTGGAACAGTGACGCCTGTAACAGTCAGTAAATAAGAGGTTTTTTCGACTTTCTAGCGCAAGGTAGGGAATACCTGACTTAACTGACGTTACGGAAATCTGGCATCAAAAGTATGTTCCGTGAGTGGTGGCTTTGGCCAGGGAACACCGGGTAGAGATGCTAGAGATTGCTAGCCAGCCTGCTTGGGTGGTCGTATAGACCCGTCGGTTTGGGGGAAATTTTCTGCCCCTGATCCGGCATTCGCGCCTCGTATATCCCCATCCCTCGGGGCGTTTTTCTTAGGGCACCGGACTTGTTCCGGTGCCCCTTTTTTTGCCCAAAGTTAGGAGCGATGGCGTACCCTGCCGCGTCAGAAAATGGGGCAATCAGGCAAAGGAAAAGGGGGCGCATACGCACCCCCTGCCCCATAATTCGCGATGTGTCGCGGCTTAGCCGTTGGCCAGCTTCGCAACTTCGGCAGCGTAGTCCTCTTCGACTTTCTCGATGCCTTCGCCAACTTCCATGCGCACGTATGCGACGATGGTTGCGCCAGCTTCTTTGGCCGCTGCTTCGACGGTCAGATCGGGGTTCACAACGAACGCCTGACCCAGCAGGGTGTTTTCCGCGAGGAACTTCTTCATGCGGCCTTCGATCATCTTTTCGATGACCTGCTCGGGCTTGCCCGACTCGCGCGCGATGTCGATCTGAACCTGACGCTCTTTTTCAACGAAAGCTGCGTCCAGCGCATCTTCGTTCAGAGCTGCGGGGTTCGCTGCGGCGATGTGCATGGCAACCTGACGGCCGAATGCTTCGTCGCCGCCGTTCATGGCAACCAGAACACCGATTTTGCCCATGCCGTCTGCAGCTGCGTTGTGCACGTAGGACACGACGTTTTCTGCTTCGACCGACGCCATGCGGCGCAGGGTCATGTTCTCGCCGATTTTTGCGATCTTGTCGGTGATCAAGGTCTCAACGGTTTTGCCGTCGACGTCGGCTGCTTTCAGCGCGTCAACGTCGGAAACGTTGATGGCGGCGCCGGCGATGTCGGTAACCATTGCCTGGAATTCTGCGTTCTTCGCAACAAAGTCGGTCTCGGCGTTGACTTCAACAGCCACACCTTTGCCGCCTTCGACCTTCACAGCGACCAGACCTTCCGCAGCGGTACGGCCCGATTTCTTGGCAGCTTTCGCCAGACCTTTGGTGCGCAGCCAGTCAACAGCGGCGTCCATGTCGCCGTCGGTTTCGGTCAGCGCTTTTTTGGCATCCATCATGCCTGCGCCGGTCATCTCGCGCAGTTCTTTTACCTGTGCTGCAGTGATCGCCATGATAAGGCTCCTCTCAATGTCGGGGTCAACGCCCTGAATAAAGGGCTTGGGCGCGGACTTAACCGCGCCCGATGTCAGTTTTGTAAACGCTTATGCGTTTTCGCCGAGCTCTTCCTCGAGGCCAGCTTCCAGCTCGCCGAGGTCAACGCCAGCAGCACCCAGCTGAGCGGTCATGCCGTCCAGAGCAGCGCGCGACACCAGATCGGTGTACAGTGCGATTGCACGGGCCGCGTCGTCGTTGCCGGGGATGATGTAGTCGATGCCTGCGGGGTTGCAGTTGGTGTCGACGACAGCAACAACAGGGATACCCAGCTTGTTGGCTTCCTGGATGGCCAGCTGCTCTTTTTTCACGTCGATGACGAACAGCAGGTCAGGAACGCCGCCCATCTCGCGGATACCACCGAGCGACGCTTGCAGTTTGGTCTGCTCGCGCTCCATCTGCAGGCGCTCTTTCTTGGTCAGACCTTCGGCGCCGCCTTCCATGGCTTCGTCGATGTTCTTCAGACGCTGGATCGACTGCGAAACAGTTTTCCAGTTGGTCAGAGTGCCGCCGAGCCAGCGGTGGTTCATGTAGTACTGTGCGCACTTTTCAGCAGCGTCTGCAACGGGCTGAGCCGCCTGACGCTTGGTGCCAACGAACAGAACGCGGCCGCCTTTGGCGACAGTATCACGGACGACCTTCAGGGCTTGGTCCAGCATGGGAACAGTCTGGGTCAGGTCGAGAATGTGGATGCCGTTACGCGCACCGTAGATGAACTCGCCCATACGGGGGTTCCAGCGCTGGGTCTGGTGGCCAAAGTGTACGCCTGCTTCAAGCAGTTGGCGCATGGAGAACTCAGGAAGAGCCATGTCCTATATCCTTTCCGGTTTCATGCCTCGGCTGGGGTGAGGGACCATATGGTCCAACCGGCGGACATATGAGGATTTCTCCCTCATAGGCCCAAAAACCCAGCCAGCGGATTTCAGTGCGCGTGCGTTTAAAGGCAAAGGGCCTGATTGACAAGCCCCCTGCCCGATTTAATTGCCTGTTCGCCTTTGATCAGGCCAGAATGGTGCGCTCGAGGAACCAATAGGCCCCGATTAGACCGATAACCGCGCTGGCTGGGATGGCAATATACGCTCGATACCAGGGCTTGGATCCAAACCACAGCCCCACCGCTAGGAAGGCGATGGCGATCACGGTCAGCTGTCCGACCTCGACCCCGACGTTAAAGCCGATAAGCGCGGGAATGAACTGATCCTGCGGCAGGCCAAACTCGCCAAGCACCGAGGCAAAGCCAAGCCCGTGCAGCAGGCCAAAAACGAACACCACCGCGGGACGCCACGGGCTGAACCCCTTGGACAAGATGTTTTCGACCGCGACAAAGGTAATGGAGGCGGCAATCAGTGGCTCTACGATGCTACCGGGCACAGACACCAGCCCCAGTGCGCCAAGCGCCAAGGTGACCGTGTGTGCCAACGTAAAGGCCGAGATTTGCCACAGAAGCGGCCCCATGCGGGTGGACAAGAAGAAGAGCCCCAAGACGAAAAGAATATGGTCGAGTCCTTTGGGCAGGATGTGGTCAAAGCCAACCGGAATATAGCTCAGGAACGCTTGCAGGCCGGTTTGCGCTTGGCCGCCTGCGATTTCGATCGGTTCGCTCGGCGTGCCATCGGTCAGATAGCCGGTATAGGGGTTCTCGACCCCTTGTTGACGGACCACCAGCGCACCGTAACTGGCGGGCCAGTCCACCTGCACGTTGGTGGCACTCGGGGGGAGTTCCGCGGTGATGTGCAATGTGCTGACGCGAGGCAGTTCCAGATCCGGCGTCGGCTCTACCGTTATATCAAGAAGGGTTTCCTGGATCGGTCCAGCGTCAGTGATAATCCGCATATCCTCTGCAAAGCGTGGCCAGATGCGGCGCATCTCGGTCGACAGCTCTGTCGCGGGCAAGGCGCGCAGCCGGTCATATTCGTCAGAGCCATCGGACTCGTTGGTGTCTTCGAGCGCGGCGAGGTCAATGCCTGCAATGAACGCCTCCAGATTGGCGCGGATGTCCAAAGTCACCTGCCCATCGGTTACAGTCAGGTCAGCAATCGCCGGCGTCACCTCATGTGCTTGGGCACCGCTGGCGAGTACGGCACTTGACACCGCAGCGACAAGCCACACCCTGATGGTACCCAAAACGTTGGACCCGAAAATGCGCTTCATCCCAATTACCTCAGTCTGTTTAAGTCTATTCGCCCAAGGGGCCTATGCCCATGAGACATGGCTCGAACCACGAAACTATCAAATCACTTCTGGGCAGACCCTAGAGGCAGACATCCGTAACGGCGAGGGCTTTTCCGGATTTCGTCTGGCCTATATGCCCGCAAAGCAACAGAGGCTGGATTTGGTCATAGATCGCAATGTGTTGCCTGTTGATGGGCGGCTTGGGGATATCCCCGCAGTATCTATGATGCCTTCCGAAGACGGGCTGGCCGTGCTGGCCTACGTGTCGACGCAGAACAAACTAAATTACACTGAGGCCGAGAAGTTCCGGAACTTTTGCACGCACAAAGACTTCCCCGAGGTTTTGGAACAGCACGAAGCGCGCGGTCTGCCTGAAACGGGGTTCTCCGAGGGCTATACCCGGTTTTCCAAGGCTCTGGTCGCGGTTGGGGACGCGCAAGGGGCGGACAGCAACCTAGGGATGGAAATCGAGCTTGTCGCACGCGACAACCCCTATCAGCCGGATTTTGACGGGGTCATGGATGTGGAGCTTTACTATCAGGGCGCACTCCGGCCGGATGCCCAGATCGAGATCTTTGAACGCGCCCCGGACGGCACAGTGAAAATCACGACGACGCGCACTGACGAAAATGGAATTGGCGCAGTTCCGGTCAAACCCGAGCACGTTTATTTGCTGGATTCGGTTGTCATGCGTGAACCAGATGCGGCGACCGCCGAAGCCAACGGAATCGTCTGGGAGAGCCTCTGGGCCGCACTCACCTTTACCGTTCGGTAAAAAATCCTTGCGCCGCGCGGCGTGTATCGGCAAGAGGCCGTTATGACTTCGACACCAGAAATCCTGTGCATCGGCTCCGTGCTGTGGGACATCATCGGCCGGTCGTCTAGCCACATGCGGCAGGGCAGCGATGTGCCGGGCCGTATCATCCGCGTGCCGGGGGGCGTGGCGCTGAATATCGCGATGACCTTGCGCCGTCAGGGAATGACCCCTGCCCTGCTCTCTGCTGTCGGAAATGACCCCGCGGGCCAAGAGCTGCTGGCCGATTGCCGCCGCCGCGGGCTGATTACCGATCACATCTACCTGTCCGAGGATCTACCCACAGATATTTATATGGCGGTCGAAGGCGCAAACGGCCTGATAGCCGCCATCGCGGACGCCCATTCGTTGGAAGAGGCTGGTGACAAGATCCTGCGCCCAATGACGGACGGCACATTGGGCAGCGCTGGCGCGCCGTATGGCGGGTTCATCGCCCTTGATGGCAATCTGACAGAGGCTCTTTTGGCCCAGATCGCGGTCGATCATGTATTTCAGCGGGCCGATCTGCGGGTTGCGCCCGCCTCTCCGGGCAAGGCGACACGGCTTTTGCCCTTGGTCGAGGCTGGCAATGCGACCTTGTATGTGAACCTCGAAGAGGCCGGTTTGCTGTGCCAGACCGAATTTCCAGATGCCGCCGCCGCCGCAGAAGGCATGGTGAAACGCGGCGCGAAACGCGCGCTGGTCACAGACGGCGGGCGCGCATCCGCAGACGGCAGTGCCGAGGGCATCATCACCCGTCAACCGCCCGAAGTCTTGGTGACACGCGTCACCGGCGCGGGCGACAGTTTCATGGCTGCGCACATCGTGGCCGAAGCACGGGGCGCGGACCGAGAGGCGGCGCTCATGGCCGCTCAGGCCGCCGCCGCCGCGCACGTTTCCGGAGAGACCCCCTATGATTGACATCACCTTTTCGCCCGAAGTCGCTGCGGCCAAAGCGGAAAACCGCCCCATCGTCGCGCTGGAAAGCACGATCATCACCCACGGGATGCCCTATCCTCAGAATGTGGAAACCGCGCGCAAGGTCGAGGAAACCATCCGCGAGGCCGGGGCCGTGCCTGCAACCATCGCAGTGATTGGCGGACACATCCACGCGGGTCTGACGGACGCGCAACTCGAAGATCTGGGCCAGACCAAAGACTGCGCCAAGCTGTCCCGCGCAGACATCGCGGCCTGTATTGCTACAGGCGGAACCGGCGCAACCACAGTGGCTGCGACCATGATTTGCGCGCACCTTGCGGGGATCGGTGTCTTTGCGACGGGCGGAATTGGCGGCGTGCATCGCGGCGCTGAAACCAGCTTTGACATCTCGGCGGACCTGAATGAACTGGCGCACACCCCCGTAACCGTTGTCGCGGCGGGCGCCAAAGCCATCCTCGATCTGCCCAAAACACTCGAGGTTCTGGAAACCAACGGTGTGCCGGTGATCGCCTATGGCCAAGACGACTTCCCCGCCTTCTGGTCGCGCAGCAGCGGTATGACTGCGCCCTTGCGCATGGACACCGCCGAAGACATTGCCAACGCGCAGAAAACGCGGATCGCCATGGGCCTGCCTGGCGGCCAATTGGTCGCGAACCCGATCCCCGTCTCTGACGAAATCGCAGCCGAAGAACTGGCTCCCATTATCAGCGCGGCGCTTTCTGAAGCCGAAGCGCAAGGTATCATCGGCAAAGCCGTTACGCCCTTTTTGTTGCAGCGGATTTTTGAACTGACCGAGGGTCGCTCTCTCGAGGCGAACATCGCGCTTGTGCTCAATAATGCCCGTTTGGCTGCCGCGATTGCACGCTCTCTGACAGCGTGATGCGGCTTTTTGCAGGATAGTCGCATTCAGCCGTTGTGAAGCCGCGGACCAGTACATAAGTTCGCGGTAACACGCCCTCGGATTGTTCAGGATATGACGACGCCTTTCGACGAAGACCACCCGACTCCTCGCAAGCCGGGCCTGTTTGCCCGTCTCAGATCGAACTTTTTTACTGGGATCGTCGTGATCGCGCCTGTCGGCTTGACCGTCTGGTTGATCTGGACGGTGATCGGTTGGGTTGACAGTTTTGTCATGCCGTTTGTGCCCCGCGCCTACCATCCCGAAGAGTTCTTTCAGCATTGGTTCGGCGAAGACACCTCGATCAACATCCGCGGCGTCGGTGTTATCTTCTTCTTGTTGTTCACCATTCTGACCGGCTGGATTGCCAAGGGTCTGATCGGTCGGTCCTTCATCCGATGGACCGAACGCCAAGTGGACCGTATGCCGGTGGTGCGCTCGATCTATTCGGGGTTGAAGCAACTGGCCGAGACGGTTTTTGCCCAGTCAGAGCGCAGCTTTGAGAAGGCCTGCCTGATCGAGTATCCGCGCCGTGGGATTTGGGCGGTCGGTTTCATCTCGACCGATGCCAAGGGCGAGATTTCGCGCCGCCCGGATACGATGGAGAAGCTGATCAGTGTGTTCGTGCCCACAACGCCGAACCCGACATCGGGCTTCTTGCTGTTCTTTCCGGAATCCGAGGTGATCGAACTGGATATGTCGATCGAGGACGCGGCCAAACTCGTGATCTCGGCCGGTCTGGTTTATCCGCCAGAGGATAAAGCGGTGCCCACGCCCATCGAAGAAGCGCGGGCGCACCGCAAATTAGGCAAACATTGAGGGCAGATCGACGCTGCCCTTCATGTTCAGCTTATCTTTGTGCTCGACCAAGAACTGCTCGGCTGCATCGCGCCCTGCATCGCGCAACTCTTGAATGACATAAGGCGTCGGCACCAGTTTTGTTGCCACTGACAGATTGTTCATCATCTGGTCATCGGCAATCATGTGCACGTAGACGTCCTTCATCTGGTTGGTCGTAATGGCGCCGTCTTCTATCAATTCCTGGACGAACGAGATCGCCCTGAGTTCGCGCAAGAGTGAAGCATTAAAGCTTATCTCATTGATTCGGTTTTGAATTTCTTGCGGTGACTTCGGGACTTCGTCGCGGTGAATCGGGTTGATGTTCACGATCACAATGTCCTGCGGCAGGTGCGGTTCGAACATCGGAAACAGAGCTGGATTGCCCGTATAGCCGCCGTCCCAATAGGCCTCTGTTTCCCCTGTCGCTGGATCTTCGATCTCGACCGCTTTGAACAGCGTGGGCAGGCAAGCCGAGGCTAGGATCACGTCGCTGCTCAGTTCTTCGCCGCTGAAGACCTTTACTTTGCCAGAGCGGACGTTGGTGGCGCAGATGAACACCTCTGGTCCTGCGCTGCTGCACACGCAGTCAAAGTCAAAAGACTCCACGATTTTCTGTAGCGGGTTCTGATAGAACGGGCCCCACGCATAGGGCGTCATCATCCGCGACACGAGGTCGGCCCACACGTAGGGCGCACTCATTTCGATGGTTTTCGACAGCTGGCCGGGCGTCAGCACGTAACCGGTCATCCAGCTGGGGATGCGGAAATCCTCGATCCCCGCGATCTGGCCCCAGAGAAAGGCCAGCATGTCCCGCGCGCCCTGGCGGCCGTTTTTGATCATTCCGGACTTGACCGCAGCTGCGTTCATCGCACCTGCAGAGGTGCCGGACATGGACGCGATCTCGATGTCGTCATGTTCGAGGATCTTGTCCAGAACGCCCCATGTATAGGCGCCATGCGCGCCGCCGCCTTGAAGGGCAAGATTGATGCGTTTCATGTTCGGGGTATTCGTCTTGGAGCCTTGGCCTAGAAAAGTGTTGATGCGGTCGGGTGCCATAGTCGTTCAGCCTTTCGCTGCTATGAAAATGTCCCCTCCCTTGGCCGTGAGCGGGCGCACACAGGGTACGCCCGCGCCAGAAATTAGAGTGCCGTCCAGCCGCCGTCCACGCTGATGGTGGTGCCGGTGATCTGCTTGGCCGCATCCGAACACAGGAACACGGCTGTGCCTCCCAGCTCTTCGACGGTGGCGAATTCCTTGGACGGCTGGCGCTCGAGCATGACATTCTTGATCACGTCCTCGCGGCTCATGTCGTATTTTTCCATGGTGTCGGGGATCTGCGCCTCGACCAGCGGGGTCAGCACGTAGCCCGGGCAGATCGCATTTGCCGTAATGGGCTCCTGCGCTGTCTCGAGCGCGGTCACCTTGGTCAGGCCCACAACGCCGTGCTTGGCGGCAACGTAGGCCGATTTATAAGGGCTAGCGGTCAGGCCGTGCGCCGACGCGATATTTACGATGCGGCCCCAGCCGGCCTCGCGCATTTTCGGTAGCGCCGCGGCAGTGGTATGGAAGGCCGAGCTGAGGTTGATCGCGATGATCGCATCCCACTTCTCGACGGGGAACTCATCAATGCCTTTGACGAACTGGATGCCAGCGTTGTTCACGAGGATATCGCACTTGCCGGCCTTGTCGATCAGGGCGCGGCATTCGTCGGCCTTGGACATGTCGGCCTTAATATAAGTTACAGATACACCGAATTCCTCGGACATATCAGAGGCGAGCTTGTGATCCTCTTCGTTGTCGGTAAACGAATTCAGGACGACATCTGCGCCAGCCTTGGCTAGCTCACGCGCCACGCCCAAACCAATCCCCGAGTTCGAGCCGGTCACGACAGCGGTTTTGCCCTTCAAAGTCATAAATTCCCCCTTATGAAATGACGACGATTGTGCGCATTGTCCGTGCAGGCGCAGAATCGATTCCTATCACTGCATTAAGTTCATTGGGGCGGCTTCAGTTCCACAGATACTTCGCGTCCGGCGGCAAAAAACCGCGTTATGTCAATGATGTGACAGCGAAAAAAAACGCCGGCACAAGGCCGGCGCAAGTATTGAGGCAGGTTTCATACAGGCAAGAAACCTATCGAGCAGTGATTTCTGTATAAGCAATTGCGCGCCGCTCTCCAAGCTAAAAGTTTGAAAAGACACAGAACGGTGTCTAGGATTTTACCTGATTGATCCGCACAGCACCCGAGGAGAGGCTTACGTGGCATTGTTTTTAAGGAAGAAACCGGCATTCACGACCATGGTGGGCGCTCTGGCCCTATTGACGCAAAGCGCGTGGGCTGACCCCATGCATGGGATTGCCATGTACGGCGCCCCTGCACTGCCAGAGGGATTCGAATCTCTGCCTTACGTAAATCCCGAAGCCCCCAAGGGCGGCCGCGTGGTCATGGGAGAGACCGGAAGCTTCGACAGTTTGAACCCCCATCAGGCCAAAGGCAGCGTGCCGTGGCAGTTACGTTTCGTGGCTTACGAGAGCTTGATGGGGCGTAACTGGGGCGAACCTTTTGCGCTCTACGGGCTCTTGGCCGAGACGATTGAAACCGCCGAAGACCGTAGTTGGGTCGAGTTCACCTTGCGCGACAATGTCACGTTTAGCGATGGTACGCCGCTAACGGTCGAGGACGTGATGTGGTCCTACGAAACGCTCGGCACTGTGGGTCATCCGCGCTACCTTGGCGTCTGGTCCAAGGTCGAAAGCATGGAGCAGACCGGCGAGCGCAAGATCAAGTTCACGTTCAACGACGACAACCCCGAGCTGGCGCTGCTGATCGGGATGCGCCCGATCCTGAAAAAGGCGCAGTTCGACGAAGTGCCCTTTGAGGACGCCGGTGTGAATGTGATCCCGATCACTACCGCGCCCTATGTGATCGACAGCTACGAGACGGGCCGCTACGTGAGCCTAAAGCGGAACGAAGATTACTGGGGTCAGGACATTCCCTTCCGCCGCGGCACCAACAATGTCGACGAGTTGCGGATGGAATTCTATGGCGACGGCGCCGTGATGTTCGAAGCGTTCAAGGCGGGCGAACTGAATGCCTTCCGCGAGACGAACGGACAAAAGTGGGACACCGTCTATGATTTCCCGGCAGTTCAGCGCGGCGATGTCGTAAAATCCGAAATCCCGCACCAGCGCCCCAGCGGGATCACCGGATTGGCCATGAACACCCGCGAGGCACCTTTTGACGACTGGCGCGTGCGCGAAGCGATGATGCAGGCGTTCAACTTCGAATTCATCAATCAAGCCTTGAATGGCGGCAAGCAGAAGCGGATCACCTCGTATTTCTCGAACTCCCTGCTGTCGATGCAGCATGGCCCCGCAGAGGGCCGCGTGCTGGAGTATCTGACCCAGTATCAGGACGCCCTGCTGCCCGGCGCGATCGAAGGCTATGACCTGCCCGTTTCGGACGGCTCTGAACGTAATCGCAAGAACCTGCGCACTGCCACAGCCCTGCTCGAAGAGGCTGGTTGGACCGTGGGCAGCGACGGTGTGCTCAAGAATGCGGATGGCGAACCCTTTACCTTCGAAATTCTTCTTCGTCAGGGCAGCAGCGAAGTCGAGAGCATAAGCGATATCTTTGCCAAGCACCTCGAGAGCCTTGGGATTCAGGCGACTATAAGTGTGATCGATGCGGCCCAGTATCAGGAACGCACCGACGCATTTGACTATGACATGACCTATTACCGCCGTGGTGTGTCCCTGAGCCCGGGCAACGAACAGTACCTTTACTGGGGCTCTGACGCCGCCGGCACTCAAGGCAGCTACAACATGATCGGCATCGAAAGCGCGGCAGTGGATGGGCTGATCGGCGACATCTTGAACGCAGAAAGCAACGATGATTTCGTCGCCGCGACGCAGGCGCTGGACCGGGTGTTGACCACGGGCCGGTATGTCATCCCGTTCTACAATTGGAATGTCAGCTGGATCGCCCATGACCGTCACCTGAAGTATCCGGACACCCTGCCGATCTATGGCGATTGGATGGATTTCATGCCAGACGTCTGGTGGTACGAAGAAGACTGAGGAAGACCGAAATGAAGACCCTTGTTCTGTTGACGCTGCTTGCCGGTTTGACCGCATGTAACACGGTCGAAGGCGTGGGCCTTGATATCGCGGACAGCGCACGCGCCGTTCGGGGTCTGTTCTGACATTATTCCTCTAGGCAGAGCTGGCGGGCAGGCGTACTGTGCCGCCAGTTTTTGACTTCGGGAAACAAATGAACATTCTCGTGTTATGTGCGGGCAATGATGCCCGTTCGATCCTGTTGGAATCGATCCTTAACGATCTATCCCCCCAGCGCATGACTGCTTATTCCGCCGGACCAGCGCCAGCTGAGTCGGTGCCGACTGCTGTGTTGGACCTGCTGGAGTCCCGCGATCATGGCATCGCGGATCTGGATCCCCAAAGCTGGGAGGCGTTTACTGGCCCGAGCGCAGTGCCAGTGGATGTGGTGATCGGCCTGTGCGATCTGTCCGCCTACAAGGCGCCGAAATGGCCTGCAGGTGCACCGCGCGGTATCTGGCTGACCCCTGACCCCATGGCAGGCGAGGCCACGCTGGAATCGGTCTACGAAAGCCTTCTGCGCCGCGCCAAAGCCTTTCTCAAGCATAGCTTCGAAATCATGGACGAGGGCGAAGCGAACGCCGCCCTCAAGCGCATCGGCAAGCTGTAACGTTCAGACCAGCGAAGTGACCCACAGAATCGTGGCGTCCTCTGCGCTGGTCGAGACAACGTTATGCCCCATGGTCCCATCGTAATAGGCGCTGTCCCCGCGCTTCATTTCGATGGGCTCGTAGAATTCTGTGAACAGCTTGATGGTGCCGGTCAGGACATACAGAAACTCTTCGCCGTCGTGCCGCACCCAGCCGTCGAATTCATCCATAGAGCGTGCGCGGATGCGGGCGCGGTAGGGCAGCATCGTCTTCTTGGTTAGGCTCTCGGCCAAGAGCTCGTGCTCGTAGGTCGTGGTGGTAAAGGCCGCCCCCTCGCCCGATTTGGTCGACGTCATCCGGCCATTGACCTGTGACTTGTGTGGCGGCGTGAACAGCTGCGGCACACTGATCCCAAGACCCACGGCCAGCTTCTTCAGCGCCTCGTAAGTCGGGGACATCTGGCCGTTCTCGATCTTGGACAGGGTGGAACGGGCCAAACCGGCCTTCTGGGCGGCTTGCTCCAGTGTCCAGTCGCGCTCTTTGCGCAGCTCGCGCACGCGGACCCCGAGGTCGAGGGGCGCGACGGGCACCTCCTCTTCGGAGTCACGGGCAACGCGGATCAGCTGTTTGGGGTCTTTGTTTGTCATGAAGGTTCTGTAATCCGGCGCCCTTACTCTTGCAACTGCGCCTGCGCCGCCTTAGCCAAGTGCCATGAAATCAATCACCACGCCGACCTCACAACCGCCCTGCCCCGATCCGTTCAATATGGCCGCCTATGTTCTGGACGGCAGTGGGGCTGCCGATGACAAGATCGCCCTTGCTGTATTGGCGTTGTCTGGCGCGGAACGTTGGAGTTATGGCAAACTGCGCGCGGCCGCTTTGGGGACAGGCACGGGGCTTCTGAACGCCGGATTAAAGCCCGGTGACCGCGTGATGTTGCGGCTGGGAAATACCGTCGATTTTCCGCTGGCGTTTCTGGGGGCGATTGCAGCAGGTCTGATCCCTGTTCCGACCAGCAGCCAGTTGACGGCACCCGAGGCGGGCAAGCTGGCACAAATCATCCAGCCTGCGGCGATCCTGCAATCTCCTGATGTCCCTGCGCCCGAAGGCGAATTGCGGACGATCCCACAGGCCGCTCTGCGAGAGATGCGTGATTTAGCGCCCGTCGCGCCGCAGATGGGTGATCCGAACCGGATGGCCTATATCATCTTTACCTCTGGTACGTCGGGGACACCCCGCGCCGTGTGCCACGCGCACCGCGTGGTGTGGGCGCGGCGTATGATGTGGGCGGGATGGTATGACCTACAGCCCACGGACCGTCTATTACATGCGGGCGCGTTCAACTGGTCGTTCACGTTGGGTACGGGCATGATGGACCCTTGGGCCTGCGGGGCAACCGCGCTGATCCCTGCGGACGGGACGGACCCCAAGGCCCTGCCCTTGCTGCTAAAACGACATGACGCGACGCTGCTGGCCGCCGCCCCCGGCGTCTACCGCAAATTCCTGAAAGACCACCCGAGCCTCAGCCTGCCGAAACTGCGCCACGGCCTCTGCGCTGGTGAAAAGCTGCCCGAAGCCCTGCGGACCGCGTGGGCCGAGGCGACCGGCACCGGCCTCTTCGAGGCGTATGGCCAAACCGAAATCTCGACCTTCATTTCCGGCAGTCCCGCACGACCCTCGGCCACTGGAACGCTCGGTGCGCCGCAGGACGGGCGTCTGATGGCGATTGTGGATGAAAATGGCCAGCCCGTGCCCCGTGGCACCGCTGGGACCATCGCTATCGACCACCGCGATCCGGGCTTAATGCTGGGCTATCTGGACGCCCCCGAGGCGACCACTGAGAAACGTCGCGGCGATTGGTTCCTGACTGGCGACCAAGGGATCATGGACGAAAACGGCTTTATCACCTATCAGGGACGCGATGATGACCTGATGAATGCGGGCGGATTCCGCGTATCCCCGCTCGAGGTCGAGGCGACCCTCTCTCATATCGAGGGCATCCAGGAGGTCGCCGTGACCGATGTCGAGATCAAGCCCGACGTGCGTGTGATTGCGGCGTTTTACACCGCTGATGCCGACCTCGACGAGGCCGCGCTGACCGCCTATGCCGAGGCCAATCTGGCCCGTTACAAGCAGCCCCGTCTGTGGGTGCATTTGACCGATCTGCCGCGCAATCCCAATGGCAAGCTGCGCCGCAAAGAATTGAAACTACCCTAAGGCCCCGAAAGGCACCCGATGGTTAAACTGAATTTATTCTCCGACCCGATCTGCCCATGGTGCTATATCGGATACACCGAATTGACCCGCGCATTGGCGGAGCGCCCAAAGCATCCGTTCGATCTGGAATGGTTGCCGTTCCAACTAAATCCCGACATGCCAGCCGATGGGGTCGATAGGCGTGCTTACCTAGAGGCGAAATTCGGCGACAAGGAAGGCGCCGTCGAGGCATACGCGCAAGTGTCTGAACGCGCTGAAGAAATCGGTCTTGAACTAGATTTGTCTTCGATTTCCCGCACACCCAATACGCTCGACGCGCACAGACTAATTCACTGGTCTGGGGTCGAAGGCCGCCAGACCCCGGTTGCCACGGCTCTGTTTCGGGCATACTTCAATGAGGGTCGGGATATCTCAGAACATGAAGTTCTGGCCGACATTGCCGACGGTGCCGGTATGGACGCAGCATTGATCCTGCGCCTTTTAGCGAGTGACGCCGACAAGGACGAAATTTTGCAGAAAGACGCCATGGCCCGCGAGATGGGGGTTCAGGCGGTGCCGACCTTTGTGGTGGCCGGGAAACACGCCGTGCCCGGAGCGCAGCCGTCAGACCTATGGGTTCAGGTGATTGACGAATTAGTAGGAGCGTAAGCGCATGTTCAAATCCCCCACGAAGCCACTCAACTTTCCGGAATTCGTGGGGATGCTGGCAATGCTTTTTGCTACGCTTGCTTTCTCCATTGACTCCATGCTGCCCGCGATCCCTCAGATCGCGCAGGAAATGACCCCCGACGATGTGAACCGTGCCCAGTTGATCATTACCAGCTTTGTTCTGGGAATGGGCATTGGGACGTTCTTTGCCGGACCGCTGTCTGACTGGTTCGGACGCAAGATCACCGTGGCCGTGGGCCTCGGGATTTACATGCTCGCTTCGCTGTATGCGGCTGGAACCAATGATATGGAGCACCTATTGGCCTCGCGTTTCGTGATGGGCCTTGGAGCATCGGCGCCACGCGTGGTCAGCCTTGCCATGGTGCGTGACCTCTACAAAGGCCGCGAGATGGCGCGGATCATGTCCTTTGTCATGACCGTGTTTATCTTGGTGCCTGCGATGGCGCCCTCGATCGGTGCCGTCATCATCGCGTATTCCAGCTGGCGCGGCGTGTTTGTCGCGTTCGTGGTTTTTGCGCTGTTCTCGGGCGGCTGGCTGATGCTGCGCCAACCCGAAACGCTGGACAAAGCGAACCGCCGTCCCCTGCGGCTCAGCGCAATCCGCTACGCACTGGGAGAGGTTTTGGGCAACCGCGTCGTCGTGATGTATATCGCTGCTCTGTCGCTGGGCTTTGGCCAGATGTTCTCTTTCATCTCGAGCGCGCCGCAGCTGTTCACCGACACGTATGAGCGCGGCGACACCTTCCCGATTTGGTTTGCGGGGGTGGCTGCCTTTGCGGCAATTGCGTCGTTTACCAACGCGCGACTGGTAATGACTCTGGGGATGCGCTTGCTCTCAACGGCCGCTCTGGGGGTGCAGTGCGCCGCCTCGATCCTGGCGATTGTCCTACTAGAGAGCGGCATGATCGCGCCGGAATACCAGTTCTACGTCTTCGTCGGCTACATGGCGGTGTCGTTCTTTATGATCGGGCTGGTGTTCGGCAACATCAACGCGCTGGCGATGGAGCCTTTGGGCCACGTCGCAGGCTTTGCCGCCGCGATCATCGGCGCGATCTCGACCGTGCTGGCCGTACTGATTGCAGTGCCTGTGGGCTATTCCTATGACGGCACGCCCATGCCGCTCTTGATTGGTGTCGCCCTGTGTTCCGGCTTGGCCTATCTGATCATGCGGATTTCCCGCCGCTACGAGGCTGTGGCGACCGTTTGATCGCGCCCCTCGCTGAAATGCCCAAAGGCCGCCTTATTTGGCGGCCTTTTTCTGTTTCTGGGCTTCGACAACTTTCTCGGCCAGCGCTTTGGCGATGTTGAACGCGCCCTTGATCTTGTCCGCCTCGGTCGACCAGTCCCGCAGGACAACGATCTTGTTGTCTTTGATCTTGGCCTTGCCCTTTTCGGCCTGCACGAATTCCACGAGACCTTGGGGCGAGGCGAATTTGTCGTTGTGGAACTGGATCGTCGCGCCCTTGGGGCCGCCATCCAGTTTCGCAATCCCTGCCCGTTTGCACATGGCTTTGATCCGCACGATCAGCAGCAGGGTATTCACCTCTTTGGGCAGCTTGCCGAAACGGTCGATCAGTTCGGCGGCAAAGCCCTCTAGTTCGACCTTCTTGGTCAGTTCGGACAAGCGACGATAGAGGCCAAGGCGTACGTCCAGATCAGGCACATAGTCCTCGGGGATCAGGACGGGAACACCCAGATTGATTTGCGGCGCCCACTGATCGTCGGTGTCGTCCAGAAGCCCTTCCATCTGGCCCGATTTGATCTTCGCGATCGCCTCTTCCAGCATGGATTGATAGAGTTCATAGCCCACGTCTTTCATCTGGCCGGACTGCTCTTCACCGAGCAGGTTGCCCGCCCCGCGAATGTCCAGATCCTGCGAGGCCAGCGTAAAGCCCGCGCCCAAGGTATCGAGCGACCCCAACACGCGCAGACGCTTCTCCGCGGTCGCGGTCAGTTTCGCCCGAGGTTTGGTGGTCAGGTAAGCATAGGCGCGGGTTTTCGAACGGCCCACGCGGCCCCTGATCTGATAGAGCTGCGCCAGACCGAACATATCCGCGCGGTGCACGACCATGGTGTTCGCGGTGGGAATATCTAGGCCAGACTCCACAATCGTAGTCGCCAAGAGCACATCGTATTTGCCGTCGTAGAACGCATTCATGCGGTCGTCGAGTTCCCCCGCCGCCATCTGGCCGTGGGCCACGATATAGCTGACCTCTGGCACCTGCTCTTTCAAGAAGTCCTCGATCTCGGCCAGATCAGTGATGCGCGGCACAACAAAGAACGACTGCCCGCCGCGATAGTGTTCGCGCAGCAGCGCCTCGCGGATGGTGACCTTGTCGAATTCGGACACGTAGGTGCGGATCGACAGACGGTCCACGGGCGGCGTGCCGATGATCGATAGATCACGGACACCCGTCAGCGACAGCTGCAGCGTCCGAGGGATCGGGGTCGCAGTCAGGGTCAGCACGTGGATGTTTGAGCGCAGAGTTTTCAGACGCTCTTTGTGGTTCACCCCGAAGTGCTGCTCTTCGTCAATGATCAGCAGACCCAGGCGGTCGAACTTGATGGTCTTGGCCAGAACGGCGTGGGTGCCGACGACGATATCGACGGTGCCGTCCGCCAGTCCCTTGCGAGTTTCTGACGCCTGTTTGGAGCTGACGAAACGGGACAGTTGGCGCACTTCCAACGGGAAGCCGCGGAAACGCTCTTGGAACCCTTTGGCGTGCTGGCGGGCCAGCAGCGTGGTGGGCGCGATGACCGCCACCTGAACACCGGACATGGCCGCGATAAAGGCCGCACGCATGGCGACTTCGGTCTTGCCAAAGCCCACGTCGCCGCAGATCAGGCGATCCATGGGGGTGCCGCTGGTCAGATCCTCGACAACGTCGTTGATGGCGCGCAGCTGGTCGTCGGTTTCCTGATAGGGGAAACGCGCGCAGAACTCTTCCCACGCGTGGGCGGGCGGCTCCAGCATCTGGCCCTTGCGCAGGGCGCGTTCGGCGGCCACGCGGATCAGCTTGTCGGCCATCTCGCGAATGCGCTCTTTTAGGCGGGCCTTCTTGGCCTGCCATGCGCCGCCACCCAGACGGTCCAAAAGCCCTTCGTCATGGCCGTAGCGGGACAGAAGTTCGATGTTCTCGACCGGCAGGTACAGACGCGCCGCCTCGGCGTATTCCAGAACGATGCATTCGTGGGCCGCACCGGCGGCTGTCACCACCTCTAGGCCCAAATAGCGACCGATGCCGTGGTCCACGTGCACCACCAGATCGCCCGGCGTCAGCGAAGTCGCCTCGGTCAGGAAGTTCTCGGCCTTGCGGCGTTTCTTGGGTTGGCGGATCAGGCGATCCCCCAGAACGTCCTGTTCCGAGATCACGGTCAGAGCCTTGTCGCCCATCGGGGCCTCGAACCCGTGCTCCAGCGACCAGACGGCCAGATGCAAACCAGTCTTGCCGATGCGGGTGCCATCCATAATCGGGATCGCCTCGGCCAGACCTTCATCCTCGATCAGGCCAGTCAGACGCTCGCGCGCGCCTTCGGAGTAGCTGGCGATGACCACGGGGCCTTTGGCCAGCTTGGACTTGATATGATCGGCCAAGGCACCAAACAGGCTGACGCTTTCCTGCTGCCGTTCGGGGCTGAAATTCCGCCCGATCCGTCCGCCTGCGTCGGTCACATTCGGACCCGTCGCTTGGGGTAAGGGGTTGAACTGGATCACGCGGCGGCTGTTCACCGTCTCGTTCCATGCCTCGTCGGTCAGGTACAGCAGTTCAGGCGGCGCGGGTTTGTAGGGCGTGTCGCCCTTCTTGCTGGTTTGCAGGGCGTGCTGGCGGGTTTCGTACTGGTCTGCGATGCCCTCCCAGCGGGACAGACGCGCGGCGGTCATCGCCTCGTCCAAGGTAATCACCGCATCGGGGGCAAAGTCGAACAGGGTTTCCAGCCGCTCGTGGAAGAATGGGAGCCAATGCTCCATCCCCTGCTGCTTGCGCCCTGCACTGACCGCTTCGTACAGAGGGTCGTCACTGCCCGCCGCACCGAATTCGATACGGTAGTTCTGACGGAAGCGCGTGATTGCACTGTCCTCTAGGATCACTTCGGAGACAGGCGCCAGTTCGATGATGTCGAGCTTGTCCGTGGTGCGCTGGCTGACCGGATCAAAGCGGCGGATGCCGTCGAGCGTGTCGCCAAAGAAATCCAGACGCACAGGCCCCGTATCGCCGGGCGGAAAGATGTCGATGATGCCGCCGCGGATGGCGTAGTCACCGGGCTCCATCACTGTCGGGCTTTGGCTGAAGCCCATCCGCACAAGGAAATTTCGCAGTTCCTTTTCGTCCACGCGGCTGCCGACCGACGCGATAAAGGACGCGCCGCGCAGGGTATCCCGCGCTGGTACGCGCTGGGTTGCGGCATTCAAAGTGGTCAGCAGAACATACTTTTCCGGCATCCCGTGAACCATTGCGGCCAGCAAGGCCATGCGCGCAGCGGTGATGTCAGGGTTTGGTGACACGCGGTCAAACGGCAGACAGTCCCACCCCGGAAAGGTAAAGACCGGCATGTCCGGCGCAAAGAACTTGAGCGCGTCCCGCATCGCCTGCATCCGCTTGTCATCGCGGGCCACGTGCAAAACGGGCGCTTTGCTGCGCTCCATCTCGGACAGAATGAGGCGGGCGTCATAGCCTTCGGGCGCGCCGCCCACGGTCAGGTGTTGAGCGTTCCAAGTTGCCATAACTTATCCCAGTACTCCGATGCTGAGGTTCTGGTACATGCCCCAAAGCGAGGTCACGAATACCGAGATCATCCCAATCAGTTGGGTGTAGAACCGGTTGCGGGTGATGGCATCGCACAGGGCGGTGCCTTGGATCGTGTTGTCGATGATCCGACCGGCGAATTGCATCCGCAGAAACGTGACGATCATCGCGGGGGCCATCAGCAGGAAAACCGCCTGCGCGAACTCCAGTCCAAACCAGAATCCCAGAAACAGCAGCATACTGAGCGTAAAGGACAAACCCGCCACAATCCATGTGCCTGCACGGTCGTAGACCATCAGCATGCGCCGCGCCTTGATGTGGACCAGCGCGTTCAGATCGTCCATTTCCTGACCGGCGTGTTTGCGCGCGCGCCCGACCATGTCATAGGGCACCCCCAGCACAAAATGGCTCAGGGACGACCACATCGCCGCCAGCACAATCCAGTACCACAGATTGGAGAATGACCGCATGTCGATCAGTTCAAAGATACGCCCGCCAAGGTCCAAGGCACTCTCCTGAAAATGATGTCAGGAACGGGACATAGCGCGGTTGATCCGTAATGCCCAGACTTGAGGTGACTGCAAATCCGTGGCACCCATCAAAAAACCTTTGGAGGTCCGATCATGCCCTATGCTCCTGCTGCTTTTCCTGCCGGCCGTCCGCGCCGCGTGCGCCGTACCCCTGCCCTGCGCGGCTTGGTCCGCGAAAACAACCTGAGCGTGGATGACCTGATTTGGCCGGTCTTTGTCCGCGATGGCCAAGGGGTCGAAGAGCCTGTGCCTTCGATGCCCGGTGTGTACCGCCGCAGCGTGGACAAAATCGTCGAGGCCGCCAAAGAGGCGTTTGATCTGGGCGTCAGCACAATCTGTCTGTTCCCCTACACCGATCCGGCCAAGAAAACGCTGGACTGCGCCGAGGCATGGAACCCCGATAATCTGTCGAACAGCGCGACACGCGCGATCAAAGCCGCCCTGCCGGACATGGCCGTCATGACCGACGTGGCGCTTGACCCCTACAACATCACGGGTCAGGATGGCTTCTTGGTTGATGGCTATGTGGTGAATGACGAAACGGTCGAAGCCTTGGTCAAACAGGCGCTGTCGCAGGCCGAAGCGGGTGCAGATATTATCGGACCGTCGGACATGATGGACGGGCGGATCGGTGACATGCGTCAGGCGCTGGAACATGCAGGCCACATCAACGTCGCGATCCTGAGCTACAGTGCGAAATACGCCAGCGCTTTTTACGGGCCGTTCCGCGACGCGGTTGGCGCCTCTGGCGTTCTGAAAGGTGACAAGAAGACCTACCAGCTTGATCCAGCCAACACGGATGAGGCCATGCGCTGCATCGCCCGCGATCTGGACGAAGGCGCGGATATGGTCATGGTCAAGCCCGGCATGCCCTATCTGGACATCTGCCGCCGCGCGCAGGACGAGTTTGGCGTGCCCGTCTACGCCTATCAGGTCAGCGGCGAATACGCGATGATGCAGGCCGCAGCGCAGAACGGCTGGATCGACGGCGAACGCGCCATGATGGAGAGCCTAATGTGCTTCAAACGTGCGGGCTGTAATGGCGTTCTGACCTATTTTGCCCCCGCTGCTGCCAAGATCATCGGTGTTTGACCTGTAAATCTGGCCCAAGGTGCGCTTGTCGGGTGACATAACCTTTGGACATGCCTATAATTGCGTCAAAATAAACCGGGAATACCCCGATAGAGGACAGGCAAACCCATGACAGACATTAGCCGTCGTTTCTTTACCATCGCCGGTTTGGGCGCTCTTCCGCTGGTGGCCGCATGTGGCAACGGTGTGAACTCGCAGGGCGCTCAGATCATCGATGCCCGCGTCGACAGCACGTTGAGCTACATGTTCAACAATTACCCCGGCACTCGCGAGCTGGCCGATAAATCGGTCGGTATGCTGGTCATGCCGCTGGTGACCGAAGCTGGGCTTGGCTTTGGCGGGGCCTATGGCCGTGGCGCGCTGCGCATCAACAACGCGACCGTCGATTACTATGCCTCGACCAAGGGCACCGTCGGCTTCCAGATCGGCGCGCAGCAGTATGCGCACGTTCTGTTCTTCATGACCCCCGATGCACTGGCGGATTTCCGTCGCTCCAGCGGTTGGGCTGCGGGCGCGAACGTCGAATATGCTCTGGCCGACAAAGGCGAGAAGATCCGCGCCGAGACGACAACATCGCTGGCGCCCGTCGTCGCGGTGGTCTTTGGTCAGACCGGTCTGCGCGTTGGGGCCACGCTCGAAGGGTCCAAGTACACCCGCATCATCCCCTGATTGCGGCTGCATCGGCAGAATTCAGAGATCCCGGTGATGGTAACATCATCGGGATTTTTTGCATCAGGGTGACTTCGCGCGGGTTGTTGCCAGCGGACCTGCGCCGTTCGTACAGTTGGTCTTGCGAATCCGGCGCGGCGGCCCACCTCCTGTTAGAACGGCCCCGCAGGCCGGAATTGGACCAAAAGGATTTGAGCGCATGGATATCGAACTGATCGGAGCCCCCGTCGACAGCGGCAAAAAAGGCAAAGGCTGCCTCATGGGTCCCGATGCGTATCGCACAGCCAATCTGGCGCGCGCGCTGCGGCGGCTTGGCCATAGCGTGACCGATGTGGGCAATCTGACGCCCGATATGGTGGCCGATCCAGACTGCACCAATCCCGCTGTACATTCGTTGGCCGAAACCATCGGCTGGACCCAGTCCTTGCATCGCGCGGGCCGCAACGCCATGCAAGCGGGACGCTTGCCGATCTTCTTGGGCGGTGATCACAGTCTGTCGCTGGGCTCGGTCACTGGCGTTGCGGCGGCGACGGACAAGCCCCAGTTCGTTCTTTGGCTTGATGCCCATTCCGATTTCCACACGCTGATGACCACCGAGAGCGGGAACCTACACGGCACCCCGCTGGCCTACATCACAGGCCGCGACGGGTTCGAAGGCTTCCCCGCTGTCTCCAATCCCGTTCCCGAACGGAACATTTGCATCATCGGCCTGCGCTCTGTGGACGAGGCCGAGCGTGGCATGCTCGAAGACAGCGACATTCGCTACCACGATATGCGCGAGATTGATGAAAACGGCATTTCTGTCTTGCTCCGCCGCTTTCTCAAGGATGTGGCGGACGCTGGCGGCAATCTACACGTGTCGCTGGATGTGGACTTCCTAGACCCCTCTGCGGCGCCTGCAGTCGGTACGACCGTTCCCGGCGGAGCGACAGTGCGCGAAGGGCACCTGTGCATGGAGCTGATCGCGGACAGCGGGCTCATGACCTCGCTCGATCTGGTCGAACTGAACCCGTTCCTAGATGAACGCGGACGCACCGCGCAATTGATGGTGGACCTTGCGGCGTCTGCGCTGGGGCGCCGTGTGTTTGACCGCCCGACGCGCGCCTATAGCAGTTAAGCCTGCAATTCAGCGTCCCAGTACAGGTAGTCCATCCAGCTCACGTGCAGGTGGTTGGGCGGGAACTTGCGTCCAACCGTCTGCAATTCATCGGCTGAGGGCTGCTTTGGCGGTTTGCGCAGGTGCATGTTGGCTTGGCGCAAGGATTTGGACCCCTTGCGCAGATTGCAGCGCGAACACGCCGCTACAACGTTTTCCCAACTGGTGATGCCGCCCCGTGCGCGCGGGATCACGTGATCAAAGGTCAGATCGCCCCGTCCGCCGCAGTATTGGCAGCAAAATTCGTCCCTTAGAAAAAGATTAAAGCGCGTGAAGGCCACGCGCTTTTGAGGTTTTACAAAATCTTTGAGGACAACAACCGAGGGTATCCGGACTTCCATCTTCTGGCTTCGGACCGTGGTGTCGTATTCGGCAACGATGTCGACCCTGTCGAGCCAGACCGCCTTGATCGCCTCCTGCCAAGGCCATAGCGACAAGGGATAGTAGGACAATGGACGATAGTCCGCATTTAGCACCAGCGCCGGATGATGTTTCAATGCGCCAGGTTCTCTTACGAATTCAGTCCTAAAGTCACCGTCCATGGATAAAGCCTCTTTGCCCCGTCTGTCTAACTGACCCGAGGCGGGACAACCCGCCCCGTATACCTAACACTATATATCGCGGCTTACCTCTGGCAAGCCTCTTGATATGGCGTGTTGTTCACGGTTTTAGTCAGATTTCGTGACAGATTGGTGACGGGGCGCGCAGCCCCGCCTCCAAATCGGGCAGGCTTACATCCCCAGCTTGTCGCGCATGAACGCCAAGGCAACACCAAGCCCTTCTGGCGAAATGCCGTGCGCGGTGCCCTTCATGACGTGGGCGTAAACCTCTTTGAAATCAGCCGCTTGCAGTGCCTCGACGGCTTCGGGCAGGCTTTGCGGCGGCACCACGTCGTCCTGATCGCCGTGCAGCAGCAGGATCGACGGATAGGATTTCGCCTCGTCTTTCAGCAGTTCGGGGACCAGCAAACGGCCCGAGAATCCGATCACGCCGCCAATGGCCTCTTCGAAACGGGGCGCGACGTGGAGCGCCATCATCGTGCCCTGAGAGAAACCGATCAGCACAAGTTGTTCGGGCAGAATGTCTTCGTCGTCCAAAATGCCCATCAAATAGGCGTTCAGATCCTCGACAGCGGCGCGCATCCCGCGCTCTGCCTCTTCCTCGGACGAATTGTCGATCCACGGGATCGGAAACCACTGATAGCCCATCGGTGCGCCAGCGCAATTTTCAGGAGCGTCGGGCGCATAGAACGTGGTGTCAGGCAGATGTTCGGCCAGCGGGTCGGCCAAACCCATCAAGTCCGCGCCATTCGCGCCATAGCCATGCAGAAATACGATTACCGAGCGGGTTTGCCCCGAGGCCGCCTCGCGGCGGTCCGACTGTAGAACGCGAGTCATCTGATCCCTTCCCTGTCCTTTGCCACATGGTAGTAAGCCCACAGAAGCCGCGCCGCAACAGCCCGCCACGGGCTCCAGTCTTCGGCCATTAAGCGCAAGGCTTTTTCTTTGGGCCGCTCGGGCAGATCAAACAGAATGCGGGCGCCTTCTTGGAGGGCCAGATCACCGGGGGCAAAGACATCCGCGCGCCCCAGACTGAACATTGCGTAAATCTCGGCGGTCCAGACGCCAATGCCGCTGACTTGCGTCAGGGTCGCAACAACCTGATCTGTCGGAGCGTCGCGCAGCGCCTTGAAATCAATTCGCGCCTCGGCCAAGGCTTTGGCGTACTTGATCTTCTGCCGCGACATACCGCAAGCGCGCAACTCTTCTTCGGTCGCCCACATGACTTTTCGCGGGCCAGTCAGTTTCGCAGCGCGCAACCGATTCCAGATCGCATTCGCGGCTGCGACGCTGACTTGCTGGCTGACGATTGCGCTCAGCAACTGTTCAAAACCGTCCTTGCGCCGGCGCAGGGGCAACGGACCGGTTGCCTCCAAAGCGGCTGCAAGTCTTGGGTCAGCCGTTGCCAGCCAGGCCGCGCCCTCGGCTACGCAGGCGTCACTGATGATGATCCGTTCGTCCATGGTGGCACAGTGCGTCACAAGTGCTCTGGACGCAATCGCAACAAAGTTCTACGCCTAGCGCCTATGACGACCGCATATGATCACAAACGCGCCAAGCGCAATGTCGCTGTCCTGTCCGCCGCTCAGGCGATCCTTGGCAGCCAGATGAGTATGATATTCGTGATCGGCGGTCTCGCCGGTCAACAACTGGCGCCGAACCCCTGCTTTGCCACACTGCCGATCTCAATGATCGTTTTTGGGTCTATGACCACTGCCCCATGGCTGTCAAACGTAATGCAGCGCTATGGGCGCAAAGCGGGGTTCATTCTGGGTGCCGCTGGCGGTCTCCTTGGGAGCTTCACCGCCGTGACCGCGCTGATTTACGCGAATTTCTGGCTCTTCCTCCTGGGCAGCTACCTGACCGGTATCTATATGTGTGCGCAGGGTTTTTACCGTTTTGCCGCCGCCGATACCGCGTCGGAAGAATTCCGTCCCAAGGCAATTTCCTATGTGCTGGCTGGTGGCCTCGCCTCGGCCATCATCGGCCCGCAACTGGTGAAATGGACCGTTGATTATTCAGTGATCCCGTTCATCGGGACCTATATGGCCGTGATCGCCATCAACGTGTTGGGGATGCTGCTGTTTTTGGCGCTGGACATCCCACGCCCACCCGTTCCGGCCGAGGATGCCCCCGCCGCACGCTCGCGCCGCGAGATCCTGCGCGAGCCCCGCGTGGTGGTGGCAATCATCTGCGGCATGGTCAGCTATGCGCTCATGAACCTTGTCATGACGTCGACCCCATTGGCTGTCGTTGGTTGCGGCTACGACAAAGCAGACGCCGCCGACATTGTCAGTGGCCACGTTCTGGCGATGTTCATCCCGTCCTTCTTTACAGGCCATTTGATCGCAAGATTTGGCGTTGAAAAGGTCGTGTCCTTGGGCCTTTTGATCCTTGCTGTCGCGGGTGTCGTCGCCCTACAGGGTGTCGAGATTGAGAACTTCTTTATTGCCTTGATCCTCCTGGGGATCGGCTGGAACTTCGGCTTTATTGGCGCGACCGCCATGTTGGCCAGCGCTCACCGCCCCGAAGAGCGCGGTGTCGTCCAAGGCATGAACGACATGCTGGTCTTTGGCGGTGTGACGCTGGCCTCGCTGGCCTCTGGCGGTTTGATGAACTGCTCCGGCGGGACGGCTGTCGAAGGCTGGACCGCCGTCAACATGGCGATGGCTCCGTTCCTCATGCTGGCCGGCGGTGCGCTGATCTGGCTGGTGCTGAAGCCAAAAGAAAACCCCGCCAACTAAGGCGGGGTTCGACAAGCTCATCCAAAAGCGGATTGTTTCATCAATAACAACCGCTTGCGGATGGGACTTAATCCCAAAACGCCATCCCCAACCCTCAGCGGATTGTCCAGCGCCTGTTGCAAGATGTCCCTCGTCTGAAACCCAATGAGCGTTGCCGGACGCGCCGCTTTGTCGATCTTCCCCTCTGCCAAAGCAGTTAACGCCTTGCGCGCCAGCCCTTGCAGACCCTCGGGCCGACCATCAAGCAAGGGGATACGATTGCGCGCTGCCAGTTCGGGCACGGCCACCAGCCAGTTCGCAACCCCTGCCGCATATCCGCGCTTTCGCACGGCGGCCTCTTCGGTCGAACCCAGAGCCCGCGCAGCCACCCACATCAAGGTCGCCGAGGTCTCTTCAATATAGCTGTCGAAGTGCTCTTCATCTTCGAACGGATCGGTGTAGATGTCCCAACGCCGCATCTCGCAGCATCCGTCCAGCAGGCGCGCGCCTTCGGTATCCAGCACCTCTCCGAGCGCGTCGACAACCTCGTGCCGCCGCCCGCGCCCTTCGGCGACCTCGGCCAGAGCATCGCGCCACCACTGAACCCGCATTTCAGCGATCATCGTCTCCTTGGTGACCCAAGGGGCGCGGCTGATCTCGACATTGAATGCAAAGAGCGGAAAAAGCACCCGCCGCGCCGAGACAGGCGCGGCCATGATCGCCAGAAAGCGGTCAGGGTCTGCGTCATGCACGATCTTGGCGCAGGCGTTGATGCTCATCAGGCTTCGGCCCCATCGCGGATCAACTTCCAAACGATCGCATCCAGCAGCGCCTCGAAACTCGCATCCACGATGTTCGCGCTGACCCCCACAGTGGACCAACGGCGTCCTTTACCATCTTCGCTGTCAATGATGACACGGGTCACAGCTTCAGTACCGCCCTGCGTGATCCGAACCTTGAAATCGACCAGCTTCATATCTTCGATCAGGTCGCTATAGCGGCCCAAATCCTTGGCCAAAGCTTTCGCCAACGCGTTCACGGGACCGCGGTCTGTGCCGCATGCGTCCATGCTCTCGCTGACCGATAGCTTCTTCTCGCCGTCAACCTTCACGACCACGACCGCCTCGGACAAGCTGACCATTTGGTTATGCTTGTTCTTGCGGCGTTCAATGGTGACGCGATAGCGCTTCACTTCAAAGAATTCGGGACACTGCCCCATAGCCCGACGCGCGAGCAGCTCAAAGCTCGCCTGCGCACCGTCATAGGAATAGCCCTCCGATTCCCGCGCCTTCACATCCTCTAGGATCTGTCCCAGCACCGGATCACCGGCCTCGATCTTCAGCCCCGCTTCAGTCAAGCGCTTGCGCAGGTTCGATTGGCCCGCCTGATTGGACATGGGAATAATGCGCGCATTGCCGACCTTGGACGGCTCAATATGCTCGTAGGTGGTCGGGTCCTTCAGGATCGCGCTGGCGTGCAAGCCGGCCTTGTGAGCAAAGGCGCTGGCCCCAACATAAGGCGCCTGACGGAACGGCACGCGATTCAGGATGTCGTCGAGCATCCGGCTGATCGACAGCATCCCTTCTAGGGCCTCATCACTCACACCAGTGTCGAACTGACTGGCAAAAGGCTCTTTTAGTTTCAGCGTCGGGATCAGGGTGGTCAGGTTCGCATTACCGCACCTTTCGCCCAAGCCGTTCAAGGTCCCTTGAATCTGCCGTGCGCCCGCTAGCACAGCTGCCAAAGATCCAGCGACCGCCTGTTCGGTGTCGTTATGGCAGTGGATGCCCAAATGGTCGCCAGGAATGCCCGAAGCAATGACCGCTCGAACAACATCCGCAATGACAGTCGGCTGCGCGCCGCCATTTGTATCACACAGGACTACCCAGCGCGCGCCCGCCTCATAAGCCGCTGTCACAGCCTCCAACGCGTACACAGGATTCGCACGATACCCGTCAAAGAAATGTTCAGCGTCAAACAGCGCTTCGCGTCCCTGCGCCACAATATGGGCCACAGACTCGCGGATATTCTCGAGGTTCTCTTCCAGCGTGATGCCCAAAGCGCAGGTCACGTGGAAATCATGTGTTTTGCCCACCAGACAGACCGCAGGCGTGCCCGCGTTCAAAACGGCCGCTAGAACTTCGTCATTCGCGGCAGAGCGCCCTGCCCGCTTGGTCATTCCGAACGCTGTAAACACAGCCTTGGTCTCTGGCGCCTCCTCGAAAAAGGCGGAGTCCGTCGGGTTTGCACCGGGCCATCCGCCCTCAATGTAATCCACCCCCAAGCGGTCCAAAGCATCTGCGATCTGGTGCTTCTCGGGCGTCGAAAACTGCACACCCTGCGTCTGCTGCCCATCCCGCAACGTGGTGTCATAGAGGTACAATTTCTCTTTCATCACACCACCACTCCTCTTTCTTGGTCAAAATACCCTCGGGGGGCGCGGGGGGCAGACAGCCCCCCGTCCGTCAGCTGCCACAGGCGCATTGCGTTACAGGCCTTCCAACTTGGCCGCATCGAACCCGTCCTTGGGCGAGAGTTCAACACCAGCTTTCGACATGCGCACTTCGACACCGGCATCCAGTAGCGCGGTCTTCAACCGATCCACTTCGCTGAAATCCTTGGTCTCCATCGCTTTTGCACGCACCGCCGCCAGCTTCTCGGCCAAAGGCGCAAGCAGGTCCGCTCCTGCTTCGGGTTCATCCGCCCAAGCGCCCATTTCGGGCGTCAGCAGCCCCAAGAACTGAGCCGACGCGAGCAAAGCGCCCGCATCACCAGCGCTCGCCAGTTTGTGCAACTCGGTAACCGCCCCCGCGCTGTTCAGGTCGCTCGCCACGGCCTCGACAACCGCAGGGGAAACGTCACCAGCAACAACGCCATCGGTCATCTTGCGCCACTTCTTCAGCGTGTCGCGGGCGGCCTGCGCTTTGGCTTCGGTCCAGTCCATCGGCTTGCGATAGTGGGTCTGCAGGAAGACCAAGCGGATCACTTCGCCCGGCCAGCCCTGCTGGAACAGGTCCTGCACGGTAAAGAAGTTGCCCAAGGATTTGGACATCTTCTTGCCTTCGACCTGAAGCATTTCGTTGTGTAGCCAGACCTTGGCAAAGCCGCCATCGGGGTTCGCGCAGCAGCTTTGCGCGATTTCGTTCTCGTGGTGCGGGAACATCAGGTCGTTGCCGCCGCCGTGGATGTCAAAGGACGCTCCAAGAAGCGCATCGCTCATGGCCGAACATTCGATGTGCCAGCCCGGACGACCGCGGCCCCAAGGGCTGTCCCAGCCGGGCAGATCATCGCCAGAGGGCTTCCACAGCACAAAATCCATCGGGTTGCGTTTGTAGGGCGCCACTTCCACGCGGGCACCGGCGATCATGTCATCGACCGAACGGCCCGACAGCTTGCCATAGCCCTCTTTCCAGCTGTCCACTGCAAACAGAACGTGCCCTTCGGCGGCATAAGCGTGGCCGCGGGAAATCAGCCCTTCGATCATGGAGATCATTTCGCCAATATACTCGGTTGCGCGGGGGGCCTGCGTCGGCTCCATCGCTCCCAAGGCGCCCATGTCATCAAGGAACCACTGAATGGTTTCGTCGGTGATCTCGCGGATATCGCGACCGGTTTCAGCGGCGCGGGCGTTGATCTTGTCATCGACGTCAGTGAAGTTCCGCACGTAGGTCACATGATCGGCGCCATACACGTGACGCAGCAGGCGGAACAGCAGGTCAAAGACCACCACAGGCCGCGCGTTCCCAAGATGGGCGCGGTCGTAGACGGTCGGTCCACAGACATACATCCGCACGTTCTGAGGGTCGATCGGCTGGAAAATCTCCCGCTGCCGCGACATCGTATTGTGAAGTGTAATCTGGGTCATGCCTGGTCCTCGCCCCAAGGTGTCGTATCGGGTCGCGGCGGGGATAGCATTACGGGTTTTCGGAAGAAAGCGCGAAACGGCCCGCCGGACAGTGTCTCAGCAGATCGAACAAATAATAGTAATGAATGCGCTCTGTTTCATGGGGCGGAATTACCACGCGTCACATCCCCTGCCAAGCATATTGCGAGCGGGCGCTTTGGGTTTTACCACTTTGACCATGACATTGATCTATCACACCCCTCTGCCGCGCGAGGTTCTGCGGGCTCAAAATGTTCCCGATGACTGGCCCATCGGGATCGCGGATCGTGTGCATTTCGGCGATCTGGATGCTTTGCAGCATGTAAACAATGCGGCCTATCTGAAGTGGCTCGAAAATATCCGCATCCACTATTTCAAGGATTGGGGCATTTGCCACTATCAGGACGGCGATCCGCGCATGGTTCTGAAGGCGCTGAGCATCGAGTACCACAAGGAAATGTCGTTAAACGAGGACTATGTGCTGACCGCGCGAACGGTGTCGTTCCGAAACACGAGTTTTACTCATGAATACGGGGTGTTCTGCGGCGATCTTCGAGTGTCTGCGCGGGCAGTGATTGTGATGATGCAGCCGGATGGGTCAGGCAAGATGGCGTTGCCCGAAGATGTGAAGCAGCGGTTTGTAGAGATTGATCGAGCCGATGCTGGCTGAGGGCGGATGGGGGCTGTCTGCCCCCTCTTGGCGCTCGGGCGCCAATTCACCCCCGAGGGTATTTTCGCAAAGATGAAAGAAGAAAGGCGCGCCGGTTGTGGACGCGCCTTTTTGTCTTCGATTAGGCGTTCTGGACGTATTTGACCAGACCGAGGGTCGAGCCGTCTTTGCCCGCGCCGTCTTGTTCGCCCGAAAGGATCGGGTCGAGGGCCAGCGCCAGTTCTTTGCCCAGTTCAACGCCCCACTGGTCGTAGGAGTTGATGCCGAGGATCGTGCCTTCGACGAACACGCGGTGCTCGTAGAGCGCGATGATCTGACCAAGGACGTAGGGCGTCATTTTAGGGTAGATCAACGTGGTCGACGGGCGGTTGCCCGAGAAGACGCGGTGACGTGCTTGGCGCTCCAGCTCGTCACCGGTCAGACCTTTGGCAGCCATCCGTTCGCGGCATTCATCCAACGAGCGGCCGCGCAGCAGCGCTTCGGATTGAGCGAAGCAGTTGGCGACCAGAAGTTTGTGGTGGTGCGCCAGATCCTCTTCGTGGCCTTTGGCGGCGACCATGAATTCCACGGGGACCACTTGGGTGCCCTGATGGATCAGCTGGTAGAAGGCGTGCTGACCGTTGGTACCAGGCTCGCCCCAAACGATCGGACCGGCTTGGTTTGTCAGGTCAGAGCCGTCCATAGACACCGATTTGCCGTTCGACTCCATTTCCAGCTGTTGGAAATACGCGGGCAGTCGACCCAGGCGGTTGTCATAGGGCAGAACGGCGCGGGTGCCATGGCCGCTGAGCTGGTGATGCCAAATGCCGACCAGAGCCAGCAGGACAGGCAGGTTTTCCGAGAAGTCGGCGGTCAGGAAGTGGGTGTCCATCGCATCGCCGCCCTGCAGGAAGGCGCGGAAGTCGTCGGCTCCGATCGCGATCATGACCGACAGGCCAATCGGGCCCCACATGGAGTAGCGGCCGCCAACCCAGTCTTCGAAGCCAAAGACGCGCTCTGCCGCGATGCCCCATTCAGCCGCTTTGTCATCAGCCGAGCTGAGCGCCGCGAATTGTGCGCCGGTGTCCGAAACTTGCTCTGCCATCCACTTGCGGGCGGTCTCGGCGTTGGTCATCGTTTCGATGGTGGTGAAGGTTTTGGAAGCGACGATCACCAGCGTGGTGGTCGGGTCGCATTTCTTGAGCACATCGTGGATGTCGGCGCCGTCTACGTTCGAGACATAGTGGCAGGCAGGTCCATCGGCGTAGGGGGACAGCGCGCGGTAGGCCATCGCCGGGCCAAGATCGGAACCACCGATGCCGATGTTGATCACGTCGGTGATCTTGCCGCCCTGTGCGCTGTAGCTGCCGTCGCGGACTGCGGTGGCAAAGGCTTCCATTCGGCTCAGGGTGTCCAGCACTTCAGGCATCACATCTTGGCCGTCGACCTCGACCTTGCGACCGTCCAGGTTGCGCAGAGCGGTGTGCAGGACCGAGCGGCCCTCTGTTTCATTGATCTTCTCGCCTGCAAACATGGCGTCGCGGCGAGCGGCAACGCCTGCGGTTTCCGCCAGCGCGATCAGGGATGCGCGGGTGTCGGCGTCGATGTTGGTCTTCGAGTAGTCAAACAGCATGTCCCCGAGCGCCGCCGAGAAATCGCCAAAACGATCGCCGTCGGCAAACAGGTTAAGGATGTTGCGGCCCTCGGTGCGGGCGTAATGCGCCTTGAGGTCAGTCCACATATAAAATTACTCCGTCCAATGAATTTGGGCCCGATCAAGGACAGATGCGACGGGCGCTTCCATCGGCTCGAGCGAACGGGCTTTTTCTAGTGCCTCGCGCTTTTCCGCGCCAGTGATCACGATGTGAAGGTTTGTTGAATCCTGCAGCACGCGGGCCGAGAGCGTGATACGCGGCTCTGGCGCGCCGGGCGCGCGCATGGGCAGCAGGATCGGGGCGTCGGGCGACAGCGCCTCTTCCAAACGATCCGCGCCGGGGAACAGCGAGGCCGTGTGCATGTCAGCGCCCATCCCAAGTAAACACACCGACAGCGGCAGCGACGGTTCGATGCCAGCGGCCAGCGCTTCCATCGACTCCTCGGGCGTTTCGGTCGGTGCATATAGGGGCACGTACTTCGCAGCCGCAGCTTTGTTGATCAGCAAGCGCTGGCGCAACAGGCGCGTGTTCGAACGTTCGTGATCCTCGGGGACCCAGCGTTCGTCGTTTAGCAAAACGTCGACGCGGTCCCAATCCAGAGCGACCTCGTTCAGCGCGTCAAAGATCGGGCCGGGCGTGGTGCCACCGGGCACACAAAGCGAGGCACGATCACCGGTACGCAGGGACTCGCCCAATTCACCGGCGATGATGTTCGCGAGATCGATCATCATCATCTCGCGGTCGGGATATTCGTTAAAGTTCATTCCTTGATCTCTCTCCAGCGGCGGCCGTCGCGGTGCATCAGCATCAACGCATCATCCGGTCCGGCGCTGCCAGTATCGTAGGGTTTGGGAACGTCATTGCGGTTGGTCCACCCGTTGATGATCGGGTCGGTCCAAGCCCACGCAGCCTCGACTTCGTCGCCGCGCATAAACAGGGTCTGGTTGCCGCGGATCACGTCCATGATCAGGCGTTCGTATGCGTCGGGCACCTCCTCTGCGTCCGGCCCCAAAGCCTCGGCAAAGGTCATGTCCAGAGGCACGTCCACCAAACGCATACCGCCCGGCCCCGGTTCCTTGATCGTCACGCCAAGGGTCATGCCCTCGTTCGGTTGCAGGCGAATGGTCAGCACATTGCGGTGCACGCCTGCTTCAGCGCCAAAGATCGAGTGCGGCGCATCCTTGAAGACCACAGCGATTTCGCTGGTGCGTGCCTTCAGGCGTTTGCCGGTGCGCATGTAGAACGGGGTCCCGGCCCAACGCCAGTTCGAGATTTCGCAGCGCATGGCGACAAAGCTCTCGGTGAACGAGCGGGGGTTTTCTACGTCTTCGCGGTAGCTCGCGCATTTTTCCGAGGCACTGTACTGGCCGCGCACAATATGATGCGGTTCGACCGGATCCAGCGCGCGAATGACTTTGAGCTTCTCGTCGCGAACGGCGTCGGGATCAAACTTGGCGGGCGGCTCCATCGCGATCAGGCACAAGAGCTGCATCAGGTGGTTCTGCACCATGTCCCGCATCGCGCCCGAGGTGTCGTAGTAGCTGCCGCGCCCACCAACGCCCACCGTCTCGGCCACGGTGATCTGGATGTGGTCGACATACTGGCTGTTCCACAGGGGTTCGAACAGCATGTTGCCAAAGCGCACAGCCATCAGGTTCTGGACGGTTTCTTTGCCCAAGTAGTGGTCGATACGGTAGATCTGACCTTCGTGGAAGTGCTCTGCCAGCGACTTGTTCAGTGCGCGAGCGGTTTCCAGATCCTTGCCGAAGGGTTTCTCGACGACGATACGGGCGTCGTCATCGGCCAGTTCGAACGTCTTCAGACGCTCTGCGATGGTGCCGAACAGGCTGGGTGCGACCGAGAAGTAGAAGGCGCGGATCATGTCGGGGCGTAGCAGATCCCCCAGTTCTTTCCAGCCGCCGTCGCCCTTGGCATCGACAGCCACGTAGAACACGCGTTCCAAGAATTTCTCAAGGTTTTCGGTATCTTTGGCCGACTTGGGATCGAACTCTTCTACGGCCTCTTTGACCATGGTGCGGAACTCGTCGCAGGTCATGTCAGAACGGGCTGCGCCGATGATCCGGCCTTCGTCAGGCATCTGGCCGCTGGCATAGCGGCGGAAGAGGCCGGGCAGGATTTTGCGGCGGGCCAGATCGCCGGTACCGCCAAAAATGACGAGATCGAAAGAATCGACCGGAATAACGCGTGAAACCATGTTTCCCTCCTCGGGTCTGACGAGCCTTGGGCTTGTTAGCGCTAACTTTGCCGCCCGTTTAAACGACATGGGGGCGGAAGTCTACCGCTACGTAGATCATCGCCCCCATAAGGTAACACTAAAATGTTGTTTTCTTTCAACCCAGCTTGCGCAAACGGGCCATCAAAGACGAAGTATCCCAACGCCCTCCGCCCATGGCTTGGACATCTTTGTAGTACTGGTCGATCAGCGCAGTGCCCGGCAGGCTGGCACCCAGCTCTTCGCCGGTGCGCAGGCAGATATCGAGGTCCTTGCGCATCCAGTCCACTGCAAAGCCAAAGTCATATTCGTCCTTGGCCATGGTTTGGTGGCGGTTCGCCATCTGCCAGCTGCCCGCAGCGCCTTGGCTGATCACCTCGACCACCGCTTCGATGTCCAGACCTGCTTTGCCCGCAAAGTTCAGCCCTTCGGCCAGACCTTGGACAAGGCCCGCGATACAGATTTGGTTGACCATCTTGGTCATCTGGCCCGCACCACTGTCGCCCAAGCGGCGGCAGATTTTCGAATAGGCGTCGATGACAGGCTCAGCCTTGGCATAGGCGTCTTCGTCGCCGCCACACATCACCGACAGGACGCCATTTTCAGCGCCCGCCTGTCCGCCACTAATCGGGGCGTCGACAAAGCTCAGGCCCTTCTCTTTGGCGATTGCATAGAGTTCGGATGTGACGGCAGCGGAAACGGTGGTGTGGTCCACAAGGATCGCGCCCGCGTCCATTCCCGCGAACGCGCCGTTTTCGCCTGCACAGACCTGACGCAAATCGTCGTCGTTGCCCACGCAGGTCATCACAAATTCGGCACCCTTGGCTGCTTCGGCAGGTGTCGCCGCAAACGACCCACCGAATTCCTCGGCCCATTTTTCTGCTTTGGCGGTGGTACGGTTATAGACAGTTACGCTATGACCGGCCTTGGCAAGGTGGCCAGCCATTGGATACCCCATGACCCCGAGACCCAGAAACGCGACTTTTGCCATGATGAATACCCCCTTGCGTCTTTTCCATTGGCGTCACACACCTTCCTAAGCCGGATAGCGCGCCGGTCAACCAAAGAGGTATCGATGAAGAGAGTATTTAAGTGGCTTTTGCGCTTGACCGTCGCGTCCGTTGTGGCGGCGACACTGGCTGTTCTGGCGATCTATTATCTGGCCGCACGGTCCCTGCCCGACTATAGCCGCGACATACAACTCTCTGGTGCCAAGGGCGAAATCGAAATCGTTCGCGATACGGCGGCCGTCCCGCACATTTTTGCAGACGACGATTTCGACGTGTTTTTCGGCCTGGGTTATGCGCAAGCGCAAGACCGCCTCTGGCAGATTGTCATGATGCGCCGCACGGCCCAAGGACGCCTGTCCGAACTCTTTGGCGAACGCACGTTGCCCATCGACCGGCTGATGCGGCAGCTTGATTTGTATAACCTTGCCGCCCGTTCGGTCGAAGTCCAGACGCCCGAAGCACGGATCGCACTGGACGGTTACGCGGCAGGCGTGAATGCCCGCCTGCGCGAAATCAACGAAAAGGCGTTGGGCCGCGGCGCGCCCGAGATGTTCCTGTTCCCCGCGCAGATCGCCCCTTGGACGCCCGCTGACTCTCTGGCCGTCCTGAAACTCATGTCCGTGCAACTGTCCGGTCATCTAGAGGCCGAGGTCCTGCGCGCCCAAGCTTCGATGATGCTGACGCCCGAACGGGTCAAGGACATCCTGCCCGATGTCCCCGGAGAAGGGATCGCGGCGCTGCCCGAGTATGCCTCTCTCTTTGAAGCGCCCCTGCCCGCATTGGCCCGCGCCGATCAGGCCAAAGACCCGCTTTCGCCCTTTCCCGAACTGGATTTTGCTGGCGCGTCCAATGCCTTTGTCGCCAGCGACCTGCGGTCTGCGGCGGGTGGCGCATTATTAGCCAACGACCCGCATCTCGGCTTCAGTGCCCCGACCATCTGGTATCTGGCGCGGTTGGAGTTGCAGTCCGGCGGCGTGATTGGTGGGAGCATCCCAGGCATTCCTCTGATCCTCTCTGGCAGGAGCGAGAAGCTGGGTTGGGGGCTGACCTCATCCTATCTTGATGATCAGGATTTGTTTATCGAAGAAGTGAACCCCGACAATCCCGATGAATACCGGACGAATACGGGGTTCTCTGCTTTCGAAACCCGCCGGACCATCATTCGGATCAAGGATCAGGCCCCGCAGACCTTTACCCTGCGTTGGACCCGAAATGGGCCAGTTATCCCTGCGGACCACTACAATATCGGCAGCGTGACCCCGCGCGGCCACGTAGCGGCCCTGTCATGGACTATGCTGACGCCGCGCGATACCTCCTTCAGCGCCGCTTACAAGATCATGACCGCAAAGTCCGTGCCTGCCGCGATTGATGCGGGCAAAGACTATATTGCGCCCTCTCAGAACCTGTCTCTGGCGGATGCGCAGGGAAATATTGGCCTCAAACTGATCGGCGCGATGCCCCGTCGTTTGTCCAGCCACCAGAGCGAAGGGCGACTGCCGAGCCCCGGTTGGCTGAACCGAAACCGCTGGCGCGGGCGGCTCGATTATCAGAGTGTAAACCCTGAATTCCTGAACCCCGAAGGCGGCATTCTGGGCAATACCAATAACAAGATCGTTGATCGTCCCTTCCCCGAGCATGTTTCCTTTGAATGGGGCGATACCGAGCGCGTGCAACGCTTTCAACGCTTGATGCAGGCCCGCAAGGTCCACACACGCGAGAGCTTTATCGAGGCACAATTGGACACCGTGTCTGTGACGGCGCGGACCCTACTGCCACTGATTGGCGCAGATTTGTGGTTCACGGGCGAAGCTTCAGCCGAAGGCACCCGAGAGCGCACTCGGGATCTGGCCCTCGAGATGCTGGCTGGTTGGAATGGTGAAATGAACGAGCACATGCCCGAACCGCTGATTTACGCGGCATGGCTGCGCGAATTGCAGGACCGGCTGATCCGTGATGAACTTGGTCCGCTTGCCACCAAGTTCCGTCATATCGAACCACTATTCATTGAGCGGGTCTACCGCGATGTCGACGGCGCCGCAGCATGGTGTGACGTTCGCCAGTCCGCTGCCCCAGAAAGCTGTGCCGACATGGCGCGTTTGGCTCTGGATGACGCCTTGGTCTGGATTTCAGAGACCTACGGCACCAAACTGGAAAGCCTGCGCTGGGGCGATGCCCACCAAGCTACCCACGATCATCAGGTGCTGGGGGAATTGCCTGTGCTTCGCTATTTCGTCAACATCCGCCAGTCCACCAGCGGCGGCGACGATACGCTCCTGCGCGGTCTGACCAAGGGGACGGGGCCGAACCCGTTCTTGAACGTGCATGGTGCAGGCTATCGTGGCGTTTATGATTTTGCTGATCCAGAGAGCTCTGTGTTTGTCACGTCAACAGGTCAGTCGGGGCATTTCCTCTCGCGGCATTACGACGACCTTGGTGTGCGCTGGCGTCTGGGAGAGTACGTGCCCATGGCTCTTGATCCCGACTTGGCACGGGCGGCGAACCTCGGGATTACAAAGATTGTGCCAGAGGCGCAGTGAACTGCGGCCCTGACCTAGACGCAGTCAAAGGTCAGGGCAATGTCCGCCCGATAGATCTGATCTGGCCGCAAGATCACGTCACAAGGGCAGAGATCGGAAGGCATATTCACCGCATTCGGCCAGGCCTGAGGTTCAAGGCAAATGGCGTCGAATTTCTGGTAGAGGCGTCCTGCCTTTCCTTCAATCGCGCCGTCGAACGCATTGCTGGTGTAGACCTGAAGTCCCAGTTGGTTCGTTTTCAATGTCATACGGCGACCGGTGTGCTGATCCGTTAAGACAGCTTTGCCTTGGTCCAGACACAGGCAATGGTCGTATCCATCCAGTGCGCCTGCGCGGATGGCAGTGGCGCAGCGGCGTCCGGATCGGAAGTCAAACGGGGTGGCCCCTACAGGCTCTGCGCCGATTGGAATCTGCTGCGCATCTGTGGGCAGATAGTGTCCAGCTGGCACCGTCACTTCGTACTCCAAAGCCGAGGCAGGCCGATCTGCCAAGGCGCTGTGACCAGCCAAGGCAAAGTAACTGTGATGGGTCATCGCGAGCGGCGTCGGAGCATCCGTATGGCCCTCGTAAGAGATATGCAGGGTGTGCCCCTGCTCGGACGTCTCAAGCACATAACGCGTTTGAACCGAAAGCGCGCCGGGGAAGCCTTGGTCCCCACTGGGGCTGTCCAGCGAAAGTGTGACAGAGGCGGCGTCCACCTCCGTGATGATCCAGTTCTTGCGATCAAAGCCTTCAGGCCCGCCGTGTAATGTGTTCGTTCCGTTGTTCTGTGGCAGTCGGTAGGTTTTCCCCTCCAGCGTGAACATGCCGTTCGCGATCCGGTTGGCCACGCGCCCGACGGTGGCGCCAAAATTCTTGCGGTGCGCCAGGTAGCCGTCCAGCGTGTCATGCCCCAGTACGATGTCGTCCGTACGTCCATCGCGGTCGGGGATGAACAGGCTCTGAAGACCGGCGCCAAACGTGATGATGCGCGCTTCGGCCTGACCTGCCCGCAGCGTCACAGCCTCGACCGGAGTGCCATCCGGCATCCGTCCAAAGAATGCACGCTCAGTCATGGAACGCATCGGTCTGGCGGTAGTCCGCCAGCAGGAACGCATCCGCCACAAGCTGCATCGGTGCCAAATCCACTTCGCTTTGACCTGCCGCAATCAACTCGGCAAAGCGCTTGTAAAGTCGGCGGTATTCCTCGTCCTTGGCGGCGACCAAGCAGGTGCCATCCTGATGAAGGGTGGCCCCGCCGTCACGCAGAACGATGCTGCCGTTGTCTGTGTCGATCTCGATATCCCAAGTCTGAGGACCGGTTTGACGCCAGTCAAATACGGCATCAATCGGAGTGCCAGAGGCCGAGAGCATCTGCAACTCTGCCCCAATCGGCGCTTGTTTGTTCGCGGGGACTTCAAGCATGGCGCGGCTCAGGTGGATCGGCTCTGGCATGATCCGCGTCAAAATAGACAGTGCGTTGATGCCGGGATCAAAGACTCCCAGTCCACCGGGCTGCCAGATCCATTCTTGACCAGGGTGCCAATGGCGCACGTCTTCGCGCCACGAAATTCTGACGGCTTTGATCTCTGCGGTGGCCAGAAGGTCACGTGCTTTTTCGACGGCCGCGGCCTCGCGCGAATGCCATGTGGAAAAGAGGGTCACGCCCCGCGCGTCGGCCAGCCGGGCCAGAGCCTGCACCTCTGACACACTCGCTCCCGGTGGCTTTTCCAGCATGACGTGCCGGCCTACTGCGATCGCAGCAGCGGCCTGTTCAAATCGTCCCTGCGGCGGGGTGCACAGCGAAATTGCAGCGACATCAGAGCCTGCCAGCATGTGCTGGATGTCCGAATAGCACGCCACCCCTTCAAGCGTCGCGTTTCGGCTCGCGATGGCCTCTAGGCATAGGGCCGGAGTATCCGCAAGAGAAGGCAGGTGTTGGTTGCGCGCAATGGTCCCCAGACCCACGAGACCCAAGGAAATCGGGTGTGTCATCGGTAAGACTCCGGTTCAGATTAAAGGAAAGGCAGGTTCAGGCAGGCCCTGCGGCGCGCCCTCTATTTCGAAGATTGCACCGGACAGGGGCGCGGCCAATAGATCGTCGGGACCAAGCCCTTCGGTCGCCGAAGTGCAATAGAGCCGGTCAAAATTTGGACCACCCATTGCCGGACATGTCACGTGGGGCGCGGGCAACGGGAAACGCCCTTGGAATGCCCCCTCCGGTGTAATCACGTGTACGGCGCTATCGCCCCAGCATGCCACGGCAATCCGACCATCCGCCAGCACGACGGCGCCATCCAGATTGAGCCCCATCGTACGGACATCAGCCAACATCTCTTTGGGGGCCGATGGCCAACCGGCTTCGTCGACGGCCACCCGCCACAGGATGCCCTCTGGGGTGTCTGTGAAGTAAGCGCAGCCACGGGTGCGATCAAAGCAGATTGCGTTTGGGATCGTGATGTCGTCAAACAGCGCCCGCAACTCTCCTTGGGCGTAGCGATAGATCGCACCAGCCTTGGGTTGTGCTGATTTGCCCATAGTGCCGATCCAGAACCCGCCCCAAGGATCACATCGTCCGTCATTTGAACGGGTGATCGGATTGTCGGCCTCGAGCGCGATCAACCCGTCGCGGTTGCCGGTTTCGATGTCAAACAGCCACAAACCACTCTCCGACGCAATGAGCAGCCGCGCGGTGTCGATCCACGCCGCGGCGGAGTGCATTTCGGGCAGTTGCCATTGCCTAAGATCGCCACTGCCCTTTGCGAACAGACGCTGGCCGGTAATATCAAACCAGAACAGTTCTTGTCGCTCGGGGTGCCACAGCGGTCCTTCGCCAAGCTCACAGATTGTCGTGTCAAAGGCAGTCATTGTGGCTCTCCTGTTCGCGCTGCGTCATAGGCCGCGACCACTTTCTCGGCACGCTCGGCAATGTCGTCCCGTGACATGCCAGGGGTGTAAAGCGCGGTTCCAATTCCGAACCCGTCTGCGCCTGCCGCGAGCCATTGGGCAAAATTATCCGGGCCTGCGCCCCCTACAGCATAGACCTGCGTGCCTTTGGGCAGCACCGCGCGCATGGCATGAAGTCCCTTGGGACCGCTCATCGCCCCGGGAAAGAGTTTGAGTCCTGTGGCACCGGCGCGCAAAGCGGCGAAGGCTTCGGTCGGGGTGAAAACCCCGGGCCAACTTTCCAGCCCTTGGGCGCAGGTCGCTTTGATCACATCGGGGTTGCAGTCAGGGGACACCACCAATTTCCCGCCTGCTTCGGCAACTCGGGTCACATCTTCGGGGGTCAGAACCGTTCCGGCACCGATCAGAGCACGATCTGACAGAGCCTCCGCCATCGCGGCGATCGATCGCAAGGGGTCGGGCGAATTCAAGGGCACTTCGATGGTTGAAATACCAGCCTCCAGCAGGGCTTCTGCTGCCGCAACGGCTTCGGGCGGCGTGATGCCGCGGAGAATGGCGATGATATTCCGGCGGGTCATTTTTGCCTCATGAAATGGAGGTGTGTCAGTCCAGCCAGCACGAGGTCTGCGCCGTCCAAGGACTCGGCAGGCTGGCCCAGTATCTCGGTGGCCTGTACATATAGGTCGGTTAGTTTGCCCGCCCCGATCAAAACAATTGCTGTGCCTTGGGGCACCTGCGCCAATTCCGCACCGATCAGCAGCCCAGATAGGCGCGACCCTGCAGCATCGGGTGTATCCTCGGACACCAAACCCTTGGCGCGGATCGAAAAGAGCTGCGCCAATTCTTGACCAGAGGCACCTGCCCTCACCCCCTCTGCAAAGGCGGCCTGATCCACAGAGTCACCACCGACCGAATGACGAAGGATCGAGTGCTGCCCGAGTATCGCAAACAGCTCTCCGGTCATGTGGGTGGTGAAGTTTTGAACCTGGTGATCCTTGATCCAGACGTGTTTCGAATGTGTCCCCGGCAATATGATCAGGCCGTTGAAGTCTGGCCGATGACGCAGGAAGCCAGCGATTTGCACTTCCTCGCCTCGCATTACATCCGGCGGGCAAAGTTGTGACAGGCCGCCGACGATCCTCACATCTATGCGGGGATCAGTAGTGGTGACGTGTACAAGCGTCTCTGCCGAAACGGGCGCACAAGGCACACCGCGATAGGGCGCTTCCTTCCACCCTTGCCTGGCTCCAACCATTCCACACGCAAGCACCGGCGTTTGGCCATCGGGGAGCCAATCATGGATGAGCCGCAGCAACGCGGGCTCGAAGCCCGAAGGCTCCAGACTGGCCATTCCGTCATCAGAAGTGGCGTGGCGCAGGACATGATCGCCGGCCATTGCCCAAGTCCGCAGCCGACTGGTTCCCCAGTCGACCGCGATCCACGTCTGATCGCTCCCTGCGGTCATCCGTTTTACGCCAAATCGTCCGGCAGGATCGACGCGGGGATGTTCTGGTAGCACACGGGGCGCAGGAAGCGGCGGATGGACAGGGTGCCGACCGATGTCGCGCCAAAGTTCGTGGACGCTGGGTACGGTCCGCCGTGAACCATGCTGTCGCAAACCTCGACACCCGTGGGGAAGCCGTTGGCCAGAACGCGGCCTGCCTTGCGCTCCAGCACCGGCAGCAAACGGCGCGCCAGAGTGGCATCGCTATCGTCCATGTGCAGGGTCGCGGTCAGCTGGCCGACAAAGGACTTGGCGACCTCGATCATCTGGGCTTCGTCTTTGGCGACCACGACCAGACCGAGGGGGCCAAAGACCTCTTCGCTCAGGGCGTGGTTGCCGATCCAGTCGTCCGCGGACACACGGAACAGGAATGGCTTGGCCTCGCGGGTGTCGCACATTGACGTCAGCATGTCCTGAACCCCAGCCGCGCCCTGCATCTTGGCCGCGCCATCGCGGTAGGCCGCCGCAATCCCGTCGGTCAGCATGACCTGCGCGCCGCTCTCGGACAGGGACGCGCGCGCCGCCTCGGCAAAGGCCTCGCCTTCGGAGCCCTCAAGCACCACAGCGATCCCGGGGTTGGTGCAGAACTGCCCCGCGCCCATGGTCAGCGATCCGGCCCACGCCTCGCCCAAGGCCGCCCCACGGCTGGCCACAGCCGAGGGCAGCATGAACATCGGGTTCACAGACCCAAGCTCGCCAAAGAACGGAATGGGTTCGTCCCGCTGCGCACACAGGTCAAACAGCGCGCGGCCCCCACCCAGCGATCCGGTAAAGCCAACCGCCTTGATCAGCGGATGCTGGACCAAAGCCTGCCCCACGTCGCGCTTGCCGCCCTGGATCAGGCTGAACACACCCTTGGGCATGCCGCACTTTTCCACGGCCGCAGCAATGGCCTCGGCCACAATCTCGCCGGTGCCGGGGTGGGCGCCATGGCCCTTGACCACAACAGGACAGCCCGCCGCCAAAGCCGCTGCCGTATCGCCGCCCGCCGTGCTGAACGCCAAAGGAAAGTTCGACGCGCCAAATACCGCCACAGGCCCGATGGGCCGCTGCATCATGCGCAGGTCCGGACGGGGCAAAGGCGCCCGATCCGGCAGAGCCTCATCATGCCGCCGGTCCAGATAGTCCCCTGCACGAATGTGGCTGGCAAACAACCGGATCTGCCCAACGGTCCGGCCCCGCTCGCCCACCAGACGCGCCTCAGGCAGGCCAGTCTCAGCACACCCAATCTCGGTGATCGCCTCGCCGCGCGCATCAATCTCGTCGGCGATCGCTTCCAAAAACTGCGCCCGTGTCTCGCGGCTGGAATAGCCGTACTCCCAGAACGCCTCTTCGGCGGCCTGACAAGCTTGGTCCACCAACGCGGGCGTACCAACGCTGAACTCGAACGCAGCGCCGCTCACCGGCTCGTTCTTGAATGTCGCGTCGCCCGCAACCCACTCACCGGCCACCAAATGCTTGCCGTGCGGTTCAAATCCCATCTCTCATCTCCTCTGCGCTCCAAGCCAGCTCAACAACCAACCCGCAAAACGCTCCATCTTTCATCTTTGCAAAAATACTCCCGCCGGAGGCACACGCCCCCAGCCAAAAGCACACTCAGTGGCTGTCTTTTCCAACAGCATTCCCACGGCACCCTTTCAGGAAATCGAGGTCAGCACCAGTGTCAGCACCTTGCACATGTGTCTGATGCAGCCATGCATACCCGCTGCCGGCCTGCTCATGCGCAGGGTGCCACGCGGCCAGACGGGCGGCCATCTCTTCCTCGGAAATATCGACGTGCAAACGACGGTTTGGCACGTCCATCTCGATCATGTCCCCGTCGCGGATCACCGCCAGAGGCCCCCCTGCCGCCGCCTCGGGCGAGGTGTGCAGGACCACGGTCCCATAGGCCGTACCCGACATACGCGCGTCCGAAATGCGCACCATATCGGTGATGCCTTTCTTCAGAACCTTTGGCGGCAGACCCATGTTTCCGACCTCTGCCATGCCAGGATAACCCTTGGGACCGCAATTTTTCAGCACCATCACGCAGGTCTCGTCGATATCCAGATCCGGATCGTTGATCTTGGCTTTGTAGTCATCGATATCCTCGAACACGACAGCGCGCCCGCGGTGCTGCAAGAGGTTCGGGCTCGCCGCCGATGGCTTCAGTACCGCGCCATTTGGCGCGAGGTTGCCTTTCAGAACAGCGATGCCGCCTTGATCGGTCAGGGCCTTGTCCAGTGGCACGATCACATCTTCGTTGTGATTGACGACGTCCTTGACCTCGTCCCAGATTGTTTCACCAGAGACGGTCAGAGCCTCTTTGTGAAGCTGGTCGCCCTCGCCCAAGCGTTTCAGGACCACAGGCAGACCGCCCGCGTAAAAGAACTCTTCCATCAGGTATTCACCTGACGGCATAAGGTTCACAATCGTCGCCACATCTCGACCGCAGCGGTCCCAGTCGTCCAGCGTCAGATCAACGCCAACACGGCCTGCGACCGCCAGCAAGTGGATCACGGCATTTGTCGAGCCGCCAATTGCACCGTTGCAGCGGATTGCGTTCTCAAAGGCCTCTTTGGTCATAATATCCGAAGGCTTCAAATCGTCCTTGACCATCTGCACAATGCGGCGGCCCGAAAGCTGCGCCATCACGCGGCGGCGGCTGTCCACCGCTGGAATGGCCGCGTTGCCGGACAGGGCCATACCCAGAGCTTCGGCCATCGAGGCCATCGTGCTCGCCGTCCCCATGGTGTTGCAGGTGCCAGAGGAGCGCGACATGCTCTGCTCCGCCTCTAGGAAGTCTTCTTGGGTCATCTCTCCGGCTTTCACCGCCTCGGAGAATTTCCAGAGATGCGTTCCGCTGCCAACGCGTTCCCCACGGAAATAGCCGTTCAACATCGGCCCGCCGGTCACAACGATGGACGGGATATCACAGGAGGCAGCCGCCATCATCAGGCTTGGGGTCGTCTTGTCACAGCCGACCAGAAGAACCGCGCCATCAATGGGCTGCCCGCGAATGGTTTCCTCGATCGACAGGGCGGCAAGGTTGCGGAACATCATCGCCGTGGGGCGGAAGGTGTTTTCCGACGCGCTAAACACGGGTACTTCAACCGGAAAGCCCCCAGCCTCCCAGATGCCGGCTTTCACCTTTTCCGACAGCTCGCGCAGGTGGCCGTTACAGGGGGTCAGGTCCGACCATGTATTCAGGATGCCGATAATCGGGCGTCCGTCGAACAGATCGTGCGGGTATCCTTGGTTCTTCATCCAGCCGCGGTGATAGATCGTGTCCCGCGAATTGCCCGCGTACCATTCCTGCGAGCGCAGACGACGGGGCCAAGGGGCGGGCGTAAACTTTGTCGACATGGGGTCAGCTCCGGAGCGTTAGAGAGTGCGGGTGGTGATGAGGCCGCAATCGGCCTGCGTCTGCAGTGCGTTGCACAGGGGCGCGCCAAACGCGGGCGCGCTGATTTCAAACACATCGCCATCTTCGGTTTTCACACCAGCCCCGAAGGACAAAGTGGCGGTGCCGAACATGTGGACGTGCAGATCCCCTGCCCGCCGGAACGGCGCATATTTGAAATGGTGGTGTTCAAGGTTCGCGATGGTGTGGGACATGTTGTCCTCGCCCGACACGAAGGGCTGATCAAAGATCACCTCGCCCGCGCGCAGGATGCGGCTGCGGCCCTCAATGTGGCGGGGCAGATCGCCAACCAGAAGCTCGGGACCAAAGGATGCCGGACGCAGTTTCGAATGAGCGAGGAACAGATAGTTGATCCGTTCGGTCACGTGATCCGAGAATTCGTTCGACAGGGTAAAGCCAATGCGGTTGGGCGTGCCGTCCGCTCCGATCAGGTAGAAGCCCGCGATCTCGGGTTCCTCCCCGCCGTCTAGCGCAAAACCGGGGCTCAGCAGCGGATCGCCGGGGGCGACAGCCTCGGTGCCCGGCCCTTTGTAGAACCATTCGGGCTGCGCGCCGACCGCACCATCCGCGGGCTTGCCGCCCTCGACACCCATTTGGAACATTTTCATGGAGTCGGACACATCTTCGGTGGCCGCTGCGTGCATCGCGTTGCGGGTCGAGGCGGACCCAAGGTGGGTCAATCCCGTGCCGCACAGGTACATCCGCGCAGGTTCGGGATGGCGGACGGGGACATCGAGCTTGCCCTCGGATGCCAAAGCCGCCACGTCGACATGCTCCCCGCCTTCGGGGATCACATCGGCGATCTTGCAGCCCTTGTTTACGGCCAGTTCGGCCAAGCCGTAAACGGTTTTGATCGCGGGGATCAGGCGGGCGTCGTCGCCATTGCGGACGATCACACCACCGGCTTTGAGTTCGGACAAATGCATGATCTTAGGCCTGCTTCTGTTTGTTGTAGACGTCGAAGACAACAGCAGCCAAGAGCACGAGGCCTTTGATCATCTGCTGGTAATCGATCCCGATGCCAAGGATGGACATGCCGTTGTTCAGAACGCCCATGATAAAGGCCCCGACCACAGCGCCCACGATCTTGCCCGAGCCGCCGGACATCGACGCACCGCCGATAAAGACCGCTGCGATCACGTCCAGCTCCATGCCGAAGCCGGCCTTGGGGGTCGCGGTGTTCAGACGCGCCGCAAAGATCAGGCCCGCAATCGCCGCCAGAACGCCCATGTTCACAAAGGCAAAGAAGGTCAGGCGTTCGGTTTTGATCCCCGAGAGCTTTGCAGCCTTCTCGTTGCCGCCAAGGGCATAGATGCGGCGGCCAATCACGGTTTTTTCGGTCACAAAGGCGTAGAAGACGATGAGGATGCCCATGGTCAGCAGCACGTTCGGCAGGCCGCGGAAGGTCGCCAGCTTGAATGATAGGAAGATCAGCGCGCCAAGGACGATGATATTCCGGCCCCAGAAAAATGCGCTGGGTTCGCCGTCGATCCCATAGGCTTTGCCCCGTGCGCGTTGGCGCAGACCGAGCCACACGATGACCATGGCAGCGATGACACCGACCGACAGGCTCAGGACATTGAAGTTGCGTGACCCGACGAGTTCAGCAATCGGCGCGGTGGTTTCACGGCTGAAGAAGTCGCCGATGAAGCCGGTCGACAGGACTTGGAAGCTTTGGGGGAACGGACCCACGGATTGCCCTTCGAGCAGCCACAGGGACGCCCCACGGAACACAAGCATGCCCGCCAACGTCGCAATAAAGCTGGGAATTTTCCAATAGGCCACCCAGTAGCCCTGCGCCGCGCCGATGACGCCGCCCAAGGTGACGCAGACCGGGATGGTCACCCACACGGGCATGTCCCAATTCACGATCATCACCGCCGCCAAGGCCCCGATAAAGCCCATGACGGACCCCACGGACAGGTCGATATGCCCCGCCACAATGACGATCAGCATCCCCAACGCCATCACGATGATGTAGCTGTTTTGCAAGAACAGGTTGGTGATGTTGACGGGCCGCATCAGCGTGCCGTCCGTCATAATCTGGAAAAACGCCATGATCGCGATCAGCGCGAACAAGAGGCCGTAGTCTTTCATATGTGCTGAAAGATAGGATTTTAAACCGTTGTTTTGGCTCGTCATTCCGGTGTTCCCTTATTCCGTGACGATGAGCGACATGATGCGCTCTTGGGTGGCCTCGGCAGCTGGCATTTCGCCGACGAAGGCCCCTTCGTTCATGACGTAGATGCGATCGCACATGCCCAGTAGCTCGGGCATTTCAGAGCTGATCATCACGACACCTTTGCCTTGGGCGGACAGCTCGTTGATGATCGCGTAGATTTCGTATTTGGCGCCCACGTCGATGCCCCGCGTAGGCTCGTCGAGGATCAAAACCTCTGGTTCAGTGAACAGCCACTTGCCAAGGACGACCTTCTGCTGGTTGCCGCCCGACAGGTTTCCGACTTTCTGGAAAACGCTGGGGGTGCGGGTGCGCAGGGCTTTGCGATAGTACTCGGCGGCCTTGGTTTCCTCGTTCGGGTTCAACACACCCTTGGCCGAGACCTCTTCAAGGTTGGCCAGCGTGGTGTTGAACTGGATCGTTTCGTCCAGCACGAGCCCCAGCGATTTGCGATCCTCGGTCACGTAAGCCAAGCCGCCGTTGATGGCGCGGTCCACGGTGGAGACATCCATCGCGCTGCCCCGAAGTTTCGCGGTGCCGCTGATGTTGCGCCCCCAACTCTGGCCAAAGATTGACATGGCCAATTCGGTGCGACCCGAGCCCATGACCCCCGCAATCCCGACGACTTCGCCCGCGCGGACGTTAAAGCTGATGTCCTTGATCACCTGACGTTCCGAGTGTTCGGGGTGCCAGACGTTCCAGCCTTCGACCTCGAGCAGCAGATCGCCAGCGCGGCGTTCGCGGTCCGGATAGCGGTTGGACATATCGCGGCCCACCATGTCACGGACAATGTCATCTTCGGACAATCCGGCCTTGGCGTCCAAGGTCGAGACGGTCATGCCATCGCGAATAACTGTCACACTATCAGCGACATAGCGGACTTCATTCAACTTGTGGCTGATGATGATGCAGGTGACACCCTGCGCCTTCAGCTCCAGCATCAGATCAAGCAGCTTGCGGCTGTCATTCTCTTGCAAGGCCGCTGTCGGCTCGTCTAGGATCAGCAAGCGCACGTCTTTGGCCAAGGCTTTCGCGATCTCGACCAGCTGCTGTTTGCCCACGCCGATCTTGTCGACCTGTGTGCCAGGTGAATCCTTTAGCCCGACCTTTTTCAAGAGCTGCTCGGTCTCCTGAAAGGTTTCGTGCCAGTTCATGACGCCCTTTTGGGCGCGCTCGTTGCCGATGAACAGGTTCTCTGCGATCGACAGTTCGGGCACCAGAGCAAGCTCTTGGTGGATAATCACGATGCCGCGGTCCTCGCTGTCGCGCAGGGTGCGGAACTCGGCCAACTGGCCGTCATAATGGATTTCGCCGTCATAGCTGCCTGCGGGATACACGCCCGACAGCACCTTCATCAGGGTGGACTTGCCTGCGCCATTCTCGCCGCAGATGGCGTGGATTTCCCCTTCGGCCACCTGCAGGTTCACGCGGTCCAGCGCTTTGACACCGGGAAATTCCTTGGTGATCTCTCGCATTTCGAGAAGGATCGACATGAGGCTGATTCTCGTCTGTGGGAATTGTATAAAAAAGGCCGCCCACACCCGAGGACGCAGGCGGCCAGACCCTTGGGAGGTATTACTTGATCTGGTCTTCGGTGTAGTAACCCGAGCCGATCAGCACCTCTTCCCAGTTGCTGGCATCGACCGGAACCGGCTCCAGCAGGTAGGAAGGCACAACTTTGACGCCGTTGTCATAGGTGCTGGTGTCGTTGATTTCGGGCTCTGCATCGTTCAGCACCGCTTCGACCATGCCAACAGTCACACGGGCCAGTTCGCGGGTGTCTTTGAAGACGGTCGCGTACTGCTCGCCCGCGAGGATCGACTTGACCGAGGGGATTTCGGCGTCCTGACCGGAGACGATCGGCATCTTCAGATCGCCCGAGCCATAGCCAACGCCCTTGAGCGAGGACAGAATGCCGATCGACAGACCGTCATAGGGCGACAGAACGCCGTGGACTTCTTTGTCAGTGTAGTTGGCGGACAGGATGTTATCCATGCGCGCCTGAGCAACCGCACCATCCCAACGCAGGGTGCCCACTTTGTCCATGCCCATCTGGCCGGACTGGATCACGATCTCGCCGCTGTCGATCATCGGCTGCAGAACGCTCATCGCGCCGTCGTAGAAGAAGTAGGCGTTGTTGTCGTCAGGCGAGCCGCCGAACAGTTCGACGTTATAAGGGCCATCGCCAAAGCGCTCTTTCAGGCCGTCAACAACGCTGGTCGCCTGCTGCACGCCGACTTTGAAGTTGTCAAAGGTCGCATAGTAGCTGACGTCACCGGAATCACGGATCAGGCGGTCATAGGCGATCACGTCGATGTCCGACGCGGCTGCGTTCGCCAGCGCGTTCGACAGAGTGGTGCCGTCGATGGCTGCGATGACCAGAACGTCCACACCTTTGGTGATCATGTTCTCGATCTGCGCCAACTGGTTGGGGATGTCATCCTCTGCGTACTGCAGGTCGGTTTCGTAGCCCGCGGCCTGAAACTGTTCGACCATCGAGTTGCCGTCCGAGATCCAGCGCGACGACGACTTGGTGGGCATGGAGATGCCAACGGTGCCTTTGTCTGCGGCGTCAGCGGCAGCTGCAAATGCAACGGCAGAGATCGCGAGCGCACCCGCGAATTTCATGAATTTCATTTTGTATCCTCCCTGTGGGTGCGTCCTCCTGCACCCCTGTCGACCTTTTGGCCGTGCCCAAAACCGTAGAGAGGCGTGACATACCATTCAAATACCAATACAAGTATTCTGCATTCCAATATTGGTAAGTAACTGATGGACTACCTGATGAATTTGCGGCCCGCACAGGCGCGGCTGATTGCGGCAGTGGCGTCGCACGGACAATTGCAGGTCGCCGCCGGCGTTTGCCAGATGACCCAGCCTGCGGCCTCGCGCATGTTGGCCGAGATCGAAAAGAACCTGTCCACCAAACTCTTTGACCGCACGCCCAAGGGGATGGAGCCGACACCCGCAGGTTGGGTGATGGTCCGCCATGCCGAACGCATCACGAACGACCTCTGGAAAATGTCGCAGGAATTCAATGACCTGAAGGACGGCTTAGGTGGGACTGTGCGGGTCGGAGCAGTGACCGGCCCTGCCCTTGGCCAGCTGGTTCCCGCGATCCAGAAATTGAAGTCCGACGCGCCGGGGGTCGAAATTTCGGTGGAGGTGGCGCCATCTGTGCAGTTGATCCAAGCGCTAGATCGCGGTGATCTGGATTTCGTTCTGGGGCGGGTCCCAGCCTCGGCCGACTGGCGGGATTTCGCGGTAGAGATTGCCCAAGACGAAGTGGTGCGACTGCTGGTCCGCGATGGTCATCCGCTGCTGTGTCAGGCCCCCGTAGACATGGCCGCGCTGGAAAACTTGCCGTGGATTTTGCAGGACCGCGGCACCCCGATCCGCGCCGCTATCGAAACAGCCTTTGCCGAAGAGGGGCTGCATTCCCCAAAAGATGTGATCACGACCTCGTCGCTTCTGGTGATCGTTGCGTTGGTCAGCCAGTCCGACGCTGTTGCCCCCATGTCCCAAGAGGTTCTGGACATGATGCTGGAACCCCCCGTGTCCGCGAATTTCCAAAAGCTTGCCCTGACCCGCCCCGTCACTGTCGTGCCCTATCAGATCGTCACCAAACGCCACCGCGTCCTGCCAGCGGCGGCGATGACGCTCCTCAATCTGGTGCGCCACAGAATTCTGGGGTTGCCGTCACACTGAGACCGACGCCTAGCAGCATTGACCAACATTTCAGCGAGGCTTTTGTGGCAACGCTATCGACGTGCTGCACGCCCGATCCGCTGCGCGGCTATTATCGATCATGAGGACATTCTGACAGCAAAAGACAGCTTCACTGGGCAAGAACTAGCATTTCGGGGCAAATCTCAGGGAGATGTGGCGGACAGTGAGGGATTCGAACCCTCGAGACGGTTCCCCGCCTACACACTTTCCAGGCGTGCGCCTTCGACCACTCGGCCAACTGTCCAGTGCGCACCCTTATATCCACACATTCGGCGGCTGCAACACCGAATTTCAATCGAGATGAAGGTTTATCCGACGGTTCTGGCGACCTTTTTTCTCGACCTTGCCAATCCGGACAGATCCGATCTCTGAGGTCGAGCGCACGTGGGTGCCGCCGCAGGGCTGTAGATCAACTTGTTCGCTCGTGTCACCGATCCGAACCAGACGCACCCTGCCCGTTCCACGCGGCGGTTTGACAGACATCGTCTTCACCAAGCCGGGGTTCGCATCCAGATCCTCGTCACTGATCCATTGGGTCGACACGATCAAATCTCGCGCGATCAGGCCGTTCAAGGTGTCCTCGATGTCTTGCTTGTTTCCTGGGGCGTCTTCCATGTCAAAATCGAGCCGGCCCTTTTGTTCGCCAATCGAGCCACCCGTCACAGGCAAAGGCACAACAACGGACAACAAGTGCAATGCTGTATGCACGCGCATGTGGTGATGGCGACGCTCCCAGTCCAATTTTTGGTGAACAACCGTCCCGATAGCGGGCAGCTTAGAGGGTTCGCCGGGCACGAGGATAATCTCTTGCCCCTCGCCTTTGATCGTGGTCGCGATCTCGATCTGGCCGCCATCCCACGTCAGAATTCCGCTGTCACCGGGTTGGCCGCCGCCAGTTGGATAGAACACAGTTTGGTCCAGTACGATGCCGCCCTCGTCCGTCAAGCGGGTCACATTCGCATCAGCCGAGCGCAAGTACGCGTCGTCGCGGAACAGAGGATCTGTCATTCATCAGCTCCATTGTCAGAAACGTCCGGCAGGCCCGCTGCCGGTTGGTGGGTCGGTGTGTCGTCCGCCGGCACGGGCTGCGCGCTGGGGGCCCCGCGCATCCAGAGGTCACGCTGCGGGAACGGAATCTCAATCTGCTCTTCGGCAAAGCGCTTGGCAATGGCGTGGTTGAAGTCTGAACTCACGTTGAGCACCCAGTTCACATCACGAATGATCGCACGGATTTCAAAGTCCATCGAGCTGTCCCCGAATCCCTTGAAATAGATAAAGGGCGGTGGTTGTAGCAGAACCATTGGATGTTCTTTGGCAATATCCATCAAGATTTCTTCGACTTTGTGTGTGTCGCTGCCATAGGCCACGCCAACCGGAACAATCACGCGCCCAATCGTATTCCCACGCGTCCAGTTCGTGACCTTGCCGCTCACCAGATCCGAGTTCGGGACGATCACATCCGTGCGGTCAAAGGTCTCGATCCGTGTTGAGCGGACCGAAATAGAGCGCACGTAGCCCATCTCGCCGCCCACCTCGATCCAATCGCCTTCGGAAATCGGGCGTTCGATCAGCAGGATGATACCGGACACAAAGTTTGAAACGATGGTCTGCAGGCCGAAACCGATCCCGACCGACAAGGCACCGGCGACGATGGCCAGATTGGACAGGTCTATGCCAGCAGCACCGACCGCCGCCATCGCCGCGCAAAAGACGCCGACATAGCCCATGCCGGATACCATCGCGTTCCGACCCCCAAGGTCTAGGCGGGTTTTCGGTAGGATTGAGGTTTTCAGTGCGCGTTGCAGCAACCGTGTCAGGCCGTAGCCGATGACGAAAACCACGGCAAAGCTGATGAAATCCGTGGGCGATATATTGGTATCGCCTACCGTGTAGCCCGCTCGAAACCGCGCCCACAGCTCGGTCAGATCTGAGATCCGAGCACCCCAGATGAGTGCCAGAACCGGCAGCAGGCCAAGCGCCAGCAGGTACCCCAAGAGCACGGGCAACAGCGCGTCGTCGGCGTTTTCGGGTTGCGTCGAGAGCATCGCATAAAGATCGCGGATGAACTGTTGCAGAACCACGTAGATGCCATACAGCGCAATTGAGCCGACCATCGGGTACAGCAGACCTTCGGCCGCATTTCGGTAGCCCACCGCTGCAATAATAGGTGCAAGAATGGCCGCTAAGCCCATGATCCGAAGCGATATCTGCGCGACGTTTGATGCCGTCCCATCGCTCTCTTCGGACTCGCTTTTTATGCTGTGGCGTAGGGTATTAACCAAATGCAGCAGGGTTAGCGCCGTCACCAGCAGGATCGGGAAAATCAGAACGGCCGTCACCCCGACCGAGAATTGCTCTCGGTTGGCGACGTCATTCACCAAGAAATCTGCCGCAAGGCATACCCCAAGCGCAATGCTGCTGCGCCGCACCTTTTTGCGCTTTTCCAGCGGAATCGAGGTAATGGCACGGAAATCCCCGCTGGGGAACAGCTGCCCCGACAGCCAGCCCGCAAACATGATCACGCCCACATAAAGCAGCATGTCCGACAGCAGCGCAGTCCCCCGCGCGCCTGTCAGTTGCAGCACCTGTAGCCCAGAGACGATCATCGCCACCCCAAGCACGGGCACAATCACCTTGCCAAGCGAGATGAGCAGGCTCCAAACACCCGGCCCACGTCTAATCCGATGCCAGATTGTTGTGACCAGCGCCTCGATCCAGTCGGGCGCGCGGGTAAGAAACAAAACCCCGACAAGAATGAACAAGATCGCAGGAAGCACATCTTCGCGGGCGTCGTTCAGGCGGTTGCTATCCGTAAAGACGTCTCGGGCCTCTTGGACCAGCGCGCTGCCATAACTGATCAGCGCTTTGCCAGTCTCGCTCCACATCACTGGATTGAGCGGCGTCGGTCCCAATGAAAACAGCCGCTCTGCTTGTTCACGGCGAATGATTTGGTCGATTTCTGCGATCAGACCATCTGCTTGCCGGTAGGCTTCATCGGCCTTTACACGAGGAACTTCAGCCTCTTGCAGCTGATTGTTCAAGTCCTCGCGGCGCTCTGCGATGGCTTGGGGTTCTGTTTCGCCTTCGGCGGGGCGTTCTCCCAAAGCGCTGATCTGCGCCTTGAGCGTGTCAATGCGCTCGCTGTTTGAGTCTTGCGCAGCTTGGAACTGATTTCGGAAATCGGAAATCTGGCTGCGTAGGCTTTCGAGAGCGTCGACATCGTTCGGGGCGGCCTCAATGGCGGCCTCGACATCTTGAGTTAGACTGTTCCACGCATCGTAATTCACCCCGTCGGCCTGCGCGAGCGCCGCAAAGGGAACCAATGTTATGAAAACGGCGGCCCAGAGGAGCCGCCGCAACATCGTAAAGGCCTTAGTTGTCAACAAAGACACCCGGGATGCTCTTGGGACCGACGCTCATCCAATCCGGCAGGGGCAGACCCTTTTCCTTGAGGAAGCTGGGGTTGAAAAGCTTGGACTGGTAGCGGGTGCCATAGTCACACAGGATGGTCACGATGGTGTGGCCCGGTCCCATCTCCTTGGCCATGCGGATCGCGCCAGCGATGTTGATGCCGGAGCTGCCGCCAAGGCACAGGCCCTCTTCGGACAAGGTGTCAAAGACGATGGGCAGCGCCTCTTCGTCGGGGATCTGATAGGCCATGTCGGGGGCAAAGCCTTCGAGATTCGCGGTAATGCGCCCCTGCCCGATGCCTTCGGTGATCGAGCCACCTTCGGACTTCAACTCGCCGCTGGTGTAGAAGCTATAAAGCGCCGCGCCCATGGGATCAGCCAAGCCGATCTTGACGCCCTTGGGCTGCAGGGCCTCTGCCACGCCCGCCAGAGTTCCACCAGAGCCAACAGCGCAGACGAAACCATCGACCTTGCCGCCAGTCTGCTCCCAGATTTCGGGGCCGGTGGTTTCCACGTGGGCGCGCTTGTTGGCGACGTTGTCGAACTGGTTGGCCCAGATCGCGCCGTGCTTTTCGGACTTGGCCAGTTCCTCGGCCAGACGGCCCGAGTAGCGGACGTAGTTGTTCGGGTTGCGATAAGGCGCTGCGGGCACCTGCACCAGTTCTGCGCCCGCCAAGCGGATCATGTCCTTTTTTTCCTGAGACTGGGTCTCGGGGATGACAATCACAGTGCGGAAGCCCATGGAGGCGCCCACCAGCGCCAGACCGATGCCGGTGTTGCCAGCGGTGCCCTCGACAATGGTGCCGCCGGGCTCCAGCAGGCCTTTTTCCAGCGCGTCCTTGATGATGTAGAGCGCGGCGCGGTCCTTGACCGACTGGCCGGGGTTCATGAACTCACATTTGCCCAGAATCGTGCACCCGGTCTCTTCGCTGGCCTTCTTCAGCTTGATCAGAGGGGTGTTCCCGATGGCTCCGGCCAGATCCTGTGCAATTCGCATCATGCGCCCTTTCTCGTGTTACAGCGACATGAATATGGGTGTCTGTGGGCGAACTCAACCCGTCTGGCGCAATCGATCACGTGCTCGTGCCAACCACAGGGCCAAAAGGCATGTGGGCTGGGTGCTGATCCCATCGTTGTCGACCATCTCCATCAGCTCTGCATAGCTGCAAAGATGGGTGCGGATATCTTCTGCTTCGGCCTCTTCGCCGCCGACACCGACGATGTCATCGGGCAAATCAGCGATCCCAACGAACAAGTGGTAATATTCGCTGGAACAGCCCGGCGACGGATAGCCGCGATTGACGGGAAGCAATTTAGAAATCTCCAGCCGCGCCTCTTCACGGGTTTCACGTTCGGCGGCCTCGATCGCGGTTTCGCCCGGATCAATGCGTCCTGCGACAGGTTCGAGCGCCCAACAATGCGGGTCGCCGCGGAAATACGGGCCAGCGCGAAACTGTTCGACCAAGAGAACACGGTCCCGTACCGGGTCATAAGGCAGAACAATCACCGCATCGGCGGCCATAAATGTGGCACGGTTGACCACTTGGCTCGGGGTGCCATCGTGGCGGGTGAAGGACAAATCGTGCTCATCGACCGCGAAATAGTTCGCATAAGGGATCATGCGTTTGTGGCTGGTCACATTAGCGGCATTGAGGCCCGAGGGTGTCATTGCGCTGGGGTGCGCCTGTGCGTCGGCATAGGCCGCAGCACGCATCCGGATCGTCCCGAAGCGCGCACCGACGTCTTTGGGGTCTTCGTTGCCATAAGAGAGCATGACCTCTTCTGCGGCGCGCATCGAAATGACGGCCCACTTGTCGATCCAGTCCTGCAGCTCCCAAAGAGCGCCTGCCTGATAAAGTTGGCGCGAGGCGATATAACAGCTCGCCATCAGCTTGGTGTCGCAGGTATGGACCAGCACATCGGCGCGGTTGTACCCGAAGGCTTGCTCGTAGAAGTCGAGGCGGTCGCGCTGTCGTTCCGTTAAATTTCTGAGCAATAGCCCGTGCGTCAGCCCGCCCTCTTGGGCACTGATCATGGGGAAGCTTTCACCCGCGGCCCAGTGGACCGCGAATTCGGGGATTTTGGCGGGGTATGCTTCTACCGGTCCCCCGGTGATCAATTCCAAAAGCGGTTTATGGCGTAACGTCCCATAAACGAAAAGGTCGCACATTCATCATCTCCATCGGCGCTCCGCAGCTTCGGCCCCCAAACCGGACAATACCGCCCCCATGAAGACGGGCAGGATCGCTACAGTTGCGGAAATCGCCAAAAAGTCGGTTATTCCAATTTTTAAAGCAGCTAGGAGTGCTTCTAAAGCATGATCGTAAAATTTTCTAAATGCCCGATTTAGCATTTCCCTAAATGCCAAAGAGAAGACGACGAGCATTAGGGTTACAAATCCACCGCTGATCCCCGCCGCTGCTGCCCGTGCCCAGCCATGCCCAACGCGGTTTCCGACAAGCTTCCAACCGACAATTGCGCCGAGTAGTGCATTATACTCGATGAAAAATGCAAAGTGCTTCAGGCTCTCTCGGAGCCCGCGCAATTCGAGTGCCAATATGATCCCGGTTCCCGCCATGAAGATTGCAGCAATGAGACGGGCGGCTGTGGGCATTCTTAAGAAGGTCTTTCAATTGTCATCTGCGTTACATCGCAGATACCCCCTCGGAACGCGCCAGCGCAAGCGGTCAAATAAAAGTTCCACATACGGCGGAAGCGGTCATCAAAGCCCAACTCGGAGACCTGATCCCAGCGTGCATTGAAGTCTTCGTGCCAGCGGCGCAGGGTTTGACTGTAGCTTTCTCCGAACTCAAATGTTTCTTTGACGTGCAAACCAGCGCCTTCGACTTCCTCGCGCAGGACGCGCGGGGACGGCAGCATTCCCCCCGGGAATATGTATTTTTGAATGAAATCTACGCCTTTTTTATAGGTGTCCCAGCGTTTGTCTTCGATGAGAATAATTTGCAGCGTCGCGGCTGCGCCGGGCTTCAGGCAATTCCGCACAGTCTTGAAGTAGTCAGGCCAGTATTTCTCCCCGACCGCTTCAAACATCTCGATGCTCGCGACGCCATCATAGGTCCCTTTCTCATCCCTGTAGTCCTGTAGTTTGAGTGTCACCCGATCCGAGAGACCGGCCTCTGCGATCCGCTTTTCAGCGTAAGCGAGCTGCTCTTTGCTGATGGTCAATCCTGTAACTTTTAGTCCACGTTCTTTGGCAGCATATTCGGCAAAGCCACCCCAGCCGCAGCCGATCTCCAGCACATGATCGCCGGGCTGGACGCCCATGCGATCGACCATGGACGCGTACTTTTGAGTTTGCGCAGCGGCAAGATCCTCTTGCCCATTCTCGAAAATCGCCGAGGAGTAGGTCATCGTTTCGTCCAGCCACAGGCCGTAGAAGTCGTTCCCAAGATCATAATGATAGGAAATGTTTTTCTTAGCCTGACGTTTCGTATTCGACTGCAGCCAGAAACGGAATTTTTCCAATGCCCGAACAAGAGATTGCCCCGGGAACCCGTCATATACAGATTCTTGTTGGTCGTGAATCAAATCCATGAAGGCCTGAAGGTCCGGACTGCTCCACCAACCATCCAAATAAGAATCACAAAAACCCAGATCACCCTCGCGGATCAGGCGGCTGAACACGTCCGGATGATGTATCACGATCTCTGCGACCGGACCGGGAAGCTGGCCTTCGCACCGAAAGACCCGACCATCTTCGAGCCGGATATCCAAGCGCCCTGCCCGCATCCCTTCCATCATCGACAGGACCGAGGTCAAATAACGCGGCAAGTCAGCTTGCCCTTTGGTTTCTGTCAGGATCATGGATGCACTCCGTTTTAAGTCTTTTCAGGCTAGGCCAAACCTGTCGGCGCTAGCAAATTTTTCTTGGGGTCTGTTCAGAAGTCGCGGTTTTCATAGGCGTCGAGTGCGCGTTTCCGCCCCGCATCGGCGCTGACAATCGCATCCGGATAGTCTGCATCCGGCGAAAGATCCCAGCTGCGCGGGATCGCTTCAAAATACTTTAGCGCGTCGTCATGCGGGTTTGCGCGCCCTTCGGCGATCCAACGGCTGACATAGTTTCTTTGCTTGTCGAACTTATCGAGTTGGGTGACCGGGTTAAAAACGCGGAAATAGGGGGTCGCATCTGGGCCGGAGCCCGCAGACCACTGCCACCCCATTGCGTTCGATGCGGGGTCCCAATCAATCAAACAGTCCTCGAACCAGTCCAGACCGATTTTCCAATGGGTCAGAAGGTGCTTGGTCAGGTAACTTGCGACGATCATCCGCGCGCGGTTGTGCATTCGCCCGGTCACGTAAAGCTCGCGCATGGCAGCGTCGACAAATTGAATTCCGGTGCGCCCTATTTTCCACGCAACAACCTCGGCGTTGTCTTTTTCATTCCAAGGAAATGCGCCCCACTCTTCGCGCCAGTTGTCGGTTGCGATGTGCGGGGTATGCCAGAGCAAGTGATAGGCGAATTCGCGCCAAGCCAATTCCTTCATAAAGGTCTCGGCCCCTTTGCTGCCATCCTGCTGTTTTCGCATGGCAGCATGCCAGCACTGTCTTGGGCTGATTTCACCGACCGCTAGGTTTTCAGACAAGCAGCTCGTGCCATCCTCGGATGGCAGGTCGCGCAGCGCGTCGTAGTCATCGACAATCTCGTCGATGAAATGTGCCAAACGTTCTTGCGCAGCATCTTCGCCAAGACGCACAAAGGGACGCACAACGTCGGCGCCACGCCGCATGTCGTCGCCTAGCCCCCATGACTCGATGTCCTCACTCTCGGGCCAAGAACTCGGAGCGATCAGTTTGGAGACGCGCCCCAAAGGCGATGGTACGTCGCGGCCGCGCACCGATTTCCAGAAGGGCGTAAAGACTTTGTAGAAACTGCCTGCACCGGTCTCGACGGTCCAAGGCTCGAACATCAGGTGCCCCAGATGGCTCTGCGCATCAACCCCTAAGTCTTTTAATTTCGATTTGATACTTTTGTCGCGGGCCACGCTATCTGGATCATACGCGCGTGACCAATAGACCGTGTCAGCACCGGTCTCAGATATGAGCGTTTGCAGGACTTCGAGAGCGTCGCCCGAGCGCAAGATGAGTCGGCTCCCGATCTCTGCAAGCGCGTTTTGCAGATGCTCCACACCCAATCCCAAGCGCCACTTCGGCGCGGCTCCAAGGTCTTGGACAAGGGAGTCGCAGATGAAAACGGGCACCACCGGCCGCCCAGATGACATTGCGGCCCAAAGCGCAGGATGATCCGACAGGCGCAAGTCGCGGCGGAGCCAAACAATGATCGGGGTGCTTTCTGCCACAAGATGCCTCTTTCGTCTTTTACCGAGTTATACGAAGGGCAAAACGTGTCAGATCACCTTTTGGTTCACAATCGTCGGAAAAATTCATAAATCTCAGAGCCAAGGCCCCTGATCGGGCATAAGAAACAGGTCCGTTGCCTCGGGTGTCAGGCCCATTTGAGTGAGCATCCCATGGACCTGACCGCGATGATGGGTCTGATGATTGAAGAAGTGCATCACGCAGGCGCCCTTGTTTTTCGAGACCTCCGCATCCAAGACGCCGGAATGCCATGTCAGGGTCGACATCAGATCCAAGGAACTCGCTTTCTCGGCCCAAAGCAAAATATGACCGTCCATTCGAAACCGCTCCCCGCTCCATGCGGCGGCCGTTGGCTGGAACGTGGTGCTGTCTTCCATGGCCGCTTTCGGCGCAGCTTTCCCTTCGAAACGGGCCATCCAAACTGTATCAGCCCACAGGAGGTGATTGACCGTCCCGAGGATCGATCCAAAGAACGCGCCCCTGTCTTTGTGCAAATCGGCGGGCGACATGTCCTGTAGCAGCTTGCGAAGGCCCCTATTCTGCCACGCGTTATACCGTGCCATGGTGATGCAATATTCTCGGGTCAGCATAGAAATCGTCCGTCTTTATAGATGCTGTTTGCAAGAAGTGTCCTTGGCCATCAAAGCAAGGCTTGTTCCTGCAGACAAGAATTCCTAGCGCGATACATGTGGCAGCCCCTTGAATTCCGGAAATAAGTTCGTAGATTGGGCGTGTCGGGCAACCGACTATGGACATAAACGCGCTCGTAATAAGCGGATCGGACCCGGGGGCGGTACCCGGCGGCTCCACCAAAAATCCTATCGTTTGGGATCATGGGGCCGAAACAGGATCGACGAACGTCTAAAGGGGTTAGCTTTGTCCCGGTGTGATACCGCCGTTATCGGTTCAACAAGTACAATTGCAAACGACAATCGTGCTCCGGTAGCAATGGCTGCGTAAGCAGTCGGAGTTTCCGAAATCTAAGTCCTTGTGCCTAGCAGCGTAAGGCGGGGTTCGGAGGTACCTGGCAACAGAAACCTCCACCTTCAACCATCATCAGACCTTTAACGCTTCGGACAGCGATTGCGGTGCCGACGTCTGTTCGCGCAAGTCCAGCGAAGTCAGCAGGTCGAGCAGGTGATTTTTCATCAACTCTTCAGCCAGAGCGCCGTCCTTGTTGGCCAGCGCTTTGATCAACGCATGGTGCGCGTTGCTTTCGCACAGGGCCGCCCGCCGCTGCCAGTACAGCGCGATGATCAGAGACGAGCGCGCCACAAGCTGCGCGATGATTTCTTCAATGGTGCTTTGATCTGCAATCCGCGCCACTTCGATATGGAACTGCCCAGAGAGTTGCAGCGCTTTGCCCGTTTGCCCCGCAGCCAGAGCGGCATGTTCAGCATCGATATGGGATTGCAGAACCGCCACATCCGCGTCGGTCATCCGAGCCGCGGCATGGCGCGTCATTGTCGGCTCTAGCAATGCGCGGGCCTCAAAGACTTCTCGCGCCTCTTTTACAGTAGGCCGTGCAACGAACGCACCTCGATTCCGCTTCAGTTCAACCAATCGCTGATGCGCCAATTGTTGCAGAGCTGCACGGATCACCGTCCGGCTGACGCCATAGATTTCGCCAACCTCGTCTTCATTCAGCTTTGTTCCAGGTGCGATACGATGTTCGTGGATCGCTTCAGCGAGGGCCTCTGCGACCTTGGTGCTTGCTGTGTCCCTAGCATTTTCTTTGGGTGCCATACGCCCGACCCCTTATTTCCTGAGTCCACTGATCACCACTTTGCCAAAGAATCGCAAGGGATCAGGGGCTGCAAATGTTCGCGCACTAAATTGTATACAACATTGGATTACTGTTTGTGCACAGCTTTGCGCGAGCTGCCTAATTTTGCACCAGTGCAGGTTTCTGCGCCGAGAGACGAGGTTTTTGTCTTCACGGTCAGGAATTTTACCGACCAACGTGAACCCAAGACACAACTCATAGGGGCATAGCATATGCGATCGGGTCGGGATCTGGAACTGGTACACCTGAGCAAACGCTACGGGGACACCACTGCGGTGGACAACATCAATCATGTGTTTCTGAACGGCTCTTATGTGTGCCTTCTGGGGCCCTCGGGATGCGGCAAATCCTCGACTCTGCGCATGATTGCGGGTCACGAGAGCGTGTCGGACGGCTCGATCGTATTGGATGGTCAGGATATTTCGAATTTGTCGCCAGCGCAGCGCGGCACGGCGATGATGTTCCAGAACTACGCCCTGTTTCCGCACCTGAGCGTGCGCGACAACGTCGCTTTTTCCTTGCACATGAAGGGCGTGGACAAGCCGACCCGACACAAGGCGGCTGACGAGATGCTGGAACTGGTGGACATGACCCACCTTGCCGACCGCTTGCCCGACCAGCTGTCCGGCGGCCAGCAGCAACGTGTGGCGCTGGCCCGGGCTCTGGTCACCAAACCGCGCGTCCTGTTGCTGGATGAACCGCTGTCCGCGCTCGACCCCTTTCTGCGCATTCGCATGCGGGCTGAACTGAAACGGCTGCAGCGCGAACTTGGCATCACCTTTATTCACGTGACCCACGGTCAGGACGAAGCGCTGGCGCTGGCGGACGAAATCGTAGTGATGAACAACGCCGTCATCGAACAGGCGGGCCCGGCGCGCGACGTCTGGATGGCCCCCCGCACCGAATTCGTGGCCCGCTTTATGGGCGGCCATAACGTCATCTCCTTCGAAGGGCACAAGATTGCATTGCGCGCCGATGAAGTCCGCATGGCCGACACCGGCCTGCCCGCCACCGTGACCGCCGTGGAATACCAAGGTGCCCACGTGTCGCTGACAGCAATCACCCCCGCCGGAGAAGAGATCGTGGCTCTTGTGCCCGAAGCAGCCTTCTTTGCTGCACCAAAAGAAACCGGCGAAGCGGTCAGCTTCGTCTGGGACGAAGGGCGGGTTCGCCGCCTCCAAGCATAAGCAACTCCTCAATCCACAACAGGGATTTAGTACTATGTCGAAAATGCGTTATTCCCGTCGATCCATCCTGAAAAGCGGCGCAGCAGCCGTTGCGGCATCGACCCTGCCCGCGCCCATGGTCTGGGCTCAGGAGATCAAAGACATCACTCTGCGCCAGTTCGGGACCGGCGTGTCGAACCTAAACGAAGTTGGCCAGAAGGTGAAAGAAGACCTTGGCTTCACTCTGGAAATGACCGCTCTGGATTCCGACAGCGTGACCCAGCGCGCGGCGACTCAGCCCGACAGCTTTGATATTGCGGACATCGAATACTGGATCTGTAAAAAGGTTTGGCCGACCGGCAACCTGCAGGCGATGGACACCAGCAAGATCAAGAACTACGACAAGATCGTTGGCATCTTCCGTTCGGGTAAACTGACACCCGAGAGCACCATCGCGCAGGGCACTGCACCCCACACCGTTGGCTTTGTCGAAGAGCCCGGCGCGACCACCTTTGCGGATCAGGAAACCAACTGGATGACCTTGATCCCCACCATCTACAATGCGGACACTCTGGGCATCCGCCCTGACCTGATCAACCGCCCCATCAACACTTGGGCCGAGCTGCTGAACCCCGAGTTCAAAGGCAAAGCGTCTATCCTCGACATTTCGTCGATCGGTATCATGGACATGGCAATGGTCTGCGAAGCCATGGGCGAAATCCAGTACGGCGACAAAGGCAACATGACCAAGGAAGAGATCGACGCGACCTTTGCGATCTTTACCGAAGCCAAGCGTGCTGGCCAGTTCCGCGCGTTCTGGAAAACCTTTGACGAGTCGGTCAACCTGATGGCGTCGGGCGAGGTTGTGATCCAGTCCATGTGGTCGCCTGCGATCACTGCTGTGAAATCGCGCGGCATCCCCTGCGTCTACCAGCCTCTGAAGGAAGGCTACCGTTCGTGGGGCGGCGGTCTGGGCCTGTCCAAGTCGCTGAGCGGCATGGAGCTGGATGCAGCCTACGAATACATCAACTGGTACCTCGACGGCTGGGTCGGCGGCTTCCTGATGCGTCAGGGCTACTACTCGGCGGTTCCCGAAACCTCCAAGAACTACATGTCCGAAAACGAGTGGGGCTACTGGTTCGAGGGCAAAGAAGCGACCGGCGAAATCACCTCGCCCTTCGGCGACGTGCTGGCCCAAGCGGGCGAAACCCGCGACGGTGGTTCGTTCGAAGAGCGCATGGGGTCTGTGGCGTGCTGGAACGCCGTCATGGACGAGAACCAGTACATGGTTCGCAAGTGGAACGAATTCATCGCGGCATAAGCGGCGGATGATTTGCAGGGGCGCTGCCCCTCTGGACGGGCCTTCGGGCCCGCCCATTCACCCCAGAGTATTTAGCGCAAAGATGAAAGGGGCAGTCGCCCCGGGGATGGATTTATGGCGATGAGCCGGCATGTCACAGGGTGGCTCCAGGCTGTGCCTCTGACCGTGGTTCTAGGGTGTTTCCTGATTGCACCTATTATCATGATCGTCGTGGTAAGCTTTTGGGGCGCGACCGAGTTTTCGATCTATCCCGCCTTCCAGTTTGACAACTACAGTTATTTGTTCGGATCGGCTGTCGTGTGGAAGGTGTTCTTTGCGACGTTCAAATACGCCTTCATTACGTGGGCGTTTACCTTGGCCATCGGGTTTACGGTGGCGTATTTTCTGGCCTTTCATGTGCGCACGCAGTCAATGCAAATCGCACTGTTTTTGCTGTGCACCATTCCGTTCTGGACCTCGAACATCATCCGGATGATCTCTTGGATTCCGTTTCTGGGGCGCAACGGGATTGCAAATTCGACGCTGATTTCGTGGGGCGTGATTGATGAGCCGCTGGAATGGCTGCTTTATTCGGATTTCTCGGTCATTCTGGCGTTTGTTCACCTCTATACGCTGTTTATGGTGGTCCCGATCTTTAACACCATGATGCGGATCGACCGGTCCCTGATCGAAGCGGCGGTCGATAACGGCGCCACCGCGATGCAAACCCTGCGTCACGTGATCCTGCCGCTCACCAAGCCTGGCATCATGATCGGCACGATCTTTGTGGTGACGCTGGTGATGGGCGACTTTATCACCGTACGCTTCATGTCCGGCTCACAAAAGGCCAATGTGGGCCGCCTGATCTCGAACGACATTTCGTTGCTTCAGTATCCATCGGCGGCGGCGACCTCTGTGGTGCTACTGATCACCGTTCTAATTGTGATCGGGATCCTGCTGCGCTTTGTCAACATCCGCAAGGAGCTGTAAGTCATGGAAAAGCGGTCTCTTTCCTTCTACGTACTGGCAGCGTTCTTTGGCCTGTTTGTTCTGTTTCTGTATGGTCCCACGATGACCATTGGCATCCTGTCGTTCCAAGGGCCCACAGGCGGCCTGACCTTTCCGATGCGCGGCGTGTCCTTGCACTGGTTCCGCGAACTCTTTGAACAGCAGGCCGTCGGGGATATCTGGGGCGCGTTCCGCCGGTCCTTTGCCTTGGGGCTGATGGTCATGGTCACAACTGTTGTCGTGTCGGTGATGTCCGGTCTGGCCTTCCGCAAACGGTTCAAGGGCTCTGGCGTTCTGTTCTACATGGCGATCACCTCTTTGGTGATCCCGTCGATCCTGATTTCCTTGGGCGTCGGCCTGATCTTCAACCAGCTGGGGCTGAAGATCCATTGGGCGACCTCTGGGTTTGGCTCCCAGCTGACATGGACCCTGCCTTTTGGTCTGCTGATCATGTTTGCCGTCTTCAACCGCTTTGACAAATCCTACGAGGAAGCCGCGCGGGACCAAGGCGCAACCCAGTGGCAAACCATCCGCCACGTGGTTCTGCCCATCATTGCACCCTCTCTGATTGGTGTGGCGTTGTTCGGGTTCACCTTGTCCTACGACGAATTTGCGCGGACCCTGCTGACATCGGGGAGCTACAACACCCTACCGCTTGAGGTGTTTGGCATGACCACCAACGTGACCACACCGGTGATCTATGCGCTCGGCACGCTGACTACGCTCTTCTCTTTTGGCATTATCGGGGTCTTCCTAATTTCGGTCCGGATCATGGCGAAACGCCGCGCCAAGATGGGCAATGACGCTGGGAAAGCGGTCTGATGAAAATCGCTTACGTGAACCCCAACGCGACTGTGGCGATGACAGACGCCATGGTTGCGGTCGCAGCGCAGGTTCTACCGAGCGCTCAGATCATCGGATTGACCAACCACGACGGGCCGCCTGCGATCCAAGGGGCGGCGGATGGCGAAGCGGCCTTGCCAGGCGTGCTGGCGCGGATTGCGCAGGCCGAGGCAGACGGGGCGGATGCTGTCGTGATCGGCTGCTTTGACGACACAGGCTTGGCCGAGGCGCAGGGCATGACATCCCTGCCCGTCCTTGGGATCGGTCAGTCCTCTTATGTGATGGCCGCGGTTCTGGGGCGAAGGTTCGCAGTCATGACCTCTTTGCCGATTTCGATTCCTGTGATCGAGGGCAATATCAATAGCGGCGGCTACGCCCCCAACTGTGCGGGCGTTCTGGCCAGCGACCTGCCCGTCCTGACCATCGACGAGGGGTCCGAAGAAACCCGCGCTCATCTTGCGGCCTGCATCAATCAGGCGGCACGAGACATCAAGGCTGGCGCGGTTATCTTGGGCTGCGCGGGAATGGCCCCGTTGCGACAGGATCTGACCACGCGCACAGGCGTCGTCTTGATCGACGGTGTCGCTGCTTCGGCCACACTCGCGCAGGCTGCCGTTTCTTACCTAAGCTCCGCGCGCTAACCCCGCGGGCTGCCGAACGGCGCCCGCAACAAAATCCTTTGACAATCAGCACGGCTCGGACACTCTACCTCGGCATCGCGGGAGGAGAGATATGATTGCAGTGATTTTCGAAGTGACCCCCAAAGAGGGCATGATGGGCCCCTATCTAGATATGGCCGCCCGCATGAAAGAGCACCTTGAGGGGTTCGACGGATTCATCAGCGTCGAGCGATTTGAAAGCCTGACCACACCGGGCAAGCTTTTGTCTCTGTCATTTTGGGAGGACGAAGAGGCCGTCCAACGCTGGCGCAAGCTCACCGCCCATCGCGGCGCCCAAGAGATGGGGCGTCAGCGCTTTTTCGAGGATTACCGACTGCGCGTGTCCCATGTGATGCGCGACTACGGGATGGAGGCGCGCGACGAAGCGCCTTTGGACAGCCGCACGCATCACGGCGCCATGTGAAGGTTTCATTACAGAGCGCTGATTTCGCTTGCGTTTCCCTGCCAAGCCCATAGGCCTACCGGCATACGACACATACGAGGGCTTTCTTGATGGCTCCTGACATTCGCACGCTCTTCCAAGTCTTTGGCCGCATCGGCGTTCTGTCCTTTGGCGGACCGGCCGCGCAGATTGCGTTGATGCACAAAGAGTTGGTTGAAGATCGGGACTGGCTGAACGAAGAGCAGTTTTTGCGTGCACTCTCGTTCTGCATGCTCTTGCCAGGGCCAGAGGCGATGCAGTTGGCAACCTATGCCGGCTGGCGGCTGCGCGGCACCTTGGGTGGTCTGATTGCGGGCCTGCTGTTTGTGATCCCTGGCGCGCTGGTCGTTGCGGCGCTTGCGCTGGGGTACGCCTATTTCGGGAACATCCCTTGGGTCCAAGCCGCCTTCGTCGGGATCAAGGCGACTGTGACGATCATCGTCCTTCAGGCGCTCTACAAGGTGGCGAAGCGGGCGCTGCACCACGCGACCGACTGGATGATCGCAGGTGCGGGCTTTCTCAGCCTCTTTGCGCTGCATATCCCATTTCCTATCGTTATCGCGGTTGCAGGGATCATTGGTGCGGTCCGCAGTCAGAACGACAGCGCGACGCCATCAGACCCTGTCGTCAGGCCCAAAACACTCCAAACGCTGATCTTCTGGTCTGCCTTGTGGGCCGCTCCCATCGCGCTTTGCATTGCACTGGAGGCACCATTTTTCACCGACATCGCACTCTTCTTCAGCAAGCTGGCGATTGTGACCTTTGGCGGGGCCTACGCGGTCCTCGCTTATATGGCCCAAGAGGTCGTGTCCGCTTATGGCTGGATTTCCCCCGAAGCAATGATCGACGCGCTCGGCCTTGCCGAAACGACACCGGGCCCGCTGATTCTGGTAACAGAGTTCGTCGCGCTGCTCGCCGGCTTTGCCGAGGGCGGTCCTACGGTGGCGCTGGCCGCGGGCGCCCTGTCGCTCTGGGTAACCTTTGTGCCATGCTTTCTGTGGATCTCTGTCGGCGCGCCCTACCTCGATTTGCTGTCCTCGATGCCCCGCCTCAGAGGGGCGCTGGCCGCCATCACAGCGGCGGTGGTCGGGGTCATTCTGAACCTGTCGATCTGGTTCGCAGCCCATGTTTTCTTTGGCTCTGTGGGCGAAGCGACCCTTGGCCCTGTGCAGGTCATCGCGCCGGATTGGGGCACGGTTGACCTAGTCTCGGTTGCACTTGCAGGACTGGCAGCGGTGATGTTGCTTGCCTTGAAGATCGGGATCGAAAAAACCCTGTTCGTGACCGCAATTTTTGGCTTGGCGTCAGGGCTCTATGCAATGTGATTGCATTCTCCTCTTTAGTTTGTTTTGCGATGTACTATGCTGAACGAAAATCGGAGGCACTTGAAATGGGCGATATCGACTACGGCAACCTAATGCACGCTGCAATGCGGCGCCTGATCCGTCAGGTGCTTGAAGGCGTGGCACAGGATGGTTTGCCGGGTGAGCACCATTTCTTTATCACCTTCTCAACCCAGGCCGACGATGTGCAATTGGCGGACTGGCTGGTGCAGCGTTATCCCACAGAAATGACCGTTGTGATCCAGCATTGGTTCGATGGGCTTGACGTGGACGAAGAAGGGTTTGGCGTCACACTGAATTTTGGCGACAGCCCCGAACGCCTGTACATCCCCTATGATGCGATCCGCACATTCGTGGACCCCTCGGTCGAATTTGGCCTCCGCTTCGAAAGCGTTGGCGAAGAGGACGAGGAAGAGGATGAGCTCGACATTGAGCTGGCCGAGGTCGAGGAAGAGCCCACCACCGACGCCGAAATCGTCAGCTTGGACAAATTCCGCAAGTAACTGCGATCACAGCTTTTAAATTTGTGATCACATAGGCGATTTTTCGACCCCGTTACCGCTATCCAAGGCCCTGACGCGATTGCGACAGGGCTTTTCTGCCTGTAAACCCACGGCAACCGTTATACAGGAGGTTGCCTCATGGCCGATACCCGTACCGAAACCGACAGCTTTGGTCCTCTCGAAGTTCCCGCAGACAAGTATTGGGGCGCGCAGACCCAGCGCTCGATCATGAACTTCCCCATTGGTTGGGAAAAGCAGCCCGTGCCCGTCGTCCGCGCCTTGGGTGTGGTCAAAAAAGCCTGCGCCATCGTGAACGAGGTTTTCGGTGATCTGGACGCCGAACTGTCCAAAGCCATTCAGGCAGCAGCCACCGAAGTGATCGAAGGCAAGTTCGACGACAACTTCCCGCTGGTGGTTTGGCAGACCGGTTCCGGCACTCAGTCGAACATGAACGCGAACGAGGTCATTTCGAACCGCGCGATTGAAATGCTGGGTGGTCAGCTGGCCAGCAAAAAGCCTGTGCACCCCAACGACCACTGCAACATGGGTCAGTCGTCGAACGACACCTTCCCGACCGCGATGCACGTCGCCATCGGGATGCACACCCGCGACGTCCTGCTGCCCGGCCTGCGCAAGCTGCACGGCGCGCTGGTCGCCAAGTCCGAAGAGTTCAAGGACATCATCAAGATTGGCCGGACCCACACCCAAGACGCGACCCCGCTGACTCTGGGGCAAGAATTCGGTGGCTACGCCCATCAGGTGGCTCAGGGCATCAAACGCGTCGAAGCCTGCCTGCCCGACATCTATGAATTGGCACAAGGCGGCACCGCCGTTGGCACTGGTCTGAACACCCGCAAAGGCTTTGCCGAGAAGGTCGCCGCAGAGATCGCTGGCATCACCGACCTGCCCTTCGTCACCGCCCCCAACAAGTTCGAAGCACTGGCCGCGCATGACGCAATGGTCATGTTCTCGGGCGCGCTGAAGACCGTTGCAGGTTCCCTGTTCAAAATCGCGAACGACATGCGTCTGCTTGGCTCTGGCCCCCGTTCGGGTCTTGGCGAATTGATCCTGCCCGAAAACGAGCCCGGCTCGTCGATCATGCCCGGCAAAGTGAACCCCACTCAGGCCGAAGCGCTGACCATGGTGTGCGCCCACGTCATGGGCAACGACGCAGCCGTTGGTTTCGCGGGCTCGCAAGGTCACTTCGAACTGAACGTGTACAACCCGATGATGTCGTACAACGTTCTGCAGTCGATCCAGCTGCTGGGTGATGCAGCGTCTGCGTTCACCGACAACATGGTTGTTGGCACGCAGGCAAACACCGCGCGTATCGACAAGCTGATGAAAGAGTCGCTGATGCTGGTCACCGCGCTGGCCCCGACCATCGGCTACGACAACGCCACCAAGGTTGCAAAGACCGCGCACAAGAACGGCACCACTCTGAAAGAAGAGGCGATCGCTCTTGGTTTCGTGGACGAAGAAACCTTTGACCGCGTTGTGCGCCCCGAACAGATGATCGGCCCCAAGTAATGGCCGCGCCGGTCAATCTGAACCGGTTTCGCAAAGACAAAGCACGGGCCGAGAAAAAGGCCCGTGCTGATCAGAACGCTGCCAAATTCGGACGTACCAAAGCCGAAAAGCAGCGCGACGCCATTGAGGCTGACAAAGCCGAGCGTCACCTGAACCAGCACAAGCGTGAAGACGAATGAGCGGCGGCCCCTTCAAACGGTCGCTGACCCTGCGCGGGCACCGGACATCCGTGTCTTTGGAAGAGCCCTTCTGGCAGGCGTTTCGCACGATTGCCGAGGCTCAGGAAAAACCGATCAACCAGCTTGCGGCTGAAATAGACGTGCGCCGTGATCCCGAAACCGAGGGGCTCGCTTCGGCCATTCGGGTCTTTGTGCTGCACTGGTATCAGGCGAAACTGGACTGAATCTTCCACCCGTTCCAACAAATAAAATGGGGGCCTTCTAGATGAAGACCCCGCTCTATCTGTCTGTAAACGCTCGGATTAGACCGAGGCGTTGTAGATCTTGCTGATGTTCTCTGCCAGCGCGGCATTGAATTCGTCATCCGACTGCTGTGCGTTCAGGCCCTCGGCCAGTGCACGGCTGAACGACGCGATCATCTTTTCGTTCTTGGACAGTTTCTCGCAAGCATCTGCGGTCGAGTAACCACCCGACAGAGCCACAACGCGCAGAACGCGGGGATGGTCTGCGAGGCTGTCATAGAGGCCAGCTTCGGTGGGAATGGTCAGCTTCAGAACGACGTTCTGGGTGTCGTCCAGCAGGTCCAGCTGCTTTTCGATCTCGGCCTTCAGAATGGTTTCTGCTTCGGCTTTGGTCGGGCTGTCGATCAGAACTTCGGGCTCAACGATCGGAACCAGACCGGCTGCGATGACCTCTTTGCCCAGTTCAAACTGCTGCGCCACAACCGCTGCAATGCCGGTTTCGTTCGCTTCGTGGATCACCGAGCGCTCTTTGGTGCCAAAGATGCCAAATTCGCGCGCAGTTGCAAGCAATTCGGCCAGACCGGGGATCGGCTTCAGGATCTGAGCGCCGTCTTTGACGTCTTCCATGCCCTTGTCGATCTTCAGGAAGGGAACAACTCCGCGCTCTTCCCACAGGTAGGTGGGCACGGGCATGCCAGCGACTTCACCGCGCATGGTGCGCTCGAACAGGATCGCACCCAGAACCTTTTCCGAGGTAAACTCCGGCGCGGTCATGATGCGGCAGCGCATGTCATGGATCAGGCCGAACATCTCTTCTTCGGTCGAGTATGCGTCCTCTTCAACGCCGTACTGCTTCAGAGCCTTGGGAGTCGAGCCACCGCTCTGGTCCAAAGCGGCAATAAAACCCGCGCCCGCTGCAATGCGATCGGCTTGGCTCTGCTCGAGTACAGTGTCCTTGGCCATGATCAGAAAATCCCTTCGATGCGTTAAAACCTTGTGGGGTTTTTAACCTACCTCGCGGGATCAGCATAGAGTTTTAAGTGATATTTAGCGCAAACAGCGTTATGTTTAACGCTAACATTTAACGCTAACGGCGTGTGATCTCCAGATATATGCCATTTGCAGACCGCAAAGTGAGATGTGCGACCGGTATTGGCGGAGCAGAATCGGTGAGGGTGAATCGGAAATGCTTGAGCAGCATCGACAGGATCAACGGCCCCTCGACCATCGCAAAGCCCGCCCCTGTACAGACGCGCGGCCCCGCTGAAAACGGCATGTAGGCGCAGCGCGATGCGGCGCGGCCCTCTTCGGTCTTGGTCCGGTCGGGATCAAAGCCGTCGGGGTTGTCCCACAGCCGCTCGTGCCGCTGCTGATGCCATGGGCTGAGGACGATCTGCGACCCCTTGGGAACATTGCGATCGCGAAAGCACTCGGGCTGTGTCGTTTCGCGGACCATCATGGGCACGGGCGGGTAAAGTCGCAAAGCCTCGCGGAACACATCTCGGCTGATCTTCAACGAAGAAACCTCGGAAAAATCGCCTGTTTTCAATGCCTCGGCCTCCGCGGCGACTTTGTCCTGCCATTCGGGATAGAGCGCCATCAGATAGAGCGTCCACCCGAGCGCCGACGCGCTGGTTTCATGCCCCGCCAAGAAGAAGATCGCCACCTGATCCACCATCTCTTCGGTGGTAAAGGTCTCTCCGGTTTCGGGGTCCGCAGTGGTCATGATCTTGGTCGCGAGATCGTCGGGCGCAGTCCCCGCGCGAATGGCGTCCATACGTTCGGCCGTCAGTTGTGTGATCAGTGATCGGATCAGGCGCGCGCTGTCCTTGGTGTCCTTTCGGAAAAAGCGCGGCATCCATTTAGGCAGAGGGATAAAGGCCGCCAAATTCAGGATCGGCTGGCTGCGCTGATATGCGCGGAATTCGTGAAACACCTGACTGGCGATCTCGTGTTCGATCGGAATTGTGAACAATGTGCGAAATATAACATCAGCTGCGACGTGGCTTGTCTCTGGCTCGATATCAATCACCTGCCCCACATGGCCATCCATGCGTTGAACCGCCGCCTGCGCAGCGGCCCACATGGCCGGATAGGTGTCGCGCAAACGCCCGCCTTCGAAGGCAGGATCGATAATCCGGCGCTGCCGTTCCCACTCTGCCCCGTTGGTCACAAACACGGACCGCCCCAGAAGCGGCCGCAACCCTTCGCTCACGCGGTCGGACTTGGGAAAGTCCATCGGCCGCCCCTTGAGCACCAAATCAACCAGTTCAGGCTGGTTCACCAAATAGGACCGAAAGAACGGCGTTTTGAATTCGGCCATCCACGCCCGATAAAGGCGTTGGGGCTGCGCGGACAGGATGTCTTGGCGAAAGAGTTTGAGGTAGCGCCAGAGGGACACCTTGTCCTGTCGGGCTGCAGGCTTTGGCGGGATCACGAGGACATACTCCGGTAGCCAGAGATCGGTTTGCGGATCTTTGATGGCGATGGAGCGCGTTCCGCATAGCGGGCCGCCAAGGTCTGTGGCCCCGCCGTCACGCGGAAATAGTCGTAATCCTCGGCCTGTGGCAGCGCGTAAAGATATTGAAAATGCAGACGAAACCACGCACGGCGCAAACGCTTCCACTGCTCTGCCCCAAGCGTACGAGAGAAGGCAGCAGAAATCACAAGCGGCCAACGCTTGCCATCCTCTGGGGCCACGCCGCTCACCGCAACTGGATCACACAGCGCAAAGGCACAGCCATCGCCAAGGGCGGTGATATCGACCCACGCCAAATCGTTTGTCTGGCTCAGATCATGGAGGTCGCGCCGCAATCTGTCGGCATCGGGCAGAAAGGACACCATCGGAACCACCTGCCCCAGACTTAGAAATCCAACGGCCGCATGGCTCTGCCCCAGTCTCCCATCGCGGAGGAGATCGGCCAGCACAGACACACCGAGATAAGCCCCTGAGGAATGACCAACCACCAGCACTTCGTCCGTGTCTGGGTCAGCCATAGCGGCCGCAATCTGATCCTGAAACGCGTTCAAGCGCGACTCGAGCGCGGGGGGATAGGCCCCGCGCAGGCCTGCAGAAAACGCGTAGTCATGCATCAGGTAATAGGCGAGAATACGATTATCCATCCGCCGCCCTGCGCGCAGCAGCATCACCGCCGCGACCAAGCCGCCAACAAAGCCGATCCAGCAGAGGCCAAGAGGGAGCAACTCGTACCCGATATATCCCAGCAATCCCGCAACCGTCGCCGCAAGGATCAGTTGCAGCATCAGAAACGCAACCGGATAGAGCGCCGCAATCACCGGCCCGCGCCGCAACCGCATTAAACGAAACAGTGCACCCGAGCCGATATAAATCCACGCCGTACGGACCATCTGCAGGTAAGTCGCAAAGATCCCCTGATCCATCGAGGCATTTACGATGTCTGACCAAACCAAAACGTCGACGCGGGCCGACACATCTTGGTCCTCGATTGTCGCATCCACCTCCCACGCTGCGGGGCCGGCCCCGCGCAGAGCGATGCGATATCCCGAGTAGCGCGCTTGGTCAGCACCCTCTTTGCGATAGAATTCGCGGTAGCGCCGGGGCGGATAGGGGTCGAACCCCGGAATGTAAAACACCCGGCGACGGCGCACTGGTCTGTCAAAGCGTTCGTCCATGCCAACCCCTTAATATAAGGGCATTAAACATGGCAGATGGGCCAAGGGATAGGGCTAAACGTCAGCCCAGTGTCGCAAGAGCCGGAAAAGTTTCCAGCAGCCAATAAGAGAACCGCGAGAAGCCACCTGTCTGCATCAGCAGACCAATGGTCCACAGCAGCAAGCCCATGACACGCTCGATCTGCTCCATATGGCATTTCATCCAACCCATGATCCCGCCCATTTGCGGCAGGAACGCCGCCACAACCAGGAACGGCAGGCCAAGACCCAGAGCATACACCGCCAACAGCGTCGTGCCCCGCGCAACGCTCGCCTCGCTCGCGGCCAGCGACAGGATTGCGCCAAGCTGCGGGCCAATGCAGGGCGTCCAACCGAAGGCAAACGCGAGGCCAAGGATATAGGCCCCGAACGCCGACCCCCCCTGATCGCCGACATCAATCCGCGCTTCGCGGCTTAGAAAGCCAATTCGGATCACCCCAAGGAAGTGCATGCCGAACACCATCACGAGGATGCCTGCGCCGGTGTTAAAATACCCTTGGTACGACAAAAACGCCCGCCCCACCGCCGAGGCAGCAAAGCCGAGCAGCAGAAAGACCGTCGACAGACCCAAGACGAAAAAAAACGCGGCCAGCAAGGTCCGCCCCCGAGCACTGCCGTCCTTGGCCATGTCATTCAGGCTGACGCCACTCATGTAGGCCAGATACGGCGGTACAATCGGCAACACGCACGGGCTAAGGAAACTGATCACCCCGGCGGTCAGCGCAACGATCATGGCGGGCAAGAGCCCTGCATCAAAGAGGTCGATTCCGAACATGATCTCTCCTTACCGCATGTGGCGCGCGTGCGTCACGTCGCGACCTCTCACAAGTTTGTTGGGCGGGTCAATGCAGCCAAACGATCTACGCTGCGTCCGATTGAAAAAGGGCGCCCGCTTGGGACGCCCTTGGGATCGTTATACGCTCCACCAGCCGGTGCGTTTGGGCTTCGGCGGTTCGTTCGACGGCTCTTCAGGCGCAATCTCGGGCTCTGGCGCAGAGGGTGCCGTATCCTCTTGAACAGGCGCGGGCACTTCGCTCACCGGCGCTGGCTGTTCGCTGACGGGCTCGGGCACTTCGACGGGCATTGTGGTCTCAACAATGGGTGAATCGACAGGCGCTTCGGGGGCAGCAGGCTGCTCTTCGACAACGGGCTCTGCAGGTTTCGCAGGGGCTTCAGGCGCAGGCTCTTCGGATGCGGGCGCGTCGCTCGCGGGTTGCGCCTCTTCCTTGGCCGGCTCTTCGGTGGCAGGCGCGGGCTCGCTTGTGCTGTCTGCGGCGGGCGCTTCTGCGGGTTTGTCTGCGGCCTGAGCATTATCATCAGAGGTATTTTCTGATTTGCCCTCGGCGTCTTGCGATTTGGCCTCATCGCCCTCTTTGTTCTTGCCACCACGGCGACGACGGCGACGGCGCTTCTTGGGCTTGCCGTTGTCATCCCCTTCGGGCTTCTGCTCGGGCGCTTTCGCTTCGGCGGCTTCTTCTGCGGTGTCGTCCTCATCCGAGGACTGATCGCTATCCGCATCCAGCGCATCCATGATCGACGTATCCAGCGTTTCCGCCTCGGGGACAAAGCCACCGATCACACGGACCGCCGTCTTGAACTTCTCGATCGAGAAATCAGGGCTGATCAGGTTGCCGTCAACCTCGATCCGGACGGCCATGCCGTAGCGGTTCTCGATCATCGCCATGTGTTCACGCTTGTGATTGAACAGGTAGTTCGCGATCTGCAGCGGCACCTTGACCAAGGCTTCTTTGCTGCGGCCGCGCACGCCCTCTTCCTCGAGCTGGCGCAGGATGGCCAGCGCAACGTTGTCATCCGAGCGCAGCAGACCTGTGCCGTGACAATGGGGGCACGGCTGGGTGGTCGCCTCGATCATCCCCGGACGCAGGCGCTGACGGCTCATTTCCATCAGACCAAAGCCCGAGATGCGGCCAACCTGAATGCGGGCGCGGTCGGTCTTGAGCTTGTCCTTCATCCGCTTTTCGACGGCGGTGTTGTTCTTGCGCTCGTCCATATCGATGAAGTCGATCACGATCAGACCGGCCAAGTCGCGCAGACGCAGCTGGCGCGCCACCTCTTCGGCGGCCTCAAGGTTGGTCTTCAGCGCGGTCTCTTCGATCGAGCCTTCTTTGGTCGCCTTGCCCGAGTTCACGTCGATCGCCACCAGCGCCTCGGTCACACCGATTACGATGTAGCCGCCGGATTTCAGCTGGACGGTCGGGTTGAACATGCTGCTCAGGTAGCTTTCCACCTGATAGCGGGCGAACAGAGGCATCCGCTCGTTGTAATGCTTCACGTTCTTGGCGTGGGACGGCATGATCATTTTCATGAAGTCCTTGGCGTTGCGGTAGCCGCGATCGCCTTCGACCAGCACTTCGTCAATCTCGCGGTTGTACAGGTCGCGGATCGAGCGTTTGATCAGATCGCCTTCTTCGTAGATCTTGCAGGGCGCGACGGATTGCAGTGTATTCTCGCGGATCTGTTCCCACATGCGCTGCAGGTATTCGTAGTCGCGCTTGATCTCGGATTTGGTCCGCTGCGCGCCTGCGGTGCGGATGATCAGGCCAGCGCCAAGCGGCACGGCCAATTCACCGGCGATCTCTTTCAGCTTCTTGCGGTCAGCCGCATTGGTGATCTTACGGCTGATGCCACCGCCACGCGCCGTGTTGGGCATCAAGACGCAATACCGACCAGCAAGGCTGAGGTAAGTGGTCAGAGCCGCGCCTTTGTTACCGCGTTCTTCTTTCACGACCTGCACCAGCATGATCTGGCGCACCTTGATCACTTCTTGGATCTTGTAACGACGGGCGCGGGGCTTGCGCGCAGGACGAATGTCCTCGGACTCGTCCTCTTCGGCGACCGATTCAATCTCCGATTTGGGGTCTGCGTCGGACTCCTCTTCGGTCTCTTCGACGGCTGCTTTCTTGGTCGATTTGCGCGGGCTACGCTTAGGCTTCGACGGCTGCTTGGCTTCGCCTTCGTCTTTGGCCGCCTCCTCCGCTTGCGGAGCGTCGTCAGATGTCTGAGCGTCGTCTGCTCTGGTCTCTTCGGACGCGCCCTCTTCCTCGTCATCAAGGTCGATGGTTTCCATGCCTGTGATCTCGCGGGTTTCTACCGCGTCATCACTGTCATCGTTGCGCGCAGCCTGAGCCGGACGGGGACGATCATCGCCGTCCTCGGGCTCCTCGACGGACTCTTCAGCCATAGGGGCGTCGGCGACATCTTCGGCTTGAGGCGCACTCTCTTCGACAGCTGCCTCATCTTGAACAGGCATTTCTGCAGAAACGAAGACGGGCTGCTCTTCAGCGACCTCTGTGGTCTCTTCAGAAGATACCTCGCCCGCTTCGGCGGGCTGTTCTTCTGCAGGTGCTTCGGAGGCTGGGGCTTCGACTTCGGCCGCAGGGGCAGCTTCAACAGCGGGTTCCTCGGCCGCGGGCGCTTCATTCGCTCCTTCGGCAACCGGAGTGTCCGCCGCTGCTTCGGCATTCACCTCTTCTGACGGTGTCTCGGCTTTGGGAGCGTCGCTCTTGTCCGACGTTTTCTTGCGACGCGAACGAGACCGCGAACGCTTGGGGCGCTCGTTCTCTTCGTCGTCGTCGGACTGCTGTTCAGCGGCCAAAGCACGCTCTTCTGCCAAAAGGGCTTCGCGATCCGCGACGGGGATCTGGTAGTAATCGGGGTGAATTTCCGAAAACGCGAGGAAACCGTGACGGTTTCCGCCATAGTCCACAAAAGCCGCCTGCAACGAGGGTTCTACCCGCGTGACTTTGGCCAAATAGATGTTGCCAGCAAGCTGACGTTTGTTTTCGGACTCAAAGTCGAATTCTTCTACCTTGTTTCCGTCGACCACCACGACGCGGGTTTCCTCCGCGTGGGTGGCATCAATGAGCATTTTCTTTGCCATGGGTTCTCTTTGCACAGCCCAACGGGGTCCGGGACATGCCGGACTCGCGCGTTGGTCACGTGTTTTGTCAGGGCGAGGGGAGACGCGCAAAGAGCAGGCGCAATCTGCGCCTTACACTTAACTAAACTAACGTTTGCGCGTTTCATCGCGGTTCTTCTCCGACGCCGTTGGCGCCATGTTTATGGCCCGCCGCTTGTCGCGTGTCGGGCTATTTCTCTGGACTGGTGAAGTCCGAAGTTCGTCCGTTAAAAAGGGCGGCTCTTTTGGCGCGCAGCCTCAATAACGAGAAATCTGTTCAGGACGCGTTTGAAACGCCTGTTCTCCCACCATAAAGGCGAAATTCCCGAAAAGACAATGAATAAAATGGCTTTATACAGTCCGCTTACAGATAATCGGCGCGCTGAAGGCCGTATTTGGCCATCTTTTCGTTAAGAGTCCGACGCGGAAGGCAGAGTTCATCCATCACGCTGGCGATCGAGCCTTTGTGGCGACGCATGGTGTTATCGATCAGCATGCGCTCGAATGCTTCCACATATTCCTTGAGCGGTTTGCCCTCGGTGGTGACCACCGGACGCAAGTCATCATCGTCCGCCATTAGCAAGCTGGCGATAGTGCCAGAGCCGCGACGGGACTGAAGCACAGCCCGTTCTGCGACGTTGATAAGTTGGCGGACGTTACCGGGCCACGGCGCTTGCAAGAGCTGCGCAGCCTCTTGGGCGCTGGGTTCAGGGGCATCGCATCCGTACTCGTCCGCGAACTGTTCCGCCTGCCGGTTAAAGAGCGTCAAGATATCCTCGCCCCGATTACGTAGCGGCGGCAGCGTGATGCGAAGCGCCGCGAGGCGGTAGAACAGATCATTGCGCAATGCATCCTCGACGGTTTTGCCCTGCTCTTGCATATTGCAAATACCGATGATGCGCGTCTCTGAGGGAGTGCCTTGTTCGTTGATAAAGGACAACAAACGCGCCTGAACTGCATCGCTTAGGGTTTCGATATCTTCGAGTACCAAAGTGCCGCCACGGGCCTCTTCGACGGCGGGCAATTGGCTGTCCTCGGGCTGCATCGGGCCAAAGAGCCGTTTGCTCAGCGCCTCTTCGTCAAACGCGGAACAAGACAGCAGAACGAATTTCCGCCCTGCCCGGCTGCCAACCGCATGTAGCGCGTGAGCCGTCAGGGTTTTGCCCGACCCTGTCTCGCCATCGATCATGACGTGCCCGTCCGCTTGGCCCAAATCCAGAATGTCCTCTTTCAAGCGGGTCATGTCAGGGCCTGTGCCGATGATCTTGTTCATCAGCCCTGCCCCATCGGACAGCTCGCGACGCAGCGCACGATTGTCCAGCACGAGCCGCCTCTGGTTCAACGCTTTGCGAGCGATCTCTGTCATCTTGTCGGGGTTGAAAGGCTTCTCTAGGAAGTCAAAAGCGCCGAGGCGCATCGCCTCGACAGCAATCGGAACATCCCCGTGCCCGGTGATCATCACCACCGGCAGGCTACTGTCGCTGCCCATCAGCTTTTTCAACAGTCCCATGCCGCCCATACCAGGCATTTTGATATCGCTGATGACAATGCCCGGATAATCCGAGCTGATTTTTGTCAAGGCATCTTCGGCCGAGGGGTACGTCTCTGTGTCGAAGCCAGACAGAGCAAGCCACTGACTGATGGACTGACGCATATCCTGCTCATCATCCACAATGGCAATCTTCATCACTTGCGACATGGTTTACTCCGCGGCTTCAATATCTTCGAGGTAGATAGGTAGTTGCATTTCAAATACAGCCCCCCCGCCTTCGGCATTGCGCGCTGTCAGGCGCCCGCCAAGGTCAGAGACAATCCCCGAAGAGATCGCAAGCCCTAGGCCAACGCCTTCGCCGGGCTGTTTGGTGGTATAAAAAGGTTCGAACAGTTCATCGAGGTCTTCGATCCCGTGACCGTTGTCCCGAACGGTCAGGGTCGCGGTCTCTCCGGCACTGAGCAGGACATCGACCCGGGGGTCGGACTGACCGCCGACCGCATCCAGGGCATTTCGGATGAGATTGATCATCACTTGCTCGACCCGCACCCGATCGCCCATAACGACCACGGGGTTTTCGGGGACTGCTTTTTCCAAGCGGACGCGTCCCTGACGCAGCTGCGGCTCCATCATGGACAGGGCAGAGGACAAAGCCTGTTTCATATCAACAGGTTGTAGCTGGTCAGAGCCCTTGCGTGCATAGGATTTCAACTGTTTGGTGATCGCGCCCATGCGCTCAATCAGGTCGTCAATCCGCTGGATCGAGGCCAGTGCCTCTTCTGCGCGGTTCCTGCTGAGGAGCAATCGAGCGCCTGCGAGGTAGGTTTTCATCGCGGCCAAGGGCTGGTTCAGCTCGTGGCTGACGGCCGCGGACATCTCCCCCAAGGCTGCCAGCTTCGACGACTGCGCCAGGGACTGTTCGGTCACTGCCAGTGTTTCCTGCACACGTTCGCGTTCTGCGATCTCCCTTTGCAAGCGCAGGTTCAGCGCCCGAAGCTCAGCGCTTTCGCGTTGGATCAACATGACCCGTGTCGCATTTTTGCGGCTCAGGAAATAGAAAGCGAGCGCCAGAATGATCGCGAACCCCATGATTTCGAGCGCCAACACCCCATTCACTTTCTCGCGAACGCTCGAATAATTGGTGTAGGTGACGATGTTCCAGCCCCGAAACGGGATCCGCCCTGTAAGACGCATCACCGCCTCGCCGCGCAGGTAGACATCGTTGACATCGCCGGTCCATTCAGCCGTAGCCTGAAGGGCGCGCTCGATCGCGGTGGTCGCGGGCTGGCGCTCTAGTGCGGCATCTTCGCTCAATCCGCGCCATCGGGGTTCGGTCGCCAGAATGATCTGGCCTTCGCTATCAGTGACAATGACCGCGTCGGTGATGCCAGCCCAAGCACTTTCGAATTTGCCAAGATCCGCCTCGACCACAATCACACCGATGGGCACGCCGCCTTCTTCGAGCCGGCGCGAATAGGCAAAGACAAACGCGCCGGTGGGACGCATCGTTTTGGTAAAGACAGTCCCATTCGAGCGCAGCGCCTCGACAAAGTAATTCGCGTTTCTGTGGGTGCTACCAAGGCGCTCGCGCGCCGTTGCCGCCACCGTCCGGCCGTCACGGTCCAGAAGCATGAGCGATGCTGCCCCGATCTCGTCCACGAACGAGATCAGACGCTGCGAACTGCGCGAGAAATCCTGAGAATTAAGGGCCCCAATAAGCGAGGGGTCGCGCGCCAGAAGCTGCGGGACAATCGCATTCCGGCGAAGCTCACTCAGCAATTGGCCAGAGTAAAGCGCCAAACGCACTTCGGCCCTATTTTGCGTGGTTTCGATAAAGCGCGAGGTCAGCCAAACCTTGGTGCCCCAGACAATCGCTACGGCCACCAAAAGCAAAAGCGCCACCGCAAAGCGGGTCACCCAGACCCGTTTGCGGTGACGCAAGGAACGTGGTTTTGTCCGAGCGGCTTGTGTCATGCCCAGAGATTAGGCCAAGCCCTCGTGAGCCTCAAGTCAGGCGGTGACAAAGCCGTCGATCAGTGTGCGGAAAAGCGCCTGTCCATCGGCACTTCCTTGCAAAGGCTCAATGGCCCGCTCGGGGTGCGGCATCATCCCCAGAACGCGGCGGTTCTCGGAAAAGACACCGGCGATGTCGCCAGCCGATCCGTTGGGGTTGTCGGTGTAGGTGAATGCCACCTGACCTTCGCCCTGCAGACGGGCAAGCAGCTCGTCATCGGCACGGTAGTTGCCATCGTGGTGCGCAACGGGAATGGTGATTTCAGCGCCAGCTGCATAGCCGCTGGTGAAATCGGTTTCCGCGTTCTCGACCTTCAGGCCAACGGGCTTGCACACGAACTTGAGGTTGGTGTTGCGGATCAGTGCACCGGGAACCAGACGCGTTTCGGTCAGAACCTGAAAACCATTGCAAATCCCAAGCACATAGCCGCCGCGGTTCGCGTGATCGACGACGGCGCGGCAGATGGGCGAGTTCGCCGCAATCGCGCCGCAACGCAGATAGTCACCGAACGAGAAACCACCAGGAATGCCGATCACGTCGACATTTGCGGGCAGCTCTGCATCCTTGTGCCAAACGCGAACAACCTCCGCGCCAGCGCTCTCGAACGCGACCGCAAGATCGCGGTCACAGTTCGATCCGGGAAAGGTGATGACTGCTGCGCGCATCAGACCAGCTCGATCTCGTATTTTTCGATCACGGTGTTTGCCAGCAGCTGTTCGCACATCTGGGTCACGGTCTCTTCGGTGGTGCCTTCGGGCAGATCCAGTTCGATCACTTTGCCCTGACGCACACCGCCAACGCCATCAAAGCCCAATGCACCAAGAGCGTGGCGCACGGCCTCGCCTTGCGGGTCCAAAACCCCTTCTTTCAGCATCACATGAACGCGCGCCTTCATGGCAGTCTCCTCGGCATGTCGCTTGGGGGCATGGCCCCGTCAGTCTTTGGTAAAGTCAAATGGCGCTGAGGGGACCCCAGCGCCACGAGTATTAGTTGACGGCTACGGGGCCGGTGCCGTTGTTGCCCTCGGGGATGATCCCCAGACGGCGGGCCACTTCGGCGTAAGCGTCAGTCAGGCTGCCCAGATCGCGGCGGAACACGTCTTTGTCCAGCTTCTGGCCGGTCTTCAGGTCCCACAGGCGGCAGCTATCGGGGCTGATTTCATCCGCCACGACCAGACGCTGGAAGTCACCTTCGTACACGCGGCCAATCTCGATCTTGAAGTCCACCAGACGGATGCCGACGGCCATCATCACGCCCGACATGAAGTCGTTGACGCGCAGCGCGAGGCTAACGATGTCGTCCATGTCCTGCTGGCTAGCCCAACCAAAGGCCGCGATGTGCTCTTCGGAGACCAGCGGATCACCCAGCTTGTCGTCTTTGTAGCAGTATTCCACGATGGGACGGGGCAGCGGCGTGCCCTCTTCGATCCCCAAACGCTTGGACAGCGAACCAGCCGCGTAGTTGCGGACAATCACTTCCAAAGGAATGATCTCGCAAGAACGGCAGAGCTGCTCGCGCATGTTCAGACGACGCAAGAAGTGCGTCGGGACACCGATGTTGTTCAGGCCGGTCATAAAGAACTCGGACAGACGGTTGTTCAACACGCCCTTACCGTCGATCACGTCCTTCTTCTCGGCATTGAAAGCGGTGGCGTCATCTTTGAAATACTGAACGATGGTGCCCGGCTCGGGGCCTTCGTACAGAATTTTCGCCTTGCCTTCGTAGATTTTCGTGCGCCGTGCCATGAGCTGTGTCGGTCTCCTGAGTTTGGCCCGAACGAGGGCCCTAAAGCGCCCTCATAGAGCAAGCCTTGGAATGTCGCAAGACGGGGGTGAACCTATCCCTGCAGTCAGGCGACTGACCTACGCTAACATGCTAGCGTCGGATCACCAGAAAAGGAGGATTTCATGTCGATTTTCGAAGACCGCGAACGTGCGTTCGAAGCCAAAGCAGCCTATGACGAAGAAAAAGCCTTTCGGGTTTCGTCCCTACGAGACCGGATGATGGCGGCTTGGGCGGCGGATATCCTTGGAAAAACAGGGGCCGAGGCCGAGGCCTATGTGAACCAGATCGTTCGTGATCAGATCGCGGGACATGCGTCTTTGTCGGGGCCAGACGCCCTGCTGGATCGATTGAGTGTGGATCTGGAGGCCGCTGTGTCTTCGGCGACCGTTGCCGCGCACATTTCGCTCTCCGAAGCGAGTGCACGCGAAAAGATCGAAAACGGCAACTGACCCAACGGTAAAAGATTATCGGCTTTCTCTCGGAAATGTCGTTTTCCGGTCTGGCAGCGGTTCGCGCATGGTGTTTATGAGGGAATCGTAATGAACCGAAAACCACGGCTTGGTTTTCGGCTGGCGACGTAGAGACAGGACGACACTATGACCGATGCGCTGACCAAATTGCTTGCTGAACGTGACTGGCTGATGGCCGACGGAGCGACGGGCACCAACCTGTTCAACATGGGCCTGTCTTCTGGCGACGCCCCCGAGCTATGGAATGCGGACGAGCCCGAAAAGATCAAGAAGCTCTATAGCCTGGCCGTGAACGCGGGCAGCGACATTTTCCTGACCAACTCGTTTGGTGGCAATGCCTCGCGCCTGAAACTGCACAGCGCTGAAAACCGTGTGCGCGAATTGAACCGTCTGGCGGCTGAACTGGGCCGTGAAGTGGCAGATGCCGCTGGCCGTCCCGTGATCGTCGCAGGCTCTGTCGGCCCGACCGGCGAGATTTTTGAGCCCATGGGCCCCCTGACCCATGCTTCCGCCGTCGAAATGTTCCACGAACAGGCCGAGGGCCTGAAGGAAGGCGGCGCGGATGTGCTGTGGCTGGAAACCATCTCTGCCCCCGAAGAATACCAAGCTGCTGCCGAAGCCTTTGCGCTGGCGGGCATGCCGTGGTGTGGGACCATGAGCTTTGACACCGCAGGCCGCACCATGATGGGCGTCACCAGCCAATCGATGGTCGACATGGTGAACGCGCTGGACAACAAGCCGCTGGCGTTTGGTGCAAACTGCGGGGTTGGCGCGGCGGACCTGCTGCGGACCGTGGCGGGCTTTGTCGCAACTGGCACCGAAATCCCTGTGATCGCCAAGGGCAACGCAGGCATTCCCAAATACCACGATGGCCACATCCACTATGACGGCACGCCCGAGTTGATGGGCCAGTACGCCGTTCTGGCACGGGACATGGGCGCGCGGATTATCGGCGGATGCTGTGGCACCATGCCCGAGCATTTGGCAGCCATGCGCGCTGCACTGGAAAACACGCCCAAAGGCCCGCGTCCGACGCTCGAAGATATCGCCGAAAAGATGGGCGGATTCTCATCGGCCAGCGACGGAACCGGCGACCAAAGCGATGCCCCTGCCCGTTCGCGCCGCAGCCGCCGCCGCAGCTAATGAACAGAAGTCGGTGAAGTGATCGGGAATGTCGTAAATGCACAGCCCGATCACAGATTTACGACAGTAAAACCAAAGGAAACGCAGCGCCTTCGGGCCCCATCTCTTTGCAAGGATACGCGCCATGTCGGAAGAAGACGACATCATCCTCTCGGAACTGAATGACGAGGAACTGGTCGAACAGATGATGGACGACCTCTATGACGGTCTCAAGGAAGAGATCGAAGAGGCCGTTAACATTCTGCTCGAACGCGGTTGGGCCCCTTACGACATCCTGACCAAAGCGCTGGTCGCAGGCATGACCATCGTGGGCCACGACTTCCGCGACGGCATCCTGTTCGTTCCCGAGGTGCTGCTGGCTGCAAACGCGATGAAGGGCGGCATGGCCATTCTGAAGCCTCTGCTTGCCGAAACCGGCGCGCCGCGCATGGGCAAGATGGTCATCGGCACCGTCAAGGGCGACATCCACGACATCGGCAAGAACCTTGTTGCGATGATGATGGAAGGCGCTGGCTTTGAAGTGGTCGATATGGGCATTAACAACGCGGTTGAGGCCTATCTCGAAGCGCTGGAAACCGAGAAGCCCGAAATTCTGGGAATGTCGGCCCTGCTGACCACCACAATGCCTTACATGAAGGTTGTAATCGACACGATGGCCGAAAAAGGGATCCGCGACGACTACATCGTTCTGGTCGGTGGTGCGCCCCTGAACGAAGAGTTTGGCAAAGCGATCGGCGCTGACGGCTACTGCCGCGACGCAGCCGTTGCGGTCGAGATGGCCAAAGACTTTGTGGCGCGCCGCCACAATCAGATGAACGCCTGATCTTTACGCTCAATTTATACCGCAGGAACGCCGCCAGCTCTCAGCTTGGCGGCGTTTCTATCTTCGGGATGTGGCCCATATCGTTGGGGATACGCCAGATTTCCCTTCTCTCGTATTTTCTGATTGCCGCGTAGTTTTGACATCTGATCAAAGAGTCAGTGTCTTTCCGAGCGTGCAAGATGGCAAACACATTCAACGCGATCTACTTGGGACAATACGACGTCATTGACCCGACCGAAGGCAATCAGGATGCTGAAAATGGTTCGGCGCTCGTCGGATTAAGCGTCGGTGCCGAAGGCGACCCGCTCCTGAACTCGTTCGTGTCGATCTCGCCAGCCAATGATCCGCACGAAGAATATGATCAGGACAACAACCTGCATAATGATCAGTTCTATGTCGATGGCCAATTTCTGCTGACCTTTGACTCGATCGCGCAATACAACGCAACCGTCATATTTGTGGACGGAACCTCTTTGATGATCCCTGTGGCGATCTTTCAAGACACCGAGGGGCATACCTTTTGGGCGCCCTATTCGACCCCGAACACTATTCAGGATCAACTTGAAATGGCCGGGATTAGATCCATCAGTCTAGACGCCTATGTCACAGGGACTTGGGCTGGTATGGCCTCGACGCGCGAGACGTGGAACTATGCCATGTGCTTTACCTCTGGGACGATGATTGAGACCGCTGACGGCCCGTGCCCCGTCGAGAGCTTGAAGCCCGGAGATCGGGTCCAGACGGCGGACCATGGTTTGCAAGCGCTTCGGTGGATCGGCTCGCGCGAAGTGGTTGCGACTGGCGCCTTGGCTCCTGTGCGCTTCGAGACGGGCGTCTTGGGCAATACACGGCCCATCACTCTTTCGCAGCAGCATCGCGTCTTGCTGTCTGGTTGGGAGGTCGCGTTGACCTGCGGAATGGACGAAGGTCTGGCAGCGGCAAAGCACTTGGTCAACGGGCGTGAGATCACCTTGCAACATGGCGGCAACGTTACCTATTTCCATCTGCTTTTTGACCACCATGAAATTGTCTTTGCCGAGGGTATGCCGAGCGAGAGTTTTCATCCAGGTGACAAGGCATGGAGGCTCCTGACACCCGATGCGAAACGAGAAATGCTTGCGCTATTTCCGAACCTTATGGCGCAAGGTTTGTCCAGTTTTGGACCAGTGGTACGCCCATTGCTGCGTGCGCACGAAGCGCGGCTCGTGATGGAACGGCGAGCGTCATCCATGACATCGTCAGGTTTCAGCGCATCGCCATCTTGGAAGGGCCAGGACTTTGCACTAGCGTCGTGATCTGAATTCCGACACCCGTAGGTGCAGTATGACCAAGATCGACGATGATGCCCTGACATTTGACGGCGCCGAGCTGCAAACCGGCGCGCAGAAAGTGCTGATGATCGCTTGTGGCGCCTTGGCCCGCGAGGTTTTGGCGGTCATCGACGCGAACGGTTGGACCCAGCTGAGCGTCACCTGCCTGCCCGCGATCCTACACAATAGCCCAGAGCGTATCCCGGATGCCGTTTCGCAGGCCGTCGATAAGCATCGGTCCGCGTTTGATCGGATTTATGTCCTCTATGCCGATTGCGGGACCGGTGGCTTGCTCGAGGCGCGCTGCAATGACCTTGGCGTCGAGATGCTGCGCGGCCCGCACTGTTACAGTTTTTTTGAGGGAAATGAGGGGTTTGCCGCCAGAGATGAATTCACGGCGTTCTACCTGACAGATTTTCTTGTACGGCAATTTGACGCCTTTGTCTGGAAACCGCTTGGTCTCGACAAACATCCAGCGCTCAGGGACATGTATTTCGGAAACTACGACAAACTCATCTACCAGGCTCAGACAGATGATCCAGAGCTGACCGCCAAAGCGCAGGTCTGTGCAGATCGCCTTGGCCTTCCGCTCGAGCGGCGTTTCACAGGCTATGGCGATCTTGCTGTGGAGATGCAGAATTTTGTCCAGAAATCCTAGGATGCCGCGGCTGCGCTGGTTTCCTTGAGACGCTGAATCATCGCCCGCAGTCCATTGGAGCGTTGGGACGACAGGTTCTCTTCGAGCCCAAGACGGGTCAGCTCTGATTTTGCGTCGACCTGTGCTGCCTCTGCCGGGCTCAGCCCCGAATACAGCGTGTGAAGAAGCGCGATCAAACCGCGCACAATCATCGCATCGCTGTCTCCCTGAAAATCGAAACGGCCCTCTGTCACTTCGGGATGGATCCAGACTTGGCTGGCGCAGCCATCAACCTTGGTCGCAGGCACTTTCAGAGCGTCGTCCATCGCAGGCATTTTCTTGCCCATCTCTATGACCATGCGGTAGCGGTCTTCCCAATCCTCCAGAAACTCGAAATCCTCGACAATATCCTCGAATGCTTCGGTGGCCATGGTTGCTCCTTTCCGCTCTTATATGTGATCTAAGTCGTGCAGCTGCCAAGGTCCAGCCTGCAAAGGCTTTTCAACGCAGGCAGGATCGGATAGCCCTAAGATCAATCAATTATCAGAGGGCCCGTCGTCGATGATCCGTTCTTTGCCTGTTGCGCTATGCGCGGTTTTGCTGGTTTCTGGCTGTGGCAGCCGGTTGAACCCGATGACTTGGTTTGACTTTGGCCGCTCGGGTCCAGCGGACGCCGTCAATAGTGAGGATACCGTGCCAGCCGAGGTGCCCGCCGGCGGAGAGATCCTGCCGCTGGTTGCCGGCCTGAAGTCCCTGAGTGCGGAACCCATCCCCGGCGGCGTTATTCTACATGCGGTTGGCGTGTCCCCCCGTCAGGCCTATCACAGCGCTGAACTGGTTCCGGTGCCAACGGACGACGCCGGCGTTATGGTTTTTGATTTCGTCGCTCTGCCGCCTGACGTGCCAACGGCCGTCGGATCAGAGCGCAGCCGCGAGTTGACCGTTGCGACCAAGCTGACCAACCGTGGTCTCGAGGGGATCCGTTTGCTGCGCGTGCGTTCGGCAAGCAATACGCTGTCGGTCCGTCGCTGAACTGGCATACGAGCAAACGAAAAAGGGGCCGCGAGGGCCCCTTTTTGCATTGCGGTCCATTTGGATCAGAGTTCGATAATCCGAACCTTTTCGCCCTTGGCGGCCAAGGCTATTTCGCCTTCGCACAGACGCAGGGCGTCATTACCGAACACCTCTTTGCGCCAACCGCGCAGCGCCGCAACATCGCGTTGACCTGCGGCAATCGCGTCCAGTTCATTGGCCGAGGCGATCAGCTTCTGCGCCACGTCGGACTCGGCAGTCTTGGCCTTGAGCAGTACACGAAGGAGATCGGCAAGCGCCGGATTAACCTTGAGTTTATCGTTACTGTCCGCCACCTTGGGCATGTCCTCGGGCGGGCAATTCACGCCGGCTTTGACGGCGGTTAGAATACCATCCGCGATTTCACCTTTGCGCGCTTCGCGCAGCAGCAGTCGTGAGCGGCCCAGATCCTTGTGATCGCTGGGCTTGGTCGAGGCCAGCTCAAGGATGGCATCGTCCTTCATGATCCGGCTGCGGGGAATGTCGTTTTTCTGGGCATAAGCCTCGCGAAAGCGGGCCAGTTCACGCACGACAGCCAGAAACTTGCCAGAGTTGGTGCGGGTCTTGATCCGCATCCACGCATTATCGGGGTCGGTGATGTAGGTGTCCGGCGTTGTCAGGGTGCTGAGTTCCTCGGACACCCACTTCGACCGGCCCGAGCGCTGGAGGCGTTCGTTCAGGTATTCGTAGATGTCGCGCAAGTGGGTCACGTCTGCCAGCGCATAGGTCTTTTGTGCGTCGGTCAGGGGGCGGCGCGACCAATCGGTGAAGCGCGAGGTTTTATCCAACGACTTCTTGGGGATTTTGCGGACCAGCGTCTCATACCCCACCTGCTCGCCGAAACCGCAGACCATGGCGGCGACCTGCGTGTCGAACAATGGATGGGGAATAATCTGACGATCAACGTAGAAGATTTCCAGATCCTGACGGGCCGCGTGAAAGACTTTGACCACGCCCGCGTCCTCGAACAGGGTGTAGAGCGGCGACAGGTCCAAGCCATCAACCAGCGGGTCCACCAGTACCGCGTCGTTCTCACCATCACCGCGGTAGGCCAGCTGGATCAGACAGAGCTTCGAGTAATAGGTGCGCTCGCGCAGGAACTCGGTATCAACTGTCACGTAGGGCGTTTTTGCCGCCGCTTTGCAAAACGCTTCCAGCTCTTGGGTGGTGGTGATGGTTTTCATAAACGCAATCTTCTTGTTCTTGGGTCGCGGTGCAGGCTAAAGCCGCGGACCGCGGCTTGCCAAGACGGTGCGCGTAATTATTTCAGTTGCTCGGCAAAGCGCCGGAAAACAGCGGGATAAAGCGAATGTTCTGCCGTCAGAACACGCGCTGCCAGATCGTCGGGCGTGTCGCCTGCGTGGATCGGCACACGCGCCTGACCCAAAATCGGACCATCATCAAGCGCAGGGGTCACCATATGAACCGTCACACCAGCTTCGGTATCGCCCGCCTCAATCGCGCGCTTGTGGGTGTGCAGACCCTTGTATTTGGGCAGCAGCGAGGGGTGGATGTTCAGCATCCGGCCCTGCCACTTCTGGACGAACTCTGCGGTCAGCACGCGCATGAACCCCGCCAGACAAATAACGTCGGGATTGGCAGCCAGCAGCGCCTCGTGCAGTTTGGTTTCAAAGGCTGCGCGATCCTCGAATTCTTTGTGGTCGACGACCGCGGTCTCTATCCCCATATCGCGCGCTTTGAACAGGCCGCCCGCATCGGGGCGGTTTGACATCACCAGCACAGGACGCGCAGGGTGATCGCCAGTCATGGACTCGGCCAGGCGGACCATATTCGATCCGCCGCCTGAAATCAGGATGGCCGTCCGGATCAAAGCAGAGCGCCCTTGTAGCTGACGCCCTCTCCTGCAACCACATTGCCGAGGGTATAGACTGTCTCGCCCTGCTCTTTTAGCAGCGCTTTCAGCGCGTCGGCCTCGTCTGCCGACACCGACAGGATCATCCCAATGCCGCAGTTAAAGGTCTTGAGCATTTCCAGCTCAGAGATGCTCGCGGTATCCGATAACCATTTGAACACAGGGGGCAATTCCCATGCGTTCAGATCGATCTCTGCGCCCATACCTTCGGGCAGAACGCGCGGTAGGTTCTCGGTCAGGCCGCCGCCTGTGATGTGCGCCAGCGCGTGTACGCCGCCCGCTTTGACCGCTGCAAGGCACTGTTTGACGTAAAGACGGGTCGGCGCCAGCAGTGCTTGGCCCACGGTTTCACCCGCTGCAAAGGGGGCATCGTCGTCCCACTTCAGACCGGCCACATCCACCACGCGGCGGACCAGCGAGTAACCATTCGAATGCACCCCGTTCGAGGCCAGACCCAGCAGCACGTCGCCTTCGGCAACGCCAGCGGGCAGATCTTCGCCACGTTCCATCGCGCCGACGGCAAAGCCAGCCAGATCGAAATCGCCATCACTGTACATGCCAGGCATTTCAGCAGTTTCGCCACCGATCAGAGCGCAGCCGGACTGCTCGCAGCCTGCTGCGATGCCGTTGATGATGGTGACCGCGTCGTCCAGCTCCAGCTTGCCGGTGGCAAAGTAGTCGAGGAACAGCAACGGCTCTGCGCCTTGGCAGACCAGATCGTTCACACACATGGCAACCAGATCGACGCCGATGGTCTCGAAGTAGCCGGTGTCGATGGCGATCCGCAGCTTGGTGCCAACGCCGTCAGTGGCAGATACCAGAATAGGATCCTCGTAGCCTGCGGCCTTCAGGTCGAACAGAGCGCCAAAGCCACCCAGACCTGCCATGACACCGCTGCGCTTGGTGCGAGCCGCTGCCGGTTTGATACGGTTGACCAGCTCGTTGCCTGCGTCAATATCCACACCAGCATCGGCGTAGCTCAGCCCATTCTTGCCATCGGTCATGAGGAGTCCCCTTATTTCGCGTTAGCGAGGCGATACCCAAATGCCGGGCCAAGGGCAATGGCACAGATGCCGGAACACCGCTGAAATCCCGCGAAAACCACTCGTTCGGTCGAACATCGTTTCAGCGCCACCTGCCCCTTGACGCCATTCGCCGCGATGAATAGGACTTTGCGCACTGGGGGCCTGTAGCTCAACGGTTAGAGCAGAGCGCTCATAACGCTTTGGTTGCGGGTTCAAATCCTGCCGGGCCTACCAGTGATTTATGCCCGCCGTCTCACTAGATTTTCCGACTGTTGCATTTCGTCGAAAGCGTCGCGCGTGACCCCGCCTGCCCCTTCGATTGCGCGCTTGCACTGCCAAGGTTTCTTAGCGATCGCTTTTGCGACAATCCTCGCGAGTTTCTTCTTCTTGTGCAGTGTGTGGGCCAACCTGTGGTCCAGCTTCGGTAACACGTAGTGTTTCGCTTTCGGATCTTTGGGAAAGCGATTCATGTGGATTAACTCGTCCGGAGTGCCGCCATGCAAGATGGTGACCACGCAGCGGTCTGTCGGCAAACGGTCAATCGCCTCGAACCGCCATTCCTTGATCTTCTTGCGAAAGAACATCCAACGGTCTTCCTCTGGCAACCGTTCTGGCATGGCCGAGTATTGAGGAACAAACGCAAGCACTTCGTCGATCTTGGTTAAGTAAGGCAGGATCAGCGCCATCGTCCCGCCCATCGAATTTCCAAGGGCAAAGACTCGTTTGATCCCTGCCTCTTTCACAACCTTCTCGATGGTTTCAACGATGCTTTCGGCAAGGCCGGGCCCGTTGAGCCAACTGCGCGAAGCATCGGAAACGAACAGAACGTGATTAAGGCCTTCTTGGTAGGCAGTTTGAAAGAATTCGATCGTTGGCTGCGAATGTCGATCGGTTCCAACGCCGGCCAAACTGATCACAAGCGTATCGCTGCTCCCGGGAGCATAGCTCATCACGAGGGGCGGCTCGTTCCGTAGCACCAGCAGGGAAACTTCTTTGTTTTCAGAACGAGCCATAAGAAAGCCAAGATTAATTGCCGTAAGTGACAATACTCCAGAGACATGAAGAATGAGACGTTCCAAAGGCTTAAATGTGTAAATTTTGGTTACTCATTTTGATTGTCTCGCGTCAAACGACCTCTCACGAACGCAAGCTCTGAATTTGGGACAGAATGGACGCTGATTTTCGGTTGGCGCTTATCCTGTTGGCAGAGCATGGGAAAATCGCGCGCCTGACACCTGTTTGTGTCCCAACCTTTACAATTCGCCGCTAAGCTTCAGGCAAATCACACAAAATGAGGGAACAGGATGCGCAGGCTTGCCGGAAAGACGGCCCTTGTGGTCGGGATCGCCAATGAACACTCTATTGCCTATGGAATAGCCAAAGCGCTCAAGGAAGACGGCGCTGAGCTTGTGCTGACCTACCTGAACGCCAAAGCCCGCCCCTATGTGGAGCCGCTGGCCGACGCGCTGGGGGCGAAACTCTTCATGCCACTAGATGTGACCAATCTTGACCAGCAGAATGCGTTGTTTGCTGCGATCAGCGACACCGTCGGCGGTGTAGATATTTTGGTGCATTCCATCGCCTTTTGCCCCGCAGAGGATTTGCATGGCCGCGTCACCGACTGTTCGCGTGAAGGCTTTTTGCAGGCGATGGATGTCTCGGTGCATTCCTTCTTGCGCCTGATCAAAGCGGCTGAACCCCTGATGCCCGATGGTGGCACCTGCATGACCGTCAGCTACTACGGAGCGGAAAAGGTGGTGGACCACTACAATATCATGGGGCCGGTGAAATCTGCACTGGAGTCGGTGACCCGTTACACCGCCGCCGAACTAGGCCCCAAAGGCATCCGCGTGCACGCCTTGTCTCCAGGCCCACTGGCCACCCGTGCCGCCAGTGGGATCGACCACTTTGACCAGCTCTTGAATGACGCCGCTGACCGGGCGCCCACCCATCATTTGGCCACGATCGAAGATGTCGGCGCCTGCGCCGCGTTTCTGGCCAGCGAAGGGGCTAAAAACATGACCGGCGGTGTTCATATGATTGACGGCGGCTACTCCATCCTCAGCTAAGCATTGCGCCCGAAAGGCCCATCTATGACCGTTCTGAAAAATACGCCCTTTGACGCGTTAACTGTTGGCATGCAGGCAGAGGCAGAGCACCTGTGCGTGGCAGACGATTTTTATGTCTTTGCCCATAGCTCGGGTAATCTGAACCCCATGCATCTGCCCAAAGAGGACGGCGACGGTGATGGCCGTCCCGAAGCGATCGCGCCCTCGGCTTGGGTCGGGGCACTGATCTCCTCGGTTCTGGGCAACCGTCTGCCGGGGCCCGGCACAATGTACGAAAGCCAGACCCTGAACTGGACCGGCCGTGCTCATGCGGGCGACGTTCTGGTGGCCAAGGTCACGCTCATCGAAAAGATGGACGGGAACCGCGTGCGCTTTGACACCTCGGTGGCGATCAAGGGCGGCGCGACGATCCTGACGGGAGAGGCCGTTGTGATCGCGCCAACCGACCTGCGAAGCTATGACCTGCATGACATTCCCGGTCTGCGCGTCCAGAGCCACGTGCACTTTGATCGCCTACTGGAACAGGCTGAACCTCTGCCCCCGATCCCAACCGCCGTGGTTGCACCCGAAGAGGCGAACAGCCTTGGTGGGGCGATCTTGGGGGCCGAGCATACGCTGATCCGCCCGATTTTAATCGGCAGCCAAGCCAAGATCGAGGCCGCCGCCGCAGAGATTGGCGCGGATCTAAGTGGGTATCAGATCATCGACCAACCCTCCCACACGGAGGCCGCTGCGATGGCTGTCAAACTGGTCCACGAGGGCCAAGCGAACGCTTTGATGAAGGGCCACCTGCACACAGATGTTCTCCTGTCAGCGGTGCTGAAATCCGGCACTGGTTTGCGCATGGGCCGCCGACTGAGCCATGTGTTCGTGATGGATGTCCCCAGTCTGGATCATCTGCTGTTCGTGACAGACGCCGCGATCAACATCGCCCCTGATCTGGAGACCAAGGTCGACATCATCCAGAACGCAATCGATCTGGCGATTGCGCTGGGGATCGAGGTCCCAAAGGTCGGCGTCCTGTCCGCCGTCGAAACCGTGAACCCCAAAATTCCGTCGACGCTAGACGCCGCCATTCTGTCGAAGATGGCGGATCGCGGTCAGATCCGCGGCGGGGTTGTGGACGGCCCGCTGGCCATGGACAACGCAGTCGACATCACTGCCGCACGGATCAAGGGCATCAAGTCCGCGGTCGCAGGGCATGCCGAAATCCTCGTCGCGCCGAACCTTGAATCGGGCAACATGCTGGCCAAGGAGTTGACTTTCCTTGCTGGGGCCGAGGCAGGCGGGATCGTTCTTGGGGCCCGCTGTCCGATCATCCTGACATCGCGATCCGACGATGACAAAGCACGCCTTGCCTCATGCGCGGTGGCGGCTATTTATGCGTGGAAGGTGCCCGTATGAGCGTACTGTTAACTCTGAATGCAGGCTCCAGTTCGATCAAATTCTCGGTCTACCCGACAGGGGATGGCGCCGCCCTCGCCCACGGCCAAATCGAGCGGATTGGATCAGACGAAGGCCGGATCGAATTCAACCACGGCAACCAGCAGACCCGTACGGACGTGGGCCAAGTGGACCACGCCGGCGCCTTGAACCGTATCCTTGATGAACTCGGAACCCACCTGAAACGAAGCAAGATCGTCGCGGTCGGACACCGGATCGTCCATGGCGGCCCCGATTTTGACGCTCCGCAACAACTGACGCCAGAGGTGATGACACGGCTCGCAGAGTTCGAACCGCTGGCACCGCTGCATCAGCCCCACAATCTGGCCGGTGTGCGCGCAGCGATGAATGCCTTTCCAGATGCATTGCAGATCGGCTGCTTTGACACAGCATTTCACCGCCATCACCCATGGGTGAATGACACCTTTGCCCTGCCCCGCAAGTACTATGACCAAGGTGTGCGGCGTTACGGTTTTCACGGCCTGAGCTATGATTTCGTGACCAGCCGTTTGGCTGAAATTGACCACCATGCCGCCCACGGCCGGACGGTAGTCGCGCATCTGGGCAATGGCGCGTCCATGTGTGCCATTCTAGACGGGCAATCCATTGGATCGACCATGGGGTTCTCAGCGCTCGACGGTCTGCCCATGGGAACACGGTCGGGGCAATTGGACCCCGGTGTGCTGCTCTATCTGATGGACCACGAAGGCATGAATTCCACTCAGATTACCAACCTACTTTACAAAGAAAGCGGGCTTCTGGGCCTCTCGGGCCTCAGCAACGACATGCGCACACTCCAAGAGGCAGGCACCCCCGAAGCCGAACAAGCTATCGCCTATTACACCTTCCGCATTCGGCGGGAACTGGGGGCGATGGCGGCGATCCTAGGTGGGCTCGACACGCTGGTTTTCTGCGGCGGGATCGGAGAGCATTCCACCCGCATCCGCGCTGAGGTGTGCAAGGGCATGGAATGGCTTGGAATTCAGCTTGACCCAGCCGCGAACGCCATGCACATGAGCGTGATCTCCACGGGCCGTGCCTCTGTCCGCGTGATCCCAACGGACGAAGAGATCGTGATCGCCCGCGCGGTGCGCGCCGCGCTCTAACGGGGCAGCACCAGATCGGCCATGAGCCCGCCCAAGTCAGGGCTCTGGTCTAGGCGCAAGCTGCCCCCATGCGCTCGTGCAATATCAGTCACAATCGCCAGCCCAAGACCCACGCCGCTGCCCTTGTTCTGGTTTCGCGCGGGATCAAGCCTAGAAAAAGGTTTGATCGCTTCGCCATGCATCTCTGGCGCGATGCCCGGCCCGTTATCTTCGACCCGAAATCGCACGGACTTCTCGCCAATCCGGCAGGATAGGCGCGCCTGGGTGCCGTAGCGCACCGCATTCCCAATCAGGTTCTCGACTGCGCGGCGCACGGCGACCGGACGCAGACGTGCCATCCCCTCGCCCTCGACCGGCAAGAGCGTCACGTTATGGCCAGAGCGCTCAAAACCAGAGACGATATCGGCCGCAAGATCGGCAGGGTTCAGGAGTTCCGGCTCGCCCTCGCCCTCGCCTTTGGCAAAGCTCAGGAACTCGTCCAGCAGATGCTGCATCTCGTTGACGTCACCCACCAATTCGTCGCGGCTCTCGTCGTCGATCATCGACAGGCCGAGTTTCAAGCGCGTCAGAGGTGTCCGCAAATCGTGACTCACCCCCGACAGCATCAGAGTGCGCTGCTCAATCTGCCGCTCGATCCGCGCCCGCATCTCGAGGAAGGCGTTCCCGGCGGCGCGAACCTCGGTCGCGCCAGAGGGTTTGTAGGGGACATGCCTGCCCTTGCCAAAGGCGTCTGCCGCGACCGCCATACGCTTAATCGGCCTCAGCTGATTTCGTAAAAATGAATAGGCAATCAGCGTCATGAAGGCGCCGGCAACCACAGTCCAGACCAGCAACTGATGCGGATTGGACGCAGAAACTTTGTTCCGGTCAAATGCAATTCGGGCAGTCCCCGCGGGTAGTACGACGTACACAGCAACAAGTTTGTCGTCTGGCAGGTCGACCGACAGGAGATTGGGGACCATCCGCCCAAGGACATCCTGCACCACGCTACCGGAAAAGTCGTAAAACCGGCGGCGCTCGGGAATGGCCTCTGTGTTTACCCCTTCCAACACCGAAAAACGAAGGCCGAATTTTCGGGACAGGGATTTCCCTTCTTCATCAAGCTCTGCAGGCCCGGCTTCAGAAAGTTGTTCCGAAATGTAATTCAGATCGAGCGCGAGCCCCCGGCTCAACTGACGAGTCACATCCTCGAAATGACGTTGGATGAACGTCACTGAAACCACCAATTGCACGGTCAACACAGGCAGGATCAGGATCAAGGCTGCGCGCCCATACAGACTGCGCGGCATATATTTTTTCAGCCAAAGAAACATAGACCTATTGCTAATCTGTTCTGCGGCAGGTGCAATCCATGAAACCGTTGCCATCGACGAAAGGTCCTTAGATGTCTGATCCGAAACAGCGCAAGGCGGGACAAGTCGTGCAGTTGGAAACCGACCTGCGATGCATCCTTGCGCCCAATCCGTCGCCGATGACCTATACTGGAACGAACACCTATCTTCTTGGGACCACAGACATTTGCGTCATAGATCCCGGTCCGGCTGATGATCAGCACCTGACTGCAATCTTGACCGCGCTTGAACCCAGCCAGCGGATTTCTGCGATCCTTTGCACGCATGCGCATCTCGATCACACACCGCTTTGTGCTGCCCTAAAAGAGGCCACCGGCGCGCCGACATATGGCTTCGGCACCGCATTCGAGGGCGAGTCGGCTCGCATGTCAGCTCTGCGCACACATAACGCGTTAGGCGGAGGCGAAGGGATCGATGCACATTTTGCGCCGGATATCCGCTTGGCCGATGGTGCGCAAATCGAGATAGGTTCGACCCGAATAGAAGCGGTCTGGACGCCGGGCCATCTAAGCAACCACGTGTGTTTTCGCACTCAGGATCGTGTCTTTTCGGGCGATCATGTCATGGGTTGGGCGACCTCCATGATCTCTCCTCCCGATGGAGATCTGGAGGCATTCATGACCTCTTTGGTAAAACTGAAATGCCCTGATGACCGGGTCTTTTATCCCGGACATGGCGCGCCCGTGTTTGAGCCATCGCGCCGTATCGATGACCTGTATGAGCATCGGATGGCACGAGAGGTGCAGATCATGGAAGCATTGGCCGAAGCCCCAGGGAACGCAGAAGATCTGGCGCGCCGCATCTACGCAGACATCGACGCGGCGCTCATCCCAGCCGCGACGCGGAACGTCCTTGCTCATTTGATCGCCCTAGAGGGCCGAGGTACTGCAAAAGCCAACGGGCCTATTTCGCGGAACACGACTTTTACCCGCTAACCAGAATTTTTGAAAAATTTCGCAAATGGCTCTGGACGTTCCTGCGAGTTCTTCTTAGTAACGCGCTCACAGTGTTCCGGCGTAGCTCAGCGGTAGAGCAGTTGACTGTTAATCAATTGGTCGTAGGTTCGATCCCTACCGCCGGAGCCATAATCAACCTAACTCGTTGATATTGAAAGAAAACGGAGAACAGCTTCGTTCACTTTCGCCCTCCCCTGCGATCCTGGCACACAGGCCGCACACACGAGGGGCACAAGCGGCTCACATACTGTGTTTCCCGTGGTTTCACGACGGCTCAACCGTCGAGGCCAGCATGACGACCTGCCGATACCTCCACCGCAAGGGCACCCGCTTTCACTTCCGCCGGCGACTTCCCGGATTTTCTGCATCCGTCCCTGCAATTTCTTTGCCTCTGGGGACGACAGACGAAAATCTTGCGCATAACTGGGTAAGACACCTGACCCAGGAGTCCGACCGGATGTTCGATAGCTTCATTTTCATGGCCCCGCCCCTGCCCGATGACCTCGTCGCGCGGTACTTCCGCCATTGCCTCGAAGACAGTCTGTTCACCATGCGCCGTCAGGTGAGGATGGCCCGGATGAGCGGCAGGTTCGGAGCTGAGGATGAAACCCGCCTCTCCCTGATGCCCATGATCCTGCAGAGCCTGCTTGAGGATGGGATCCGCGAAAGCCTGCCCCTGCAGCGGGTTGCCCCCGAATGGTCGCCTGCAACCCTGGGCATCGCGATGCACCTGTATTCCGTGGAAGCCCGTCGCATCCAGTCCCCGGAGGAGACGCGCCGGATTCAGCAGATCTTTCCGGCCATCAAAACGCCGGACCTCACCAGCGCAGAGCACACCGGCCAGCTGCGCGAGGCCTACATCGCCGCCCGCCTCGCTGCATTGCGCGAAGGAACCGCGCCGACAAGCTTCACCTCTCGTCGCGATGAACTGCAGCGCTGCGTGCCGGCTCCCACCGAACGAGACGTCGTGATCGACGACCCCATAAGGGTCGAACCGTCGCCGGCCCCGCAAGCCTCCGATCCAACATGGTCCGCTTCGCTCGAGCATCATGAAACAGAAACGACAAGCCCTTCGGCTTCAGCGCTAGTTGCCGACTTTCGGGCGCAGCCTGCGGCCGACATTGCACGTCCGGCCCCTAAATCCATCTGCAAGACCATGGCAACCCTCGCCGATCATTTCGCGGCTTGTAAGGATGTCGCCTTGGCCGCCGATTCCGACATTTGGTCCCCGGACATCGCCCATACCTTCTGGAGAGCCGTGCGGTCGGAAGCCATGACGCCAGCGGTTGCGGGGCAGCGCGAATCCGACATCAGGCGTTTCATGCTGATCCTCGGGATCACCAGCGTAACGCAGATTACTCAAGCAAAATTAGGCCATTGGAACGATGTCTTGAGGCAGTTTCCAAAGAAATTCCTGCGATCGGACAAGGACGCCTATCAGGAGTTGGAGGCCATTCTTCTGGGGGCAAGGAAGCTTGATGCCAAACAAAAGGGGCTCGCCTCGGGCACGTTGGATCGTCATGTGAAATCCGTTGAACTGTTAATCCGGCGTGCCGTATCGGAGGGAATGACAGACCTGAAGGAACTGGACCTGAAGGCCATCAAGCCAAAGAAGACGTCAGGGCGAAACCGCCACAAGAAACGAGCAAGCTTCACGTCCCAGGAAACCAACCGCCTTCTATCACATTCCCTGTGGACCGGCGCGGCCTCTTCTGCCAGACGCCATAATCCTGGGTCCGTCGTCACACGCGACGGCGCGTGGTGGATCCCGCTGATCCTGATGTACACTGGCGCTCGCCGCGCTGAAATCGCCGGGATGCTGGCGTCGGATATCCAGGACGTCGATGGCATTCCCGCATTCATCATCCAGTCGAACCAGTACCGAGGCATCAAAGGGGAGGCAAAAGATGCCGGTCGGTCACGTCCGTCAAGGTGGTGTAATTTGTCGGGTGGCCTGAGGTCATGATCAGGCGGCTTTTATGCTGAGAATTGGGTCTGTCTCCTCGTTGTCGATCTGAGCGAATGCCTCGACCATCATGTAGCGGCTGGCGGTTTGCCATTCGTCGTTTTGCTCAAAGAGCACTGCACCGATAAGTCGGATGATGGATGCCTCGTTTGGGAAGATCCCCACCACGTCGGCGCGGCGCTTCACTTCCTTGTTCAGGCGTTCGATCGGGTTGGTGCTGTGCAGCTTTGTGCGGTGCTGGCGCGGAAAGGCCATGTAGGCCAGGACATCGTGTTCGCTCACATCCATCAGCTCGGCCAGTTTCGGCCAGCGTGAACGGAGTTGGTCGGCGACGCGGCGCCAGGTTTCTCCGGCAGATGTGCGGTCGGGCTGGTCGAAGGCCTGTCGGATCGCCGCAGCGACGACGGTGTGCTGACCGCGCGATACATGGGCCAGAGCGTTACGCATCCAGTGGACGCGGCAGCGCTGCCAGGTGGCCTCGAACACGCGCTCGATGGCTGCCCTGAGACCGCTGTGGGCATCGCTGATCACCAGCTTGGTTCCGTCCAGCCCACGAGCCTTGAGGCCGCGCAGGAAGTCCATCCAGAAGGTCTCGGCTTCCGAAGGGCCAAGCCCCAGGCCGATGATCTCCCGCCGCCCATCGGTGTTGGCCGCAACGGCGATTATTGCGGCAACGCTGACGATCCGTCCGCCCTGGCGCACCTTCAGGTAGGTGGCGTCCAGCCAGACATAGGGCCAGTCGCCGGTGAGAGGCCGGTCGAGGAATTCTCCGACGCGTTCATCAATGTCTTTGCACAGCTTCGAGACCGTGCTCTTGGAAATGCCGCTGAGCCCCATGGCCTGCGCCAGCTCGTCGACGCGGCGGGTGGAGACGCCGCCGATCCATGCTTCCTGGATCACTGCCACGAGCGCCTTCTCGGATGTCTTGCGCGGCTCCAGGAAGCCGGGGAAGTAGCTGCCCTGACGCAGCTTCGGCACCTTGAGGTTCAGCGTGCCCAAACGGGTATCGAGAGCGCGCTCTCGATACCCGTTTCGCCATGTTGTGCGCTGATCGGCTCGTTCGTGCTTTCCTGCGCCGATCAGGCCTTCGACGTCGGCTTCCATGATCAGCTGCAGAACGGCTTCAGCGACGCTGCGAAGGAAGTCGCCGCCATCCTGCTTTGCGAGCAGTTCAGAAAGGTCCATGTTGGTTTTGGTCATCGGGGTCTCCGTGTGGTTCGTGGTTGAAGCGGTCAAACTCCACCTCGACCATACACCTCGATGGCCACCCGGGATTACACCGTTGGCGGTGCGGAAATTACACCACGTGCTCGGACACTTACGATTGCGTTCGGAGCACTTGCTTGGGCAATTGATTTCAAAGTATACTATCTTATCAGTTGAATCGCCCTTAACGTGCACTGCCGCATGTGACTAGGTGAAAGAGTAAGACCACAAAGATGTGGAAGAAGCCCGGCTGAAGCGAGATGCGTACACCTGGCTTCGTGGAGGGGGCAATGAGTTCAATCGAGGCTGTTTCTGACGACCAAAACCCGAGTGCGAATGTCGCGTTTTTGGTGATTGATGATGACGTTGTCGATCAAGAAATCGTCAAAAGGTCATTCAAAAAGGCCCATCTCAAGCATCCGCTGATTTTCGCCAACAACGGCGAAGAGGGCCTGCGTATCATGCGCGGCGAAGACCCAAATGTGCGGCTGAACGAGCCTTACATGGTGCTTTTGGACCTAAACATGCCGGTCATGGACGGGTTTGAAGTGCTCGACGCGATCCGCAAAGACGATCAGCTTCAGGACAAGGTTGTATTTGTCCTATCGACTTCCGATGATGAACGGGACGTGAAGCGCGCGTATCACTCTGGCATCTCAGGCTACATTAAGAAAAACGATATCGCGAAGGGCTTCACCGAAGCGACTCGGATGCTGTCGTCCTACGGAAACGTCATTGTCTTCCCCTAGGCGCTTCACACTACCCTAGCGCTTTCGCGATCTCGGATGCGAGCTTCATTGAAACCTCGGTCTTGCTCATGCGGGGCCAGTCCTGAGAACCGGCGTCAGTGACCAGCGTGACCTTGTTTTCAGTCCCGCCCATGATACCGGTCTCGGGGCGCACATCGTTTGCGACGATCCAATCGCACCGTTTCCGAAGGCGTTTTGCAGTCGCATTTTCGATCACGTCATGGGTTTCTGCCGCGAAACCGACGACCAGAGGGGGCCGTCCCGCGGCCATTTGAGAGACCCGCGCCAGTATGTCCGGGTTCTCTGCAAATTCCAGAGTCGGCAGCGCACCGTCTTGCTTCTTGATCTTTTTGCCAGACGCGCTCGCGACGCGCCAATCGGCGACAGCTGCAGCAAAGATCGCCGCATCAGCCGGAAGGTGCTCTTCAACCGCGACGAGCATTTGTGCGGCAGTCTCAACAGGCACGATGCGCGCGCCCACAGGCGGAGCAACGCTTGCAGGTCCCGTGACAAAGGTCACATCCGCCCCCAGGTCCATCAGCGCCTTGGCCAACGCGGCCCCTTGTGCACCAGAGGACCGGTTCGCGATGTACCGCACTGGATCGATTGGCTCGTGCGTCGGTCCAGACGTCACGAGGATATGCTTGCCTGTCAGAGGTCCAGACGTGAGCGCATTTCGAACAGCATTCAGGATTTCAGCAGGCTCTGCCATGCGGCCGGGCCCGTGTTCCCCACAGGCCATATCCCCGACATTCGGTCCCACAATGCGAATCCGATCCTCTAGCAGGGTTTCCACGTTGCGCTGCGTTGCTGGGTGGTCCCACATACGCACGTTCATTGCAGGCGCAATCATGACAGGCGTGTCGGTCGCCATCAGGAGCGTTGTCGCCATATCGTCTGCCTGACCTCCGACCATTTTTGCCATGATGTTGGCCGTCGCAGGTGCGACCACGACAAGGTCGGCAGACCGACTGAGCTGGATATGGCCCATCTCAGCCTCTTCGGTCAGATCAAAGAGATCTGTGTAAACTTTTTCCCCAGCAAGCGCCGATACGGACAACGGCGTCACAAATTCTGACGCCGCCTTGGTCATCACAGGGGTCACGGCTGCGCCCTGCCCTTTGAGCAGCCGGATGAGTTCAAGCGTTTTGTAGGCAGCGATCCCGCCAGCAATAATCAAAAGAACACGTTTTCCAGCCAGCATGACACCCTCTCAATCAGCTTGGGACCAAGAGGTAGGCTGCCTGCTTCGAAGAAGCAATCACTCCGTGGTGGCAAAGGCCGCGCAGGGGTCGCCGCGCTCGGTTCGGTCTGTCACGAGCCATGCATCATAAGGGGGCGCATCCTCCGGCGCCGCCTCCAATTGACCGAGCGAGAAAACCGAAAGGTCTGCATTGGCCAGCCTCATCATCGCGGGCGCTCCCCAATCGGTGCGCGCGTGCCCGTTCCCAGTGATAACCACGACCGGAGCGCCATGTTGGTCCAGAGCGTCGAGCGCTGCCTTGGCCAGAGCCGCGTCGCGCACCCTTTGCGCTGCAACCATACCGCCCATCATCTCTAGAGGCATGGCTCCACAATGTGCGTCAAACTGCTCTGACTCCCGCGCTGATTTCTGATCCGCCGGCAAGGGCTGATCCAACCCAAATCGCGCGGCGTCATCGCCAAACACATCCGCAGCCCCTTCTGAGAATGCCTCGCGCAGGGCCTCTCTCGGCACCCCGCCGCCATAAAGAACGGCGTCCGGTGCAGCAGCAAAAATAGGCCAGTAAAGGCTCAAATCCGGCCAACCACTCTGGGACCAATCCGTCGCTGCTTCGAAAAAAGCTTGGTCCTGTCGTTCCTCTGGACCGACAGCCTCTACCTGTTTTGATGTCAACATTTCGAAGACCATCGCTGTAGGCGAGAGCGCCTCTACGGCCTTGGCTTGGTTTTCGTGATGGATCGCAGAGTCGTGAAACTCCCCAAGCACGTAGACCTGCGCATCGGGAAGATGCAGCAGGTCTTGTGTACGGATTTCATCCGCTTGAACTGGCGCTATCGCGGCGCAGAAAGGAAGAGCTGAGAAGAGGCGTTTCATTAAAGAAAGGCTTGGACTTCTTTGCGCCCTCCTTCAAGTGACTTGCGCATTTTTACGTAGGCCGCAGCCTCTAGCTGACGCACGCGCTCTTTAGATAGGCCCAACTCGTTTCCGAGGCTCTCCAGAGTGCGAGCGCCCTCGCGCAGTTTGCGCTCGCGGACGATGAAACGCTCGCGCTCGTTCAGGTTCGACATCGCTTCGACCAGCCAAGAGCGCAGGCACTCGGTATCGTGTGCATGTTCGACCATGGCCGCAGATGAGGTGCTATCGTCCTCAATCGTGTCGATCCATTCGCGCCCCTCGTCTTCGGAACTTTGGGTCGCGTTGAGTGAAAAATCGTTGCCGGACAGGCGGCCTTCCATCATCACCACATCGGCAAGAGGCACCCCGACCTCGGTCGAAATCATTTGGTGCAGCTGGTCGCGATCAAGGTACTCACCGCGAGACGCCGCCTCGCGCTCAAGACGCGCCTGTACGCGCCGCATGTTGAAAAACAGGGATTTCTGGCTGCTGGTCGATCCGGTGCGCACCATTGACCAGTTACGCATGACATAGTCCTGAATGGACGCCTTGATCCACCAAACCGCGTAGGTCGAGAAACGCACACCGCGGTCAGGATCGAATTTATCTGCCGCCTTCATCAGACCCAGGCCTGCTTCTTGGATCAGATCATTCATCGGCGCACCGTAGCGCTTGAACTTCGCCGCCATTGAGATCGCAAGCCGCATGTAGGCGGTGATCAGTCGGTGTAGAGCGGCTTCGTCTCGATGGTCTCGCCATGCGTACGCCAGAGCCAGTTCGGTCTCCGCATCCAGCAATTCGGCCTTCATCGCAACACGCGAAAGAGAAATATCACTCTGGCTATCCAATACGGCCATGTTCACCCCTTTGCCTTTGGTACGCTTGACGCGTTCCTCAATTCCGTTTCTGCATAACTTACGCACAAGCCCCGCACTTGGTTCACTCAAAGGAGCAAAAAATGTTGCCGCATCTCACACTCGTCTTAGGCGGCGCCGCTTCGGGGAAATCCGATTACGCCGAAAAAATCCTGCGCAGCGCGTCCGAAAAACGTTTGTATGTTGCGACAGCGCAGGCGTGGGATGACGAAATGAAAGCAAAAATTCAGGCCCATCAGGATGCCCGCGCCTCTGACGGATGGCGCACAATAGAGGCTCCGCTGGCTCCGGATGAGGCGTTGCGCACAATGGAACGCGACGAAATTGCTCTGCTGGACTGCGCCACAATGTGGCTTACCAATCACCTTCTAACTGACTCAGACATCCATCAAGCGCAGCGCGCGCTTTTTGCCGGTCTGGCCGAAGCACCGGGACGGGTGGTTATCGTGACAAACGAGGTCGGTGCGGGGATCGTGCCCGACAATGCACTTGCACGGCGGTTCCGAGAGGCGCAAGGTCGCCTGAATCGAGAGATTGCGGAGCGCGCAGACTTGGTTGTCGCCGTCATGGCGGGTTTGCCGCTTGCACTCAAAGGCAAACTTCCATGAGCCAGCTCTATTTGGTGCGTCATGGTCCGACGCATGTAAAAACTCTGATCGGGTGGACTGATGTTCCTGCGGATCTGTCGGATGGGGCTGCCCTCGCACGACTTGACGCGGCTTTGCCTGCAGATGCGGTTGTGGTGTCCTCCGACCTGACCCGCGCCATATCCACGGCAGATGCCATTCAAGGCAAACGCGTGCGCCTCCCCCACGACACCCGACTGCGAGAAATTCATATGGGCGATTGGGAAGCGCGGACTTGGCAGGACGTCGACGCAGAATATGGCGACTGGCTGCGTCGGTACTACGAAGAGCCCGGTGACATCGCGCCGCCAGCGGGCGAAAGCTGGAATACCCTGAGCGCACGTGTCTGGCAGGTTCTGGAAGGTCTTTTGTCGCAGCACCAATGCGTGGTTGCGGTTGCCCACATGGGGCCGATCCTCAGCATGGTGCAGCGCGCCAAGGGCATCACCGCCTACGAGGCCTTGGGCCATCCGATTGCACATCTATCCTTAACGCAGATCGAATTTGGCCAAGCAGGTCTCAACGTCTCGGTCATTAGCCACCTCCCCTAGCGTTTTAACCCTTTGGCAACCCTGTTCGCGCTACCCAAAGCGCAGTAGGAGTCCGTAAAAGTGGTCGCAAAGACATACACAGTTGCATTCGATGGTGTCACCGCACGGCAAGTAGAGGTCCAGTGCACGCTCACGCCTGGCCTTCCGTCCTTTTCGGTCGTTGGCTTACCCGACAAAGCCGTTTCAGAGGCCAAAGAGCGCGTCCGCGCCACGCTCGAATGTCTGACGATCGCGCTGCCTTCAAAGAAGATCACGATCAATCTGTCGCCCGCCGATCTCCCCAAAGAAGGGTCTCACTTTGACCTACCGATCGCCATTGCGTTGCTTGCTGCGATTGAGGCTATTCCACCAGATCAGGCCGAAGGGCTGGTCTCGCTTGGGGAACTCTCGCTTGATGGCCGCCTTGTCGAAGTCGCCGGAGCGCTGCCCGCAGCAATGTGCGCCGCCGCCGAGGAACGGGATTTGCTGTGCCCCGCAGCATCCGGCCCAGAGGCGGCATGGGTTGGGGATTGCTCTGTTTACGCAGCGAAGGACATGAGCGCGGTATTGAGGCATTTCGCGGGCCAAAATCCAATGGAGGTGGCGGAACCCGGCGCGGTAAACAACACAGAGCACCAAGGCTGCATGCGCGACATACGCGGCCAAGAGCGCGCGAAACGTGCTCTGGAAATTGCCGCAGCGGGCGGACATCATCTGTTCTTGATGGGAACGCCGGGGTCAGGGAAATCCATGTTGGCGGCGCGTCTGCCAGGCATTCTGCCGCCCCTTGACGCCAGTGAAGCGTTGGAGACCAGCATGGTCCACTCTGTGGCAGGGCTGCTGAAAAACGGCGGCATCACGCGGGACCGCCCCTTCAGAACGCCCCATCACACCGCCTCTGTCGCGGCTGTGGCCGGCGGCGGCAAAGGCGCGAAGCCCGGAGAAATCAGCCTTGCTCATAACGGCGTGCTTTTTCTCGACGAACTTCCTGAATACCCGCGAAACGTCCTAGAAACCCTGAGACAACCAATTGAAACGGGCCGCATCATGGTGGCGCGGGCGAATGCCCATGTCGAATACCCTTGCCGCTTCATGCTGATCGCAGCGGCTAATCCCTGCCGCTGTGGGTATCTGACCGACCCCGCGCACGCCTGCGCTCGCGTCCCGAAATGCGGTCAGGATTACCTTGCCAAGGTAAGCGGTCCATTGATGGATCGCTTTGACATGCGCCTCGAAGTTCCCCCGGTCAGTTTTCAGGATCTGGATCTCCCCCCAAGCGGCCCAACAAGCGCCGAGATTGCCGAACGCGTGGTCGCTGCACGCGCGATACAGTCGGCTCGCTACAGCCAAAACCCAGAGTTTCGCACAAATTCTGATTGTGACGGCTCTAAGATCCTAAGCGTGGCCGCGCCCGATTCCGAGGGACGCGCGTTATTATCGCGCGTGGCCGACCGCATGGGATTAACCGCCCGAGGTTACCACAGGGTACTACGGGTGGCGCGAACCATCGCCGATTTGGAGCAGAGTGATAAGGTCGCGCGCCACCACATCGCAGAAGCGATCAGTTACCGTCTGACCATGTCCGCCAGCGGCCATTTGGGTTAAGAGATTCAGCCCCGCTTTGCTTCGATCACCTTCCAGATCTTCTCTGCCACGTTGATGTCGTCGAACCGCTCCAACTCCTGAATTCCGGTTGGAGACGTCACATTGATCTCGGTCAGGTAGTCGCCGATCACGTCAATGCCGACAAAGATCAAGCCTTTTTCTTTCAACGCAGGGCCAATCTTTGCGCAAATTTCCAAATCACGCTCCGTCAGAGAGACCTTCTCCGGCTTGCCACCAACATGCATGTTGCTTCGTGTCTCACCCGCCGCTGGAACGCGGTTGATCGCGCCGACAGGCTCGCCATCAATCAAAATGACGCGCTTGTCACCTTTAGAAACAGCTGGCAAAAACTTTTGTGCAATCAGGGGCTCGCGCGAGAACCCTGTGAATGTCTCAAAGAGCGACGCAAGGTTTCTGTCCTCTTTTGTGAGCTTGAAAACGCCAGCGCCGCCGTTTCCGTAGAGCGGCTTAACGATCACATCGCCATGGTCGTCTTTGAACGCCTTCAGTGCCTCCAGATTACGGGCGATTGCCGTCGGAGGAGTCAACTCCGGAAAATCGAGAACCATCAGTTTTTCTGGGCAGTTTCTAACCCAGAACGGATCATTCACGACCAGTGTTTCGTCGCGTACCCGGTCCAGCAAGTGCGTCGTCGTAATGTAGTGCATGTCGAACGGCGGGTCCTGACGTAGCCACACCACGTCCATATCTGTCAACGGAGTAACGACTGGAGAGCCCAGTTCAAAATGATCGCCTTCAACCCGACGCACCTTCAACGAGGCCATTTCTGCGTACACCACGCCTTCGCGGTAAAACATATGATCTGGCAGGTAGTAATATAGCTCGTGACCACGAGCCTGCGCCTCTTCGGCCAACCGGAAGGTGCTGTCTGCGTTGATGTTTACTGGACCAATCGGGTCCATCTGGAATGCAACTTTCAGCACCATCGCGCCTCTCCTTCTTGAATGCGCTTCATAGATGGCGCGACAGGACCACTACTGCAATGGGTTAAGCCGCCAATAAGGCATTTTCCAGAATCTCGATCCGCCCAACTTGGTCCATCAGTGCAACGTCCACACGCATGTCAATATTTGTGCGACCATGGCGCTGCGCAGCAAATTCTTCGGCGGCCCGCCTCAATCGATTTTGTTGTCGCACACTCAAAGATGCGGCAGCACGTGCATGTGTTTTAGACGATTTGACTTCAACAAAGATAAGGCCAGTCGGGCCTTCTGCAACGATATCTATCTCGCCGGATTTTCCGCGCCAGCGTCTCGCGAGAATACGATGTCCAGCAGACTGATATTTCAACGCCACACTTTCTTCTGCAGCAAACCCTGCGAGGTATGATTTTTGTCCACTCAAGCGTCTTCCTTCCCAATTTTCAGAGCTAACTGGTAGACTTGTCGACGTGGTAGCGCGTTGGCTCGGGCAATCGCGTCGCTCGCGTCTTTTACAGACATACGCGAAAGCGCATCGCGAAGCTGCTCCTCAATGCTTTCTTGGTTAACGCTTGCTGTCTCTTGCTTTCCGATCAAGACAACGATTTCGCCCTTTAGTTGGCGCGATGCCAAGATATCTCGGACTTCGCCGAGTGTCCCGCGTATCACTTCCTCAAATTTCTTCGTCAGTTCGCGGCAAACAGCCACTTCACGATCCTCGCCTAGAACTTCGGCTGCATCGGAGATCATCGCGGTGATGCGTTTGGGCGATTCATAGAAGACCAGTGTTGCTGGAATCTGACCAAGTTCAATGAGCGCCGCTTTGCGCTGAGATTTCGTGTTGGCCAAAAACCCTTCGAATAGGAACCTGTCTGTGGGCAGCCCTGCAATGGTCAGCGCTGTCAGCACTGCTGACGCCCCGGGAGCCGCATGGACCGGATGCCCTTCGCTGATCGCATCTTTCGACAACTGGAACCCGGGGTCAGCAACCAAAGGCGTTCCAGCCTCTGAGGCGTAGGCAACCGATTTCCCCTCTGCCAGCGCATTCATCAAGCGCGGACGGGCTTGCGGCCCATTGTGATCGTGGTAGGCAACGAGCTGGCGGTCCCCGATGGCCACCCCGTGGATCTCCATCAAGCGCCGCAATGTGCGCGTATCTTCAGCAGCGAGCACATCTGCAGAAGCCAGAATATCCAAAGCCCTCAGCGTGATATCTCGTGCTGTCCCGATCGGCGTTGCCACAAAATACAACCCAGCGGCGAGTTTTTCGATTTTTTGAATACCCACTGGACCCATCCCCTTTGTTCTCTATGATCCGCCCCAGCAACCTGCTCTGTGGTCATTGTGTGTCAGGGGGAATCCGAAGTGGCAATCATCAAGTTTTTAGCGCAGGCCCGCAAGGCCGTGAAATGGGCAGCGTTACCTGCCTCCATACTTGCTCTGGCTGCATGTGAGCCTGTGGGCCCCGGATCGTCGGGCGCATCAGGGCCGCGTACCAGCGCTTCAGAGCCCGTCAACGTGGCTCTGCTCGTGCCCAAGGGCACCGGACAAGCGGGCGATGAAGTCATCTCAACCGCCCTCGAAAATGCGGCGCGCCTTGCGATTGCCGATTTAAATGGCGCCCGAATTGATCTGACCGTCTACAGCACAGGCGGAAGCGCGGCTGGCGCGACCACTGCGACCACCGCAGCGCTCAACAGCGGCGCTGACATCATTTTGGGGCCCGTATACGCCGATGCCGCCAACGCAGCGGGCGTCGTTGCTGCACAGCGAAATGTGAACGTTCTGGCATTTTCGAACAACCGCACCATCGCCGGAAACAACGTCTTTGTCCTTGGCCCGCTATTTGAAACCTCCGCGGCGCGCCTGATGACCTACGCCAAATCCCAAGGCAAGCAGTCGGTCGCAGGCATCTACGCAGACAACTTGGCCGGACAGCTTGCCCGCCACGCCGTCGAAGGTGCCGCGAGCCGTGCGGGCGTGACAATTACGGGCAGCGTCGTGCATCCCTTCTCTCAGCAGGGCATCGTCGATGCGATGCCCCAGATCAAGAACGCAGCACTCGCTGCCGACAGCGTATTCCTGACCTCGACCACCGATGGGGCGCTGCCGCTCTTGACCCAGTTGATGCCTGAAAACGGCATTAGCCCGGCGGAGCACCAGTATATCAGCCTGACCCGTCTTGATATTCCGCCGCAAACTTTAGAACTGCCCGGCGTTCAGAATGCATGGTTCGCAATCCCCGATCCGGCGCGCAGCAGCCAGTTCAACGGTCGGTACCAAGCAGCCTATGGCTCGCCCGCACATTCGATTGCGGGGCTGGCATATGACGGAATCGCGGCGATCGGCGCACTTGTCGCATCGAACCGCGGCAACGCGCTGAGCGCGCAAAGCCTAACTCAGGCACAAGGTTTCGAAGGGGTCACTGGCATTTTCCGCCTAAATCCCAACGGAACGAACGATCGCGGTCTTGCTGTTGCTACAATCCGCGATAAGCAGGTGGTCGTAATCGACGGCGCACCGCGCAGCTTCAGCGGTGTCGGGTTCTGATCCGGCACCGGTTAAGGGAAAGAAATGACGAAAGACCTGATTTGTCCGGCCGAAGACATCTTCGACCGGGCAGCCATTGACCAAGCCATCGCAGCGGCTTTCGATGCTGCAGATGGCAACACCTCCGACTTCCGAAAATCGTCGTTCAAGCTGCTGATGGAGGCCCAAAAGGCTGGCCGCGCAGCCATCGCTGAGGGCCTCTCCAATGCCCCGTTCAAGGCGCGCGAAACGACCCATGCCTACACCTATCTGACTGACAGCATCGTCATTGCTGTGCTTAAGATTGCGGCAGAATACATCCATCCACTTTCAACCCCGACCGAAGGCGAAAAGCTGTCGGTTCTGGCGGTTGGTGGGTACGGGCGCGGAGATATGGCGCCGTTTTCGGACGTCGACCTGCTGTTCCTGACCCCGTACAAAATCACCCCGTGGGCCGAGAGCGTGATTGAAACCATGCTCTACCTGCTCTGGGATTTGCGCATGAAGGTTGGCCATGCCAGCCGCACGATCGCAGATTGCCTTCGCTTGGGCAAAGAGGACTTCACTATCCGCACAGCGCTTCTGGAACAGCGTTACTTAGCGGGTGACGAGCCTTTGTCTGAGAAGCTGCACGACCGCCTGCGCGATGACCTGTTCAAATCCACAGGACGTGAATTTATTGCAGCCAAGCTCGAAGAGCGGGATCTGCGTCACGAAAAGCAAGGCGGCCAACGCTACGTTGTTGAGCCAAATGTCAAAGAGGGCAAAGGCGGCCTGCGCGACCTGCAATCCATGTTCTGGATTGCGAAATACGTGCACGGTGTTGATGATGCCGCCGATCTGGTCACCCTCGGGGTCTTTACCAGCGAAGAATACGAAATGCTGGTGCGGGCCGAAGATTTCCTCTGGGCCACGCGTTGCCATCTGCATTTGGTCACGAACCGTCCCACCGAGCAGCTGACCTTTGACCTGCAAGTCGAGGTTGCCAGCCGCATGGGCTACGTGGACACCGGCGGACGCCGCGGGGTCGAACACTTCATGCAGGATTACTTCCGGCATGCAACCTCGGTCGGCGATTTGACCCGCATCTTCCTGACCTCGCTCGAGGCGAGCCATAACAAGCCTGGCCCGTCGCTCGCGACCCTGTTCCGCCGCCGCAAGAAACTGCGCGACGGCTACAAGGAGATCAACAACCGTCTCGGCATTCTGGACGAAGACGCGTTTCTCTCTGATCCCCTAAACTTCCTACGTCTCTTTGACGAAGCATTGCGCACTGGTTTGCTCATCCACCCAGACGCCATGCGTCTGGTCGTAGGCAATCTGGACCGGATCGACGACACTTTGCGCAATAGCAAAGAGGCGAACAAAATCTTTCTCGGACTGCTGCTGAAGCGCGGCAACCCCGAGCGTGCCTTGCGCCGGATGAACGAACTTGGTGTCCTTGGGGCATTCATGCCTGAATTCGCGCCTATCGTCGCGATGATGCAGTTCAACATGTACCACAGCTACACCGTCGACGAGCACACTATCCAGTGCATCAGCCAGATGGCCCAGATCGAACGCCAAGAGCTGACAGAACCCCTGCCCCTCGCCTCTTCGATTTTCGAAGGGGATGTGAATCGCAAAGTGCTCTACGTTGCGATGCTTCTGCACGACATCGGCAAAGGCCGTCCCGAAGATCACTCGATCCTTGGGGCGCAAATCGCCCGCCGTGTGGCCCCCCGCCTTGGACTGAAGAAAGAGGAATGCGAGACGGTTGAGTGGCTGGTGCGCTATCACCTGCTGATGTCCGACGTGGCGCAAAAGCGGGACATTTCCGATCCGCGCACGGTGCGTGACTTTGCCAAGGTCGTGAAGAACCGCAAACGTCTGGACCTGCTGACCATTTTGACCGTCTGCGATATTCGTGGCGTGGGCCCAGACACTTGGAACAACTGGAAGGCCATGTTGCTGCGCCAGCTCCACGCGGAAACTGCCCGCGCACTGGAACACGGTCTAGAAGAGATCAACCGCGAAACCCGTGGCAACGAGGCCCGCAAAGCCCTGCGCGCCGCCCTGCCGGACTGGAGCGAGGCCGCCTTCAAGCGCGAGACCAAGCGTCATTATCCGCCCTACTGGACCGGGCTGCCGCTTCAGGCCCACGCGATCTTTGCCGAACTGCTCAAGGATATTCCAGACGACGAAATCCGTATCGATCTGAAGCTGGACGCAGACCGCGACGCGACCCGCGCGTGCTTTGCCATGGCGGACCATCCGGGCATCTTTGCCCGCCTTGCCGGCGCGTTGGCTCTGGTGGGTGCGAACGTTGTGGATGCGCGTACGTATACCTCCAAGGACGGCTACGCGACCGCCGTGTTCTGGGTGCAGGATGCCGAAGGTCACCCCTACGAGGAATCGCGCCTGCCCCGCCTGCGCTCGATGATCGGCAAAACGCTGAAGGGCGAAGTTCTGGCTGGCCAAGCACTGAAGGACAAAGACAAGTTCAAAAAGCGTGAGAAAGCGTTCCGCGTGCCGACCCACATCACCTTCGACAACGAAGGGTCCGAGATCTACACGATCATCGAAGTCGATACCCGTGACCGCCCCGGCTTGCTCTATGATCTGTCTCGGACGCTCTCGAACGCGAACGTTTATATCAGCAGCGCGGTGATCGCGACCTATGGCGAACAGGTCGTCGACTCGTTCTACGTCAAAGACATGTTCGGTCTGAAATTCCACTCGGCCAGCAAACGCGAAGGGCTGGAAAAGAAGCTGCGCGAAGCCATCGACAAAGGCGTTGAAAGGGCAATTGCGTGAAACCAATCCGGTTGATGTCAGGGTTCCTGACCGTGGGCGGCTGGACCTTTGCCAGCCGCATCTTGGGCTTCCTACGCGATATGGCGATCGCTTCGATGCTCGGCGCGGGCCCCGTGGCCGAGGCATTTCTGGTCGCGTTTTCCCTGCCCAACATGTTCCGCCGCTTCTTTGCCGAAGGGGCGTTCAACATGGCCTTTGTGCCCATGTTCTCCAAGAAGTTAGAGGGCGATGAAAGCCAAGTAACAGCCCGTGACTTTGCACAGGATGCGTTTGCCGCGCTCGGCTCGACCCTGATTGTATTTACGGTCATTGCGCAGGTCTTCATGCCAGCCCTTGTTCTGGCCATGGCCAGTGGCTTTGCGGGGGACGAGCGGTTCGATCTGGCGGTGCTGTATGGGCGGATCGCCTTTCCCTACATTCTGCTGATCTCGCTGGCGGCGCTGCTTTCGGGTCTCTTGAACGCGACGGGCAAATTCTTTGCTGCCGCAGCAGCCCCCGTGGCCCTGAATATCATCTTCCTCGGAGCCTTGGGTCTTGGCTACCTTCTGGGTTGGGATCCCGGTCTTACCCTGTCCTGGTCCGTCCCAATCGCTGGCCTGATCCAGATGGGCATCGTTTGGCGCGCGGCGGCGGCCGAGGGTTTTCGGCTTTATCCGCGCCTGCCCCGCATCACTCCAGAGGTAAAGCGGCTGGCGATCATCGCAGGTCCCGCAGCCTTGGCTGGCGGTGTCGTGCAAGTGAACCTGCTGATCGGCCGACAAGTCGCCAGCTACTTCGAAGGGGCAGTTGCTTGGCTGAACTATGCCGATCGACTGTACCAACTGCCGCTCGGCGTGGTCGGGGTGGCGATCGGCGTTGTTTTACTACCTGATTTGTCCCGCCGCCTGCGTGCGGGAGACACGAGCGGCGGGCGCGATGCCCTGAACCGCGCTGCCGAGGTCTCTTTGGCACTGACCGTTCCAGCCGCCGTTGCGCTGGTTGCAATCCCTGACGCGCTGGTGACAGTCCTGTTTCAACGCGGCGCTTTCGAGGTCAGCGATACCAGTGCGACAGCGCTCGCCGTGGCCGTCTATGGCCTCGGCCTGCCTGCATTCGTCCTGCAAAAGGTCCTACAGCCCCTGTTCTTTGCCCGCGAAGACACCAAGCGCCCCTTCTACATCGCGCTTGCCTCGCTTGCGATCAACTTCGGAATGGCGGTTGGGCTGTCTCCGATCATCGGCTTTATCGCAGCCGCATGGGGGACGACCCTAGCTGGGTGGGGCACTGTCCTACTGCTCTGGTTCATGTCTCGCAAAATGGGCGAAGCGGCCCAGATGGACCCACGCTTTCAGAACCGGATTATCCGTATCGTTCTCGCCTCGCTCGCGATGGGGGCCATTCTGTATGGATTGAACGCAATCTTGCTGCCCTTGCTTGCTAATCCCGCGTGGAAACTGCCGGTGCTTCTGGCGCTCGTCGGGACGGGGATGGTCAGTTATTTCGGGATTGGGCAACTGATCGGAGCGTTCCGCCTATCAGAATTCAAGCGCAGCTTAAAAAGGTAATGGAACTCTACACCTCGGTTTAAGAGTTACACGGCTAGGCTCCCACCATGCAGCCGAGTGGTGGGAGATGAGGCATGCCTAACAAAAGCGCCCTGCGTATCGTGGGGCTATTATTCTGTTCGTCCGGAGTGATCGCACTGGCCGCTCCGATGATCGTCTCTATCGCGGTCGAACTGATTGCGGGATGGCTTTTTACCTTTATCGGGACGATCCAAATTATCGCAGCTGCGCAATCTGTGCATCGTCCAGTGGTCCGCGGCACCTTGGGACTCGGGGTTGTGTCGCTACTGCTCGGAGTGGTTTTGATCGCTGCACCTGCGGCTGGGGTGCAGACATTAACGTTGCTCGTCGCGCTCATCTTCATGCTGTCGGGCGCGTTGAAATTCGCTTTGGGCCGATACCTGAGCAGGCCAGCCGGGAACCACATTCTCCTCATGTCTGGCCTGGTGTCCGTCTCGTTGGGGTCTTTGATCGCGCTCACCCTGCCGCAAAGTGCGACAGTCACACTCGGCCTGATGCTTGGGGCAGAACTGCTCTCTCACGGGATCGCGGCGCTGGTGATCGCGAGCACCGCACCGGATTAGTCAGAGCGTTGACGCAACTTGTCCAGAATTTTGGTCCAGCCGCCGGGGCTGACCGCAAAGGACAGCAAGAAGCCTGCAACGAAACCGCCAATGTCGGCGACCCAATCTTTGGGGCCACTGAACAGCACGGCAAACAGCAGCTGAATTCCCAGCAGCATTCCGATCAGCGAAAACGCCCGCACCTGCGCCTCGCCCATCTGACCGAGCCGAAGCCAAAGCACATAGGTAAACGCGCCGATGAACCCGTAGGCCCCAGGGTAGGCCCCGAAGAGCAGGCGATCACCGCCAACAAAGACGGCATAGACCACCGCCCCGACCACCGTGGCGAATAAGAAAACGGCCAAGGTTGCGATGGCCCCAAACGCCTCGCCGACCATCTTGCCCAAAGCCAACACGAAGACGCCAGCAAACAGCGCGTGGACGAAGCTGCCGTGAACAAAAGCGTAGGAGACAAAGCGCTTCAGATGCTCTGGCGGGAACACCCCGTTCTCGAACATCCACCAGAAGACCCGTGGCGAAAACCCATATTCCTCTAGCGCGGACAGCCGCCAGCCGACCCCCATCGCGCCACCGACAATCCCCCGATCTGCGAGCGACAGCACAGCCTCAATACCGACGAGGACAAGAAAGAGCGCCACAATGTAGGGCGGCATCGGGTTAATAGGACCATTATGCGGGGGGGTGTTCATGGTGCGATCCTTGACGTTGCCTTTGAGCAGGGGGTAAGCGATGCAGGCCTTAAAATCCAGACGGAGAATTCCGATGACTGCAGCCACCCATACCCCCCGTGTGTTTTCGGGGATCAAACCTTCGGGCGGTTTGACACTGGGGAACTACCTCGGTGCGATCAAACGCTTTGTGGACATGCAGGGACAGGACTACGAGACAATCTACTGTGTCGTGGACCTGCATGCGATCACCGTCTGGCAAGATCCCGCAGAACTCAAAAACGCAACGCGCGAAGTCGCCGCCGGTTTCATTGCCTCGGGCATCGACCCGACAAAATCGATCCTGTTCAATCAGGCGTCGGTCCCGCAGCATGCGGAGCTTGGCTGGATCTTTAACTGTGTTGCGCGCATGGGCTGGATGAACCGCATGACACAGTTCAAGGACAAAGCCGGCAAGAACGCGGAGAAAGTGTCCTTGGGCCTCTATGCCTATCCTTCGCTGATGGCGGCGGACATTCTGCTGTACCACGCAACCCACGTCCCCGTGGGCGAGGACCAAAAGCAGCATGTTGAACTGACCCGCGACATCGCCTCGAAGTTCAACAACGACTTCAAGACAGAGAACTTCTTCCCCATGTGCGAGCCGATCATCGAAGGCCCAGCTACGCGCGTGATGAACCTGCGCGACGGGTCGAAAAAGATGTCCAAGTCCGGCGAGTCGGACATGGAGCGCATCAACATGACCGATGACGCGGACACCATTGCCAAGAAGTTCAAGAAGGCCAAAACCGACCCCGAGCCGCTGCCAGAGTCGCTGGATGGCCTGAGCGAACGCCCCGAGGCCCGCAATCTGGTGAACATCTATGCCGCGTTGGCCGACATCACCAACGAGGCCGTGATCGGCGAATTTGGTGGCGAAGGCTGGGGCAAATTCAAGCCCGCGCTGGCCGATCTGGCGGTAGAAAAGCTGGCACCAATCTCGACCGAGATGAAGCGATTGATGGATGACCCTGCGGAAATCGACCGCATTCTGCTGCAAGGTGCCGACCGCGCCAAAGAGATCGCGGAACCCATCTTGCAACAGACCTACGACATAGTCGGTCTGCTGCGTCCCAGCCGCTGAGCGACGAAATCTTTAACAAAATCGTCATGATCCTGAACTAGGAATCATGGCGATTTTTATGACCTCTTCCTTCTGCGTGCGACACGTTTCCTATGAAGAAGGCCTCCGCGATTTGCGGAGGCTTTTTTCGTGAGCGCACATGCTGGCCGCGTGCCTGTGGCCATCCGGTGCGACGGGGTATTTACACCAAGAAAGAGGCTGTGCGCTTGCCAGCGAACACAGGGCAGTGCAAAGTTCCCCTTTAGTCGGGAGGGCTATGATGCGCAAATTCCTTGTTGTGTTGGATGATACTCGCGAGTGCTTGAACGCGATGCGCTTTGCCGCGATGCGCGCAGCTCATACGGGCGGCGGCGTGACAATTCTATCGATCATCCCACCAGATGAATTCAATCACTGGATCGGTGTCGGCGACATCATGCGCGAAGAAACGCGCGAGCGTATTCAGGCGCATTACGAGGTTTTCGCCAAATGGATGCGGGACAAACAGGATGTCGACCCAGAGCTTGTGATCCGAGAAGGCGAGGCCGTGCCCGAGATTCTGGCCCATGTGCGTGAGGACGAAGAAATCGGTGTTCTTGTGCTGGGTGCAGGATCTGGCAAAGGCGGACCAGGCCCTCTGGTCACGCAATTGACCCGTTCTGCAGGGGAATTGCCCATTCCGTTCACCATCGTGCCCGGTGACATGAGCAAAGACCGGCTTGAAGCGATCACCTGATCTGCGCCATTTAGAATATTTCTAAACCTTGACAGTCGGGCGGTGCGCCCGCATATCCATTGCTGAGTTAACCGGAGGCCCCCTGATGTTCATCCAGACTGAATCGACCCCGAACCCGGCGACGTTGAAATTCCTGCCCGGGCAGGCGGTTTTGGAAGTTGGCACTGCAGATTTTCCGAGCGCGGACACTGCAGCCAAATCGCCTCTGGCCACCCGTTTGTTCGCCGTTTCGGGCGTTTCGGGCGTATTTTTGGGCAACGACTTTGTCACTGTAACCAAGTCTGACGATGTCGAATGGGACCATATCAAGCCCAACCTGCTGGGTGCGATCATGGAGCACTTCCAGTCTGGCGCCCCTGTGATGGACGAAGGAGAGACTGCATCGTCCGGTCACGCGGAGCACACCGGTGAGGACGGCGAAATCGTCACCCAGATCAAAGAGCTGTTGGACACCCGCGTGCGTCCCGCTGTGGCTCAGGATGGTGGCGACATCACTTTCCACGGGTTTGACCGCGGCGTCGTCTATCTGCACATGCAAGGCGCCTGCGCCGGCTGCCCCAGCAGCACTCTGACCCTGAAAATGGGGATCGAGAACCTGCTGCGCCACTACATTCCCGAAGTGACCGAAGTCCGTCCCGTCGCTGTATAACGATGGTCTGGACTCTGGCATTTGATACATCGGCCGCGCATTGCGCGGCCGCTTTGCTGAACGGGGACGAGTTGGTCGCCGCCCGTGCCATAGAGATGTCGCGCGGTCAGGCAGAGCACTTGGTGCCCTTGATTGAAGAGGTTTTGTCAGAGGGCGGGTGCGCTTGGTCGGACCTCGGCGTGATCGGCGTGGGCATCGGGCCTGGCAACTTCACCGGTATCCGAATTTCTGTTTCAGCGGCTCGCGGAATGGCCATGGCCTTGGGCATTCCGGCAGTGGGCGTATCGACGCTGGACGCGACAGCTTTGGATGCCCCGCGCCCTGTCCGAGTTCACGTCCCTGCCCCGCGCGACCAGATCTACGAGCAAGGGTATGGCTGCGCGCCCGAGGCGCCGTTGATGCGGGCCGCCGGCGATGACGTAGAGACACCAGCGCTCTTGCCCCCTGCCCCTGCGGAACTGGCGGAACGGATTGCAAGGGTCGCCCTGACCCGCGCGGCATTCGAGACAGAGGCGCCTGCGCCGCTCTACCTACGCGCAGCTGATGCGGCCCCTGCCAAGGACGCGCCGCCTGTCATCCTGCCGTGACCCCGGACGCGCTCGCCACCACCCACGGACGCGCCATGACCGAGACCAAGGCATGGAGCGGCAAAGATTTCGCTGACCTCTTGGGGCAGACAGGCGTTTTCGTTGTTGGAGAGGCCAAGAGCTTCGCCTTGGGCCGCGTGATGTTTGATGAAGCCGAGCTTCTGACCATCGTGACCGATCCCGCCCATCGAAAGCGGGGCTTAGGGATGCGCGCACTCGCAGCATTTCACGAAAAAGCGCAGCGGCTTGGCGCGGCGACAGCCTTTCTCGAAGTGTCCGTCGAGAACAGCGCCGCGACAGCGCTTTATCAACGCGCGGGCTGGCAAGAGGCGGGCAAACGCAAGGCCTATTACCATTTACAGGACGGCCGCGTGGTCGACGCATTGGTGATGTCGCGGTCACTCGCCGAGTGAACGCAGGGTCAACTGACCAAACAATCAAAAATTCTATTGACCCTTCTGGATGGGTCGGCACTAAATTGGGCAGAGCCGGACCAGACGAGTCCGCAGCCGAAAGGTGCGCCAAGCTGTAGGGCAGCACCTCGTCCAACAGGAGACTATCATGACCATGATGCACAAATTTTTTGGCGCCGCTGCCGCGCTGGCCCTGACCGCAGGCGCCGCCGCAGCCGAACCCGCGCTGATCTATGATCTTGGCGGCAAGTTTGACAAAAGCTTTAACGAGGCTGCGCACACTGGCGCGCAGAAGTGGGCCGAAGAAACCGGCGAAACCTACCGCGAGATCGAGCTTCAGTCCGAAGCCCAGCGTGAGCAGGCCCTGCGCCGCTTTGCCGAGGCTGGGGCAAACCCGATCGTTATGGCTGGTTTTGCCTTTGGCAGCGCGCTGGACGAAGTGGCGGACGACTACCCCGACACCAAATTCGCAATCATCGACATGGTGACCGACAAGCCGAACGTGCGCTCGGTCGTATTTAACGAGCACGAGGGCTCGTATCTGGTCGGCATGCTGGCGGCGATGAAGTCCGAGACCGGCACCGTTGGCTTTGTCGGCGGCATGGACATCCCGCTGATCCGCAAATTCGCCTGTGGCTATGTTCAGGGTGCCAAGGCCGCGAACCCCGATGCGACCGTCATCCAGAACATGACCGGCACCACCCCTGCCGCGTGGGGTGACCCTGTGAAAGGCGCAGAGCTGACCAAAGCCCAGATTTCGCAGGGCGCTGACGTTGTGTACCACGCAGCAGGCGGCACCGGTGTTGGTGTTCTGCAGGCGGCAGCCGACGAGGGCATTCTGGGTATCGGTGTGGACAGCAACCAGAACTACATGCACCCCGGCAAAGTTCTGACCTCGATGCTGAAGCGCGTGGATAACGCGGTCTACGAGGCATTCTCGGCGGGTACCGATCTGGAAACCGGCATTCAGGTCATGGGCATCGCGAACGGCGGCATTGGCTATGCAATTGATGAAAACAACGAAGCGCTGATCACGGCAGAAATGAAAGCCGCTGTCGACGAGGCAGCCGCAAAAATCGCAAGCGGTGAGCTGGTCGTGCACGACTACATGGCCGACAGCACCTGCCCGGTCGAGTAAGGCGCACATGGTTTCCAACCAACATACGGGGCGGCCAGACATGGCCGCCCCTGATGCTGCCAAAGCTCCGGCGATCGAGCTGCGCGGTATCTCGAAATCCTTTGGCCCTGTCCAAGCAAATAAGGACATCTCGATCCGTGTGATGCCCGGCACGATCCACGGGATCATCGGGGAAAACGGCGCGGGGAAGTCGACCCTGATGTCGATCCTTTATGGCTTTTACAAAGCGGACTCGGGCGAAGTTTTTATCAACGGCACCAAGACCAACATCACCGACAGTCAGGCCGCTATTGCGGCGGGCATCGGCATGGTGTTCCAGCACTTCAAGCTGGTTCCGAATTTTACCGTCCTCGAGAATGTGATCCTCGGGGCAGAAGATGGCGCTTTGCTGCGTCCGTCACTGGCGAAGGCGCGCAAAGAACTGACCGCTTTGGCCAAAGAATACGAGCTAAACGTGGACCCCGACTCGGTCGTCGAGGATCTGAGCGTCGGCCACCAGCAGCGCGTCGAAATCCTGAAGGCGCTGTACCGCCGTGCCGAAATTCTGATCTTGGACGAGCCCACGGGCGTCCTGACCCCCGCCGAGGCGGATCACCTGTTCCGCATTCTGGAAAACCTGCGCCGCGAAGGCAAAACGATCATCCTGATCACGCACAAGCTGCGCGAAATCATGGAGATTACGGACACCGTCAGCGTCATGCGCCGCGGCGAGATGACCGCCACCGTTAAAACGACCGAGACCAGCCCAGAACATCTGGCCGAACTGATGGTCGGCCGCAAAGTTCTACTGCGTGTCGACAAAGTTCCTGCTGTGCCGGGCGCACAGATTCTAGAGGTCGAGAACCTGCAAGTGGTCGATAGCTCTGGCGTCCAGCGGCTGAAGGGCATCGATTTGGACATTCGTGCAGGCGAAATCCTTGGGATCGCGGGCGTCGCGGGCAATGGTCAGTCAGAACTTCTCGAAGTCCTTGGCGGGATGCGCGAGGCCAAAGGCTCTATCCGTCTGAATGGCCAGCCCCTGCCCCTGTCGGGCGCAGGAGCCGACGCCAGCGCGCGCCGTCACTTGGGCATCGCCCACGTGCCTGAGGATCGCCACCGCGAAGGTCTGATTCTGGACTTCCACGCATGGGAAAACGTTGCCTTCGGCTATCACCGCGATGAAAAATACCAGCGCGGGCTGTTCATGGACAACGATGCCCTGCGTCAGGACACGCAGGCAAAGATGGCCAAATTCGATGTGCGTCCGCCTGATTGCTGGCTCTCGGCCAAGAGCTTTTCTGGTGGCAACCAGCAAAAGATCGTGGTCGCCCGCGAGATCGAGCGAAATCCTGACCTGCTGCTGATCGGCCAACCCACCCGCGGCGTGGACATCGGCGCGATCGAATTCATCCATGAACAGATCATCGCTCTGCGCGACCAAGGCAAAGCAATTCTGCTGGTCTCTGTCGAGCTGGACGAGATTTTTGCCCTGTCCGACCGGATTGCGGTGATGTTCGACGGACAGATCATGGGCTTCCGCGATCCCGCAACCACTGATGAAAAAGAATTGGGTCTGATGATGGCCGGTATCACCGACACCCGTGACCCCGTTAGCCAAGAGGCGTCCCAACATGGATAAGATGCCCCGTTGGGCGGATGTTTTCCTGATCCCGCTCATTTCTCTTTTGCTGGCGGCGGGCCTATCCGCGCTGGTCATTTTGGCCATCGGTGAAAACCCCTGGGCCGCAGTCAAGATGATGGTGTCTGGCGCCTTGGGCTCGACCTATGGCTGGGGGTACACCCTATACTACACCACCAACTTTATCTTTACCGGTCTGGCGGTTGCGGTGGCCTACCACGCGCGCCTGTTCAACATCGGTGGCGAGGGTCAGGCGATGCTTGGCGGCCTCGGCGTGGCGCTGGCGTGTTTGTATCTGCCCCTGCCCCACTGGCTGCTCGCCCTGCCCGTTGCCGCAATCGGCGCGGCACTTTTTGGCGCGGCGTGGGCTCTGATCCCAGCCTACCTACAGGCCAAACGCGGCAGCCACATCGTGATCACGACGATCATGTTCAACTTCATCGCAGCAGGCCTGCTGAACTACTTGCTGGTGAACCTGCTGAGGCCGGTTGGCTCTATGGACCCCGCCACCGACAAATTCCTCGAAGGCACGCACCTGCCGACCCTGCACGACTTGCTGGCCCCGATCGGCATCGAATTTTCCAAAGCCGCGCCTGCTAACGTGACATTCGTAGTCGCACTTCTGGCCTGCCTCGCGGTCTGGCTGCTACTGTGGCGCACTCGTCTGGGCTATGAAATCCGCGCGTTTGGACATTCGGAGCCTGCGGCAGTCTACGCAGGCATCAACCCTGTCAAAATCACCATGATCGCGATGCTGATCTCGGGTGGCCTTGCCGGATTGATGGCCGTGAACAACGTCATGGGCGAAGCGGAACGTCTGGTCCTGAACGCCGTCGAAGGCGCTGGCTTCATCGGGATCGCAGTGGCACTGATGGGCCGCAATCACCCGTTCGGAGTGCTGATCGCAGCATTGCTGTTCGGCTTTTTGTATCAGGGCGGCGCGGAACTGGCGCTGTGGACCAGCATACCGCGAGAATTGATCGTGGTGATCCAAGCGCTGGTGATCCTATTCACAGGCGCGTTGGATCACATGGTCCGAATGCCGCTGGAACGCATCTTTCTGTCCCTGCGCAAAGGAGCCTGAGAATGGATTTTCTGACACTTATCCAGATCCTCGACTCCACGATCCGTCTGGCAACCCCGCTGCTGTTAGCCTGTCTCGCTGGTTTGTACAGCGAGCGTGCGGGCGTGTTCGACATCGGGCTAGAGGGCAAGATGCTGGCTGCGGCCTTCCTTTCTGCTGCTGTGGCTTATGTGACCGGTTCTGTCTGGCTGGGGCTGCTGGCAGGCATTGGCGCGTCGATGCTGCTCGCTTTGGTGCACGGGCTGGCATCAATCACCTTTCGCGGCAATCAGTTGATCTCGGGTGTTGCGATTAACTTCCTTGCTGCCGGTCTGACTGTCCTTGTGGCGCAGAGCTGGTTTCAACAGGGGGGCCGCACCCCTAGCCTCATGGGCGGCGCGCGGTTCGAGCCGATCACCCTGCCCTTTGCCGATACCTTGTCAGGCGTGCCCTTCCTCGGGCCGATCTACGGCGACTTGGTCTCCGGCCATTCTGTGCTGGTCTACATGGCGTTTGCGCTGGTGCCGATCACGTGGTGGGTTCTCTTCCGCACCCGCTTCGGCCTGCGCCTGCGCGCTGTGGGCGAAAACCCTGCGGCGGTCGACACAGCGGGTGTTTCGGTAACCCGCCTACGCTACGCGGCAGTTTTGATCTGCGGCGTGCTTTGCGGGGTGGCTGGGGCTTATCTGGCAACAGGCCTGCAAGCAGGCTTCGTCAAAGATATGACTGCGGGCCGTGGCTTTATCGCTTTGGCGGCACTGATCTTTGCCAAGTGGCGCCCTTGGAATGCGCTCTGGGCCTGTCTGCTGTTCGGACTGCTCCAAGCGGTGGCGCTGCGCTACCAGAACCTTGACCTCGGCGGCATCGTCATTCCGGTTCAGGTGATGGACGTCCTGCCCTACATCCTGACGGTCATCTTCCTTGCTGGGTTCGTGGGCAAGGCAATCCCACCCCGCGCAGGCGGCGCGCCCTACGTCAAAGAGCGTTAAGATGAACGGGGCCCACGCGGCCCCGTTTCTGCAGTGCAACACGTCCGACACGAAGCTATTGGGCGCGTTGCGATTTTCTTGTGCTCTGCACAGGACACACGCTACGGTGACTCATGCAGATCTACCTCCCGATTGCCGAAGTTTCAGTCAACGCGTTCCTCCTGCTTGGGCTTGGGGGAATCGTGGGGCTTTTATCCGGCATGTTTGGTGTTGGTGGCGGCTTTCTGATCACGCCACTCCTATTCTTTATCGGCGTTCCACCCGCCGTCGCCGTGGCCACGGGCGCGAACCAGATTGTCGCTTCGTCCTTTTCGGCGTTGATGGCGCACCTCAAACGCAAGACCGTTGATTTCAAGATGGGCTCGGTCCTCATGGCAGGCGGCCTCGTTGGCTCGGCGCTCGGGGTATACGTGTTCACCTTGCTCAAACAGCTTGGGCAAGTGGACCTGTTGGTGAACCTCTTTTACGTGGTTTTTCTCGGCATCGTCGGTGGCCTGATGATGATCGAGAGCTTGAACGCTCTGCGCAAATCCAAACGCCAAGGCCCGACCAAGAGCAAAAAGCGTGGCCGCGGCATCGCGCAAACACTGCCGCTCAAGATGCGGTTTCGTGCATCGGGACTCTATATCTCGGCCATTCCGCCTTTTCTCGTCGGACTGTCGGTTGGCATCCTGTCCGCGATCATGGGCGTGGGCGGCGGCTTTATCATGGTCCCCGCGATGATCTATATCCTCGGCATGCCCACCAAGGTGGTGATCGGCACCTCGCTGTTCCAGATCATCTTTGTGACCGCATTTACCACTTTGCTACACGCCACGACCAACTACACCGTCGATATAGTACTCGCCCTGCTCTTGCTGGTGGGCGGCGTCATTGGTGCGCAATTCGGCACGCAGATCGGCGCAAAGCTCAAGGCGGAGCAGCTGCGCATCGCGCTCGCCGCGCTCGTGCTGCTGGTCTGCGGCAAGCTGGGGCTTGATCTGTTGCTGACTCCGTCCGACCTATATTCGATTGGGACGTCGTGATGCGACTTCTAGCTTCCCTCATCGCATTTTGCCTCCTCGCCCTCCCCTTGCAGGCCGAAGAACTGGTACTTGGCCTGAGCCAAGAAGAGGTGCGGATCACCACCCGGTTTGATGGCTCCGACATCCTGATCTACGGTGCGATCAAACGCGACCTCAGCGCTGTCGATCCCGAAGAAGAGCCCCTGCACGTCATCATCACTGTTGCCGGTCCCTCTGGCCCCACAACAGTTTGGCGCAAAGAGCGTGTAGCCGGAATCTGGATGAACACCGACTCCGTTGAAATCGACCGTGCCCCAAGTTTCTACGCCGTTGCCACCACGGGACCTTTGCCTGACATCCTGTCCGAGACCGAAGATCTGCGGCACAAAATATCGATCCCCCGCGCCATCCGATCTGTTGGCGCCCCGCAAGGGATAGAAGACGCAGGTAGCTTTACCGACGCGCTGATCCGTATCCGCGAACGCAATGGCTCTTACCTGATCAACGAGGACTCTGCCGAACTCCGGGAAAGCACCTTGTTCGACACGCGGATTACACTGCCCGCGAACCTGACCGAAGGTGAATACACCACCCGTATTTTCGTCACCCGCGATGGCGCCGTCCTGACCCACGAAGAGGCTCCAATCCTTGTCCGCAAAGTCGGCTTGGAACGCTGGCTATTCACCTTGTCCCGCCAGCAGCCCCTGCTTTACGGCCTACTCAGCCTCGCTCTTGCGGTTGCCGCGGGCTGGGGTGCATCCACCTTTTTCCAGTTGATCCGCCGCTGACTTCTTTTTGCTGAAAATACTCCGGGGTGTGAATTGCGCAGCGCGCAAGAGAGGGGCAGCGCCCCTATTACTCCGTAAAGTCCATCTGCAAGGGCGCGGGCGTACCGCCCAAATCCGCGACGCTGAGTGGTCCACTTGGCTTGGACAAACGCGGGCGCACAACCCAATAAAGCCGCTCTGACGCGCGTGTTACGGCCACATAGGCCAACCGCTTCCACAGGGGTTGCCCCGCTTCGGTTCGCCCCATCCGCGCTGCGGCATAGATGTCGGGTGCAAAAACCTGAACGTCTGTCCACTGCGATCCCTGAGCCTTGTGGATCGTCACCGCCGCGCCGTGCAAGAACGCTGCCCCCATCCGCGCTGCAAAGGGGATAAAGGGCTCTTCTTCATCGGGCTTCTCGATTTTCACAATCGACGCCGCCGAGACCTGAGGCTCCTCGGCCCCCAAAACGTGCAGTCGCGAGAAACCCGGCTTGCGGCCAGGCCCCAGATAGACAACCTGCGCACCCTTGATCAGGCCACGCGCCTCTAGATCAATGCGCTTTTTGCGGTGCTTCAGAGGCAGCTCAATGCCATCGCAAATCAGCGGCTCGCCTTCCAGAAGCTCGGTCTCGGGCGCGCCGTACACACTACGGAAGGCATTGATCAGGCGGATACGTGTCGCGTTGCGCCACACCAGAACCGGACTACGAGCCATCAGGTCAACCTCGACCCTCTGCCCCCAGACCACGCGATCATCCTCGCGGGCTTTTTGTTCGATCAGGCGCTCGAAATCCTCGAATCCCAGATCGGGATCGGCGAGCGCGTGCGCAATGTCCAAGATGGGGCTGTCGTTCTGCTGCCGGTGAATGCGGTTCAAGTGCATGACAGCAGGCTCGGGCAGCTTATCGAACACCATCTTGCCCGACTGGTTCACTGGCGCGAGCTGCGCCGGATCGCCAAACAGCATCAGCGTCGGAAAGATGTCGCGCAGATCGTCAAACTGCCGGTCATCCAGCATCGACGCTTCGTCCACCAGACCGATGTCCAGCGGATGCTCACGGCGCTTCCATCCGGTGATAAAGTCCGAGCCCCGCAATCCAGCAGCCGCCAAGGCCCCCGGCACAGATTTGTGCAGCTCGTAGCTCGCCTTGGCGCGCTCGAGTGCTTCGTCAGTCAGCGCTTCGATCTCTGGCCGCTCGGCATTGCCCGCCAGCCATTCGGCCACGCGTTCAAATTCGGGATCATAAACGGGGCTATAGAGAATGCGATGGATCGTGGTCGCAGGCACCCCCCGCATACGCAGAACGCTGGCAGCTTTGTTCGTTGGCGCAAGGATCGCAAGCGTCCGGCGTTCCTTTTTCTTACGGCCTTCGTAGTCGCCAGAGACGATCTCAACCCCAGTATCCTCCAGGGCCTTCACCACCGATGCCAACAGCATGGTTTTCCCCGATCCCGCTTTGCCCGTCACACCCAGAATGGACTGCTTTTCCTCGATCAAGGGGGTTAGGATGCCTTCGTCCATATCCACGCCAACACCCCGCAACATCTGCGTGATACGGTCGTGGGCCTCGGCCTGGTCTTCGGAGAAAGTAATGCTGGGAACGCTCATGGCGCGGACACTACACAGGGGCGCGGCGCAACGGAACTGACAAAACGCCTTGGTCCGCGCCTAGACCAGAATGAAACCGTGGGCGATCGCCTTGGCCACGGCATGCGTCGTGTTGGTCGCGTCCAGTTTACGGCGTGCGGACTCAATATAGGCCCGCAGGGTGTGCTCCGAGATATCGAGTTTCACTGCGATCTGAGCGCGGCTCATCCCTCTGGCGAGGAACGACATCGCGTCAACCTCGCGAGGCGACAAGGCTTTTCGCGGTTCGGAACAGAGGGTCGGATCAATCTCGAGGATCCGGGCATTCAGGAACTGGCAGATGGTCATCAAGTTGCTCATCTCCCCTTCCCATTTTTCACGCCAGTCTGCAGCGCTGCCCCCAGCACACAGACTAAGAGCCGCGTATTGTCCTCGGGGGCCGCGGATCGGAACCGTGTAGCCATTGGGGCCGAGACCGTGTTCCAGCGCAAACTGGTAGATCATCTGAGCTTGGCGACTGGACCAATCCAGATCCTGCCAATCTATCGGCAGATATCTGTTAAAACAGGCCAATACGATAGGGTCGTGGCGGTCCAGACCATTCGCGAAGAAGCCTTCGATCCATTCCTGAGGAAAGGTCCCATAAACCCGCGTGTGGCCATCGGGCTGCATCAAGAAGTAAGCAGACTGCGTTACGTCAAAAACGTCACAAAGGCTCTTCACGAACGCATTCACCGCGGTTTCATCTGGGATCGCGCGAATTCGATCGAGCAAAGGTGCAAGAGAATTATCTAGCACAAATTAGGCTCCTGATAAAAAAGGAGGCGGTCGGCGATTTCATCCGAGCCGCAAAACAGACTTAAACAAACGAAATCAGATTGCGGTGAAGAACAAACAACTTCAAGGCTTTAATTTCTGCTAACATGTCTTTTATTTGCTCCGCAATCAGAAAGCCGCGCATCCCAGCGGGACACGCGGCTTGATTTAAGCGGCTTCTGGTTTTTCGCGCTTAACGCGCTTCAAGCGCCTCTTCAAAGGTGCGCAGACCGGTTTTCGGAGCCTGAACCAGTACGGCCATGTTGCCGGGCTTGTGCTCGTTGCGCAGCATTTTGGTGTGCGCCTGCGGGATTTGCTCCCACTCGAACACTTCGGACATGCAGGGGTCCAGACGACGCTCGCACATCAGACGGTTCGCCGAGGCAGCCTGTTTCAGGTTCGCAAAGTGCGAGCCCTGCAGACGCTTCTGGTGCATCCACATGTAGCGCACATCAAACGTGGTGTTGAAGCCAGAGGTACCGGCGCAGATCACAACGATGCCGCCCTTTTTCACGATCAGGGTCGAAACAGGGAACGTCGCCTCGCCGGGGTGTTCGAAGACCATGTCCACGTTCACGCCCTTACCGGTGATGTCCCAGATCGCCTTGCCGAACTTGCGCGCCTCTTTCAGCCACGCATTGTACTCGGGCGAGTTCACGGTGGGCAGCTGACCCCAGCAGTCAAATTCCTTGCGGTTGATGACGCCTTTGGCACCCTGATCCAGAACGAACTGACGCTTGCTCTCGTCCGAGATAACGCCGATCGCGTTTGCACCTGCGGTATTCGCCAACTGGATAGCGTACGAACCCAGACCGCCCGACGCACCCCAAACCAGAACGTTCTGGCCGGGCTTCAGCTCGTGGGGATGGTGGCCGAACAACATCCGGTATGCGGTCGCCAGAGTCAGGGTGTAACAGGCGCTCTCTTCCCAAGTCAGGTGCTTGGGACGGGGCATCAGCTGCTGGGCCTGAACGCGTGTGAACTGAGCGAACGAACCGTCACCGGTTTCGTAGCCCCAGATACGCTGAGTCGGAGAGAACATCGGATCGCCGCCGTTGCACTCTTCGTCGTCGCCATCGTCTTGGTTACAATGGATGACAACTTCATCACCCACCTTCCAGTTTTTCACTTTATCGCCAACGGCCCACACAATCCCCGAGGCATCCGAGCCTGCGATGTGGTAGTCTTGCTTGTGAACGTCAAAGGGCGAGATCGGTTGACCGAGACCGGCCCAGACGCCGTTATAGTTAACACCGGCAGCCATCACGAGGACCAGCACTTCGTGGCTGTCGATTTGCCAAGTGTCTACGACCTCTTTCTGGAACGAAGTTTCCGGTTCGCCGTGACGCTCGCGGCGGATCGCCCACGCATACATTTTCGGGGGAACGTATCCGAGGGGCGGCATTTCGCCCACTTCGTACAGTTCCTTTTCCGGCGCATCGTAGGGGGCAATCCCAGTGTTTGTATCAAGTGCCATCGTTGTGCCTCCATGCTCCCGAATGTTTCGGGGGTAACTCTCTTCTGCGGCGCAGAATCGCGCTGCCTCTGCAGCATGGATATAATCGGCCACGCAACATCGCAACAGTTTTCACGCGTCATTTTGAAATTTTATGTCGCGACGAAAGTCGAATGCTGCGCGAGCATCTTGAAAAATAGGGGTTTGCGCCGCATCGCGGCGAATTGACAGCGCCATATAATTCCAAGTACTAAGACACGAACGCAAGAAAATTGCTGAACTGTATTCATTGCGAGGCACCGATGACCGAGACTCAGAAAGACCGCCCCTGGCTGATCCGCACCTATGCTGGCCACTCGACCGCAGCCGCGTCGAACGCCCTTTATCGTGGTAACCTGGCCAAGGGTCAGACCGGTCTCTCGGTCGCATTCGACCTGCCCACCCAGACTGGTTATGACAGCGACCACGTTCTGGCCAAAGGCGAGGTTGGCAAGGTTGGCGTGCCCGTTTGCCATCTGGGGGATATGCGCACCCTATTCGACCAGATCCCGCTGGAACAGATGAACACCTCTATGACCATCAACGCGACGGCGCCTTGGCTGCTGTCTCTTTATATTGCTGTGGCAGAGGAACAGGGCGCGGACGTCTCCAAGCTGCAGGGTACTGTCCAGAACGACCTGATCAAGGAATACCTATCGCGCGGGACTTATATCTGCCCGCCCAAGCCGTCTCTCAAGCTGATCGCGGATGTGGCCGAGTACTGCTACCAGAACGTGCCCAAGTGGAACCCGATGAACGTGTGTTCCTATCACCTGCAAGAGGCCGGTGCGACGCCAGAGCAGGAGCTCGCCTTCGCTTTGGCCACCGCGACCGCCGTTCTGGACGAATTGCGCCCGCGCGTCCCCGCCGAGGATTTCCCGACGCTGGTTGGCCGCATCAGTTTCTTCGTGAACGCAGGGATTCGCTTTGTCACCGAGATGTGCAAAATGCGCGCGTTCGTGGACCTATGGGACGAAATCTGCCTAGAGCGCTATGGTGTTGAAGAGGCGAAGTACCGTCGTTTCCGCTATGGCGTGCAGGTCAACAGCCTTGGCCTGACCGAGCAGCAGCCTGAAAACAATGTGTACCGCATCCTGATCGAGATGCTCGCCGTGACCCTGTCGAAAAAGGCCCGCGCCCGCGCCGTGCAGCTGCCCGCATGGAACGAAGCGCTTGGCCTGCCCCGCCCGTGGGATCAGCAGTGGTCGATGCGTATGCAGCAGATCTTGGCCTACGAGACCGATCTTCTGGAATACGAAGACCTGTTCGACGGCAACCCCGCAGTCGATGCCAAGGTCGAAGCCCTGAAAGAAGGCGCACGTCAGGAATTGGCGCAGCTGGACGGCATGGGTGGTGCGGTTAGCTCGATCGAATACATGAAGGGCCGACTGGTCGAATCGAACGCGGATCGCCTAAACCGTATCGAAAAGAACGAGACCATCGTCGTTGGCGTGAACAAGTTCCAGCAGGGCGAACCCAGCCCGCTAATGGGCGAGGACGGCGGCATCATGGTTGTTGACCCCGCCGTCGAGCAGGAACAGATCGCACGCCTGAACGCATGGCGCGCCGAGCGGGACGAAGCCGCCGTACAGGCTGCTCTGGCCGAGCTGCGCGAGACCACCAAAGCTGGCGGCAACGTCATGCCCGCCTCAATCAAAGCCGCTAAGGCTGGCGCGACCACCGGTGAATGGGCCGCAGAGATGCGCGCCGCTTTTGGCGAATACCGCGGTCCGACGGGCGTCGCGCGCGGTATCTCGAACAAGACCGAGGGTCTGGACGACATCCGCGAGGCGGTGGACGCAGTCAGCGACAAGCTGGGACGCCGCCTGAAATTCCTCGTGGGCAAGCCCGGCCTTGACGGTCACTCGAACGGAGCAGAGCAGATTGCGTTTCGTGCACGCGACTGCGGCATGGATATCGAGTACGAAGGCATCCGCCTGACACCCGAAGAGATCGTGAAAGCTGCTCAAGAGGATGACGTCCATGTGGTCGGGTTGTCGATTCTGTCCGGCAGCCATATCCCGCTTGTGGAAGACGTGATGAACCGAATGCGGTCAGCGGGGTTGGGGGACATCCCTGTGGTCGTCGGCGGAATCATCCCAGACGAGGACGCGCAGCGTCTACTCGGGTTCGGTGTGGCCAAGGTCTATACTCCCAAGGACTTTGAATTGAACCGGATCATGATGGATATCGTGACGCTGGTTGATCCTGCACCGGTTGCCGCTGAATAACCGGCTTCTGCGGCGGCTGGACCGTCCGTGACGCTGAGTATTTATTGCAAAAAGAAGCATGGGGCTTGCCAATCGGCGGGCCCCGTTCTTTTTTGACCGGCAGGTAAATACGGGAGTCTTTGAGATGACAGTGCATATTGGCGCAAAGCCAGGGCAAATCGCCGAGACCGTGCTGATGCCGGGTGATCCCTATCGTGCGAAATGGGCTGCAGAGCAGTTTCTGGAGGGGGCGGAACTGGTGAACGAAGTGCGCGGCATGCTCGGCTACACCGGTATGTGGCGCGGGAATCGGGTGACCATTCAGGGCAGCGGAATGGGGATGCCCTCCCTGTCGATCTACGCGAACGAACTGATTAAAGAGTACGGAGTCCAGACTCTGATCCGAATCGGATCGGCAGGAGGCATGCAGCCGCAGGTCAAAATTCGCGATCTGGTGATCGCGATGACTAGTTCAACCTTGTCGACGCCGTCTTCGGGGATTTTCCGCGAGTTGAACTATGCGCCCTCTGCGGATTTTGGGCTGCTGCGTGCGGCTGTTGTGGCGGCCGAAGCGCGGGGGTCGGTACCTCATGTGGGCGGGATCTATAGCTCTGACGTGTTCTATGACGAGCGCCCTGATCTGAACGAGCAGATGACCCGTCACGGCATTCTCGCGGTCGAGATGGAAGCGGCCGAGCTGTACACATTGGCGGCGCGCTATGGACGTCGCGCTTTGGCTGTGCTGACGATTTCGGATCATTTGCAGACCGGCGAGTCTCTGCCAAGCGAGGATCGCGAGCGCAGCTTTGGAGAGATGGTGGAGATCGCTTTGGAAGCAGCGTTTGCTTGACGGCTACTGCCCGTGGCTGCGGTCGTATCCGTTTGTTGCGGGCGGTTGCCATGTGTCCAGTGCCCCTGCGGCGGGGCGCAGGATGTCGATTTGCAGCGGATAGCAGGCAGCCATATCGCTGGAATGCTCACTGCTACAATCGCCCCCTGGACAAGCGCTGAGCGCTCCGAGCAGGTCGATCTCCGCGAAGAATTCGATGTAATCGCCGGGGCGGACTGGGCTGGCCTTCATGAAATATTGGCCGGTGTCGCGGGTGAATCCCGTGCACATGAACACGTTCAGGACATCGTGGATGTGCGGCTCTGCCTGCGCCAAGGACAGGCCCGAGTGTTCCGATAACGCCCGTGTCAGGTTCGAATGGCAGCATTGGTGATATTGCCCGCCGGACAACAGGTTATGGGTGTAAGGATCGCAGCGTGTGCCGATCACGTCGTGGACAGAGCCACCGTACTGGTCGATTCCGTACCAGCACAAGGTGTCGTGGGTGACCGTCGCCATGGGCCGCATATGTGGCAGGTTAGACCACAAACGATCGCCAGTTGTGACATGGGTGCCGTGCAGGGCGCGGGTTTTGCCACTGAAAAACCGCTCTGACAGATCGTTCGCATTCCACAGGTTCAGGTCGCCGACCTGAGGCCCTTCGACCGACGTGATGCGAAAAAAGTGCCCCGCAGGCGCCGTGAAACTCGCCGCCTCGCGCGAGGGGACGATCACTGTATCTACAATCTTTGCCCCGATGCGCGCCGCTTCATACACCGCCATGTCGGGTTCAGGCAGAGTGTCCGTCGGATAGCAAATCACAGGCTTGATCGCGCGGCGGGCCTCAGCGTCGGAGGGGGCGTTACACATGGGGGTCTCCTGTCTTGCGACAGAAAGAAGGCCACAGGATGCGCGCCAGAAAAAGCCCAAATGCGACATACCACGTTAGGGAGAGGTCAGACCTCGCTGTCTTTGTCGGGCTTTAGACAGACTTTCGGGGGGTGCTTTGGATCGCCCCATGTCTCTGCCCCGCAACTGACACAGTGGTAGTAGCGCTGGCCGTCACGATCGTTGCGCCGGTTCTCGCGCCAACGGCAGTTGCGCGTTTGGCGGTTCGAGAAGATCAGCACCAGCACAAAGGCAATGATCAATCCAACAGCGACAATCATACGGGGGCTCCTCTGGGGATCATGCGCCTAGACCTAAAAGCCTGCGCTGGAAAAGCAAACCCCGTGCAAGGAGGAGGGTCCTGCACGGGGCTGCGAGGTCGCAAATTACGCGGCCTCGAAATATTCCGCGTAGTCGGTGTTCGCGGCTTCTTCCTCGAACGCAGTCGGGGCCGGAGCAGCCAACTCGGCTTCGGGAGTGTAGTAACCGAACATTTGCTCGAGAGCTTCGTCGGCAGGGGAAAGTTTTACTTCCAACATGTGAGCACCTTTTGAACTAGGTAGCTCCTCCCTGCCTGTTGATATGATCCTCTTTTTCCAGACGAACACCCCTACATCTTTGCAGGTGCAGCATATCCTTTAGAACTGTGTCGCAAACGCAACGCGCCGCTACCCAGTATTGGGTAACGGCGCGCTAACATTGCTAGATCTGGTATGATCAGTAGGCCCGATCAACCATCATTTTCTTGATCGACGCGATTGCCTTGGCAGGGTTCAGACCCTTGGGGCAGGTTTTCGCGCAGTTCATGATGGTGTGGCAGCGGTACAGCTTGAAGGGGTCTTCAAGGTTGTCCAGACGCTCGCCGGTCGCTTCGTCGCGGCTGTCAATCAGCCAGCGGTAAGCATGCAGCAGCGCTGCTGGCCCGAGGTAACGATCGCCGTTCCACCAGTAGCTGGGGCAGCTGGTCGAACAGCAGGCGCACATCACACATTCGTAGAGGCCGTCTAGCTTCTCGCGGTCTTCGATCGACTGCTTCCACTCTTTGGCGGGTGTGTTTGTCTTGGTTTCGAGCCAAGGCATGATGCTGGCGTGCTGCGCGTAGAAGTGCGTCAGGTCGGGGATCAGGTCGCGGACCACGGGCATGTGGGGTAGCGGGTAGATCTTGATGTCGCCTTTGACTTCGTCGGTGCCATAGATACAGGCCAGCGTGTTAATGCCGTCGATGTTCATGGCGCACGAACCACAGATGCCTTCACGGCACGAGCGGCGGAAGGCCAGCGTGGGGTCCATCTCGTTCTTGATCTTGATCAGAACGTCCAGAATCATCGGACCACAGGTGTCCATATCGACAAAGTAGGTATCGACGCTGGGGTTTTTGCCGTCATCAGGGTTCCAGCGATAGATCTGCACGGTACGCAGGTTCGTCGCGCCCTCGGGCTTGGGCCAGGTTTTGCCTGTGGTGATACGGCTATTCTTGGGCAGAGCCAATTCAACCATGGGTCTCTCCTCTCAGAGAAGCTGTTTCGCGATACAATCGTTGGCGCGATGCGCCTTGATCAGGTCCAGAATGCGGAGCGTCTGCTGTTCGCCGATCGCCCCACCCGTCTGGGCAAAGTTCGAAATATCCGCGGCGGGGGCTGTCTGGATCACACAAGAGGTGACCACATCAACCTGCGCCGCAGGAATATAGTTTGCAACCACCGGACGGACAGCCTGATAGGCATCCATCCGGTCAGCCGGTGCAGGAGCCTGCGAGACAGGTGCTTGCGATCCGCAAGCCGCCAGCCCCAGCAGCAATCCGGCAGGAAAACCCGCCCGATATGCCCCCGCAAGACCCATCAGAAGGTACGTGCCTTGGGCGCGATTTTCTTGATCTCGATGCCGCCTTGGTCCTCGGTGGTCAGAGGATCGGTGATGATCGGACGGTAGGACAGATCGACCTTGTTGCCATCGACGCGGCTGACGGTGTGCACACGCCAGTTTTCGTCGTCGCGCTCCGAGTAATCCTCGTGCGCGTGGGCGCCGCGGGATTCATGACGGGCTTCGGCACCGTAGATGGTGGCCAGCGCGTTCGGCATCAGGTTGGTCAGTTCCAGCGATTCCATCAGGTCGGTGTTCCAGACAAGGCTGCGGTCGGTGACCTTCAGGTCGCCCATCTTGCCCGCGATGGCGGTCATGTCCTCGACACCCTGCTTCATGGTCTCGGCGGTACGGAAGACGGCGGCGTCACGCTGCATGGTCTTCTGCATTTCCAGACGCAGGTCAGCGGTGGGAGTGCCACCTTGGGCGTTGCGGACGCCGTCGAAGCGATCGAAGCACTTCTCGACCTGAGCCACGTTGGTCGCGGGGATCGACGCTTCTTTGTCGACGACAGCACCAGCGCGGATCGCGGCAGCGCGGCCAAAGACCACGAGGTCGATCAGCGAGTTCGAGCCGAGACGGTTCGCACCGTGTACCGAAGCACAGCCCGCTTCGCCCACAGCCATCAGGCCGGGAACAACAGCAGTCGGGTCTTCGGCGGTCGGGTTCAGCACTTCGCCCCAGTAGTTGGTGGGAATGCCGCCCATGTTGTAGTGCACGGTCGGGATAACGGGGATCGGCTCTTTGGTGACGTCGACGCCAGCAAAGATACGGGCCGATTCCGAAATACCGGGCAGACGCAGGTGCAGCGCTTCGGCTGGCAGGTGCGACAGGTTCAGGTGGATGTGGTCGCCTTCGGCGCCAACACCGCGACCTTCGCGGATTTCCATGGTCATACAGCGGGACACGTAGTCACGCGGCGCAAGGTCTTTGTAGTTCGGAGCATAACGCTCCATGAACCGCTCGCCTTCGCTGTTGGTCAGGTAGCCGCCTTCGCCGCGCGCACCCTCGGTGATCAGACAGCCTGCGCCGTAGATCCCGGTGGGGTGGAACTGGACGAATTCCATGTCCTGTAGGGGCAGACCCGCGCGGGCCACCATGCCGCCACCGTCGCCGGTGCAGGTGTGGGCCGAGGTCGCGCTGAAGTAGGCACGGCCGTAACCGCCGGTCGCCAGAACAACCATCTTCGCGTTGAAGACGTGCATGGTGCCGTCGTCCAGCTTCCAGCAAACGACGCCGGTGCAGACGCCGTCGTCAGACATGATCAGGTCCAGCGCGAAGTATTCGATGTAGAATTCCGCGTTGTTCTTGACCGACTGGCCGTACAGGGTGTGCAGGATCGCGTGACCGGTCCGGTCAGCAGCCGCACAGGTGCGCTGTACGGGCGGGCCTTCGCCGAACTCGGTGGTGTGACCACCAAAGGGACGCTGGTAGATCTTGCCTTCTTCGGTACGGCTGAAGGGCACACCATAGTGCTCCAGTTCGTACACAGCGGCGGGGGCTTCGCGCGCGAGGTATTCCATCGCGTCGGTGTCACCGAGCCAGTCCGAGCCCTTAACAGTGTCGTACATGTGCCACTGCCAGCTGTCGGGACCCATGTTCCCCAGCGAAGCAGCGATACCGCCCTGCGCCGCAACAGTGTGCGAGCGGGTCGGGAAAACCTTGGTCACACAAGCGGTGCGCAGGCCCTGTTCGGCCATGCCAAGGGTTGCACGCAGGCCAGCGCCACCAGCGCCAACCACCACCACGTCATAATCGTGGGTTTCGTATTCGTATGCAGCCATCTGCGCCTCTCTGACTTAAAGTGCGATGCGGATGATCGAGAAGATGCCGGTTGCCGCAGCGGCGTAGCACAGGCAGTTCATAGCGATGATCGAGTACTGGCCGGCAGCACCGTGAACATAGTCTTCGATCAAAACCTGAAAACCGTTCTTAAAGTGCATGAAACCAACACCAAGGGTCAGGATCGCAATGATCGCGGGGAACGGATGCTGGTAATACGCAACCATTTCCTCGTAGCTGCTGCCCAGTGCCGGACCAAAGGTGAAAACAAACAGGGGCACAAGGATCAGAAGACCGATCGAGCTGACCTTCATGTTCCAGAAATGTGCGACGCCCGACTTTGCCGAGCCCATGCCAGTCGCGCGCTTGCGGGGGGTAAGATATGCCATCAGACTCTCTCCTCTTATGCGATCAGCATGATGATCCAAGTCAGCACGGTCAGTGCGACGGATCCGATGATGACAATCCAGCTCAGGCTTTCGGCGGTTTTGATGTCCAGAGCGATGACCTGATCCCAGATCAGGTGACGGACGCCTGCCAGCGTGTGGTACCACAGGCCCAGAACGGACAGCGCCATAACCAGATCGCCAAACCAGCTGGTGATCACAGCGTTGGCAAAGTCGTAGTATTCAGGGCCCGACGCGGCCGCCAGAAACCACCAAACGGTCATCAGTGCTGCAACCAGCAGGGCGTTTCCGGTGATACGGGTCAGGATCGACGTAATCGCAGTAATCGGCAAGCGATAGATCGTCAGGTGCGGTGAGAGCGGGCGGTTGCCCCGATTCACATCAGCCATATGTGTTCCTTTCGGTTGCGCGGCAGACTCCCAAGCAGCCGCGGTGCCTCGCGCAGAGTGATAGCTGATTTTCGCGATCTGTCACGGCTCCAACGTGCCGCAGGGCAGCATTTTACCGTGAATCTGTCATATTTTTTTGAAACGTGATCACACCGTTAATAAGTGTGATCACGTTTTAGCGTTAACAGGGAATCAGAACCCAGTAGTCCAGATCCAAGAGTACTTCACTCAGGTATTTCCCGTTCTCACCCTTCAGGTTGAACGGTTCGCCGCCCTTTGTCGCGACCAGACGCAGACGCAATGCGCCAACGCCGAGGGCACTGGTTTCGGCCTTATCCAAGACCTCGGTCCAGCACTTCACAGTGTCCCCCGCAAAGCACGGGTTAGCGTGTGCACCGCCGTTGATCCCCGCGATCATCTGCGCGTTGGCCAATCCGTTAAACGACAGTGCACGCGCCATCGAGATCACGTGACCGCCGTAGATCAGACGCTTGCCATCTTCGCGGAAGGTTGCATCGAAGTGAACCTTCGCGGTGTTCTGCCACAGACGGGTCGCTAGCATATGCTCGGCTTCTTCGATGGTCACGCCGTCCACGTGGTCGATCTTCTCGCCCACTTCGTAATCGGCCCAGCGATGCTCTTCCCCAGCCAAGGTGAAGTCATAGTTGGTGAAATCCAACCCCTCGGGGATCACCAGATCCTCGACCGCCAGCACCTTTTTCAGATCGGGCACAACTGCATCCGGCGCAGGCGCGGTGACGTCGCGTTTGCGGACCATCACCCAGCGGACATATTCCATGACCACTTCGTCGTTCTGGTTCAGACCTTGGGTCCGCACATAGACCACGCCGGTCTTGCCGTTCGAGTTCTCTTTGACCCCGATCACTTCGCTACGCGAGCGCAGGGTGTCGCCCTCATAGACCGGCTTCAGGAAACGGCCCTCGGCATAGCCAAGGTTCGCGACCGCGTTTAGCGACACATCGGGCACGGTTTTGCCGAACACGGTGTGAAATGCGATCAGATCATCCATCGGCGATTTGGGCAGGCCGCTGGCCTGCGCAAAGGCGTCCGACGAATACAGCGCATGACGGGCAGGATAGAGCGCGTGGTACAGCGCCCGCTCCCCGCCCGAGACCGTCCGCGGAACCGCGTGGTCAATTACTTGGCCCACTGCATAATCTTCAAAGAAACGTCCCGCGTTGGTCTTGCTCATGTCATTGCTCTCCGAGTTTCATGTCGGGGGTGTATTCACCCGCGATCTCTTTGGTGACCGCCTGACCGCACCGCATTTTGCCGGTGGACTGGTCAAACGCATAAGTCGGGCTGCCCTCCAGCACCCAGCCCTTGGACAGGGCCAGAGATACCTTGTGGCAAAAGGCCGAGGTGTCGTCCTCGGTCAAAAAACGATAGATTTTGCTCATCAGTCTTATCCTTGTGGGAAGGGCGAGACGCCCAAGGCCATATGAATGCCAGTGATCGCGCCGAACGCAACCAAGGTGATGACCACCAAAAGGATGTCCTTTTTGGCAGAGCCCTTTTCGGGGCGTTCCCACTCGGGCTCAGCACGGTTGATCAGCATGACCTGCATGCCCGCCCACAGCAGCATCCCGCCAAACAGGATGATCGAGGCCAGATCCCCGTTCACAAGTAAATGCGCCACCGCCCAGATTTTGACCGAGATCAGCATCGGGTGGCGGGTCCAACCACGCAGTCGGCCCGTGGTGTGCGCCGTGCCGAACACGAACACCGCAACCAGCATAAGCAAGTTATTCAGGTGGACGGTCCACATCGGCGGGTACCAAACATTGACAAACGCGGCATTGCGGTAGCCGACGATCATCAAGGCAAGGCCCAGAACAATCAGCAGGGTCGACAGGCCCTTGGCCTTTTGCCCCATCTGTTCATGGATGGCGGGTAGAATTCGCTTGTAATAGTGGCCCCCTGCCCAGAGCAGGAGACCGAGGATCAGGATAAGCATTCTGGCTTACTCCGCGGCTAGAGCTTCAATTGCCTCCGCTTGTGCCAGAATTTTCTTTGCAGTGACAATGTGAAGGTTCTCGACGATCTTGCCATCGACCACGGCAACGCCCTGCCCTTCGGCTTCTGCCTGTTCAAACGCCGCAATTTGACGTTTGGCCAGATCAACCTCGGCCTCAGATGGGGCAAACGCTTCGTTGCAGACCGCGACCTGTGCGGGGTGGATCAGTGTCTTGCCGTCAAAGCCCATGTCACGGCCTTGCTCGCATTCAGCCTTCAGACCTTCGTCGTCTTTGAACGCGTTATAGACACCGTCCACAACGATCACGCCATTCGCCTTGGCCGCCAGCAGACACAGCTGCAGGCTGGTGATCAGTGGCAAACGGTCCGCGCGGAACCGCATGTTCAGCTCTTTGGCCAGATCGTTTGTGCCCATGATAAAGCCCTTGAGCTGCGGATGCGCCGCGATTGCATTGGCGTTCAACATGCCAGCGCAGGTCTCCATCATCGCCCACAAAGGCTTGTCGCCGACCAGAGCCGCCAGAGCATCCAGCTGCGCGGGGCCATCGACCTTGGGGAGCAGCACCGCATCGCAGTTCATGTCTGCCACCGCGCGGGCATCGTCTTCGCCCCATTCAGTGTCCAGACCGTTGATGCGAACAATCTTCAGGCGGTTGCCGTAATCGCCCTCGGCCAGAGCGGTCTTCAGGGTGTCACGGGCGCCGACTTTCTCGTCGATCGCGACCGCGTCTTCGAGGTCAAAGATGATCGCGTCGACAGGCAGAGTCTTTGCCTTCTCCAGAGCGCGCTCTTTGGAGCCGGGGATGTATAGTACCGAGCGGGTGGGCCGTGTGGTCGCGTCCATCGCTAATCTCCTCGCAATAAAGTTGCGCGGATGGATACATTTCCGACCGACTATTTCAAGCCAAATCTTGCCGCAACGCAGAATACTTTAGGACAATGCGTCAAAGATCAGCTTGGCGCCGGTCAACGTGAGCGCAACATAGGTGAAGATGAAAAAGGGCTTTTCAGGCACGAGGTGATGCGCCTTCACACCCAAGTAGACGCCAAGCACAGCAAACGGCGCAAGGAATAAATCCGCGAGAAAGGTCTGCTGAGAGAAGATTCCCAAAGCGAAGTAGGGAATGAACTTCATCAGGTTGATGGCCCAGAATGCGATGATCGTGGTCGCTTGGAACGTCGTTTTGTCCATGCCCTGACGCAGCAAATACACAGCCACCGGAGGGCCGCCCGCATGACTGACAAAGCTGGTAAACCCTGCCATCATACCCGAAAATGCGCCCCAACCAACGCCCAATGGCTCGCCCGAAACTGTTAGCCAACCCTTGGCTCGCGCAACCGCCCATACAACGAATGCGATAGAGATTCCGCCGATCAGCAGACGGAAAACATCCGGATTCGCTAGATCATAGAGATAGGCTCCCAGCGCCACACCGGGCGCGGCCCCGATAATGATCCGCACGGCATCTCGCCCGTTCCAGCGCCGCCAGTACGGGCGCAGCGAAAATACATCCATCAACATCAAAAGCGGCAGCATGATCCCCAGCGCGATACCGGGTTCAAGCAGCAATGCCAGAATCGAAGCAGAGGCAAATGACGCCCCCGACCCGAAGCCCGCCTTTGTTATTCCAGCAAAAATCACGGCCGGGATCGTGATCGCAAAAAAGACAAGACTAAAATCGATCACGAAAATTCCTTTCAAAAAAATGCATACAAATAGGGCTTTAGCATAGGGTTAGCGTTCACATAAGCTGCTGATTTCCCTGTGCCGCGTCGCAGCACACTTGCGCGGACGCAAACAAAGCACTACCCAAAAGCCCAATTTCAACCGACCCGGAGATGAAATCCATGGCTCGACCCAAGATTGCCCTTATCGGCGCAGGTCAGATCGGCGGCACCCTTGCACACCTGGCAGCAATGAAAGAACTCGGCGACGTCGTTCTGTTCGACATCGCGGAAGGCACCCCCCAGGGCAAGGCGCTCGACCTCGCAGAATCCGGCCCCGTTGCTGGCTTTGACGCCGCACTGAAGGGCACTCAGGACTACGCCGACATTGCTGGCGCAGATGTTTGCATCGTAACCGCAGGTGTCCCCCGCAAGCCCGGCATGAGCCGCGACGACCTGCTGGGAATCAACCTGAAGGTGATGAAATCGGTCGGCGAAGGCATCAAGGCCCACGCACCCAACGCATTCGTCATCTGCATCACCAACCCGCTCGACGCGATGGTCTGGGCCCTGCAGCAGTTCTCGGGTCTGCCCGCAGAGAAAGTCTGCGGCATGGCCGGCGTTCTGGACTCGGCACGCTTCCGTCACTTCCTGAGCCTCGAGTTCAACGTCTCCATGCGCGACGTGACCGCGTTCGTTCTGGGTGGCCACGGCGACACCATGGTTCCGCTGACCCGCTACTCGACAGTAGCCGGTATCCCGCTGCCCGATCTGGTAGACATGGGCTGGACCACTGCAGAGAAACTGGAAGCGATCGTTCAGCGCACCCGTGATGGCGGCGCAGAAATCGTGAAGTACCTAGGCAACGGCTCGGCGTTCTACGCGCCTGCGACCTCGGCGATCGAAATGGCCGAAGCCTACCTGAAAGACCAGAAACGTCTGTTGCCCTGCGCGGCCTACGTTGATGGTGCGTTCGGCCTCGAAGGCTTCTACGTTGGCGTTCCCACCATCATCGGTGAAAACGGCATCGAAAAAGTCGTCGACATCAAGCTGTCCAAAGACGAGCAGGCCATGTTCGACAAGTCGGTCGACGCGGTCAAAGGCCTCGTTGCTGCATGCAAAGAGATCGACCCCTCGCTGGCATAATCGCCACAACGGTTTGACGTTTTGGAACGCGCGCCTTCATCGGCGCGCGTTTTTTATTTGAAGCGATCCAGCAGATCGCCCGACCGCTCGCGCAACATTGCGTCAAACCCCTCGACCGAGAGGTCGGGCATGTAGCCCAGTTGTGCTGCGAGCTGATCCGCCGGTTCAAAAGGCGCATCAACGAACATGTCCCGCGCTTCCAGACGGGCGCGCAGCCCGCCATCCGTGACCTTGAGCCGGTTGTGAAACTTCAGCAGTCCGCCAGGCGCCTGTGCCCTCTGCTTGGCCATCAAAACCTGCTCGCGCCGGTGACCGCCAAGCATCCCTTCGATCATTTCTCGCGGCAGATGCGCATAGCGCAACACCTTGAGCATCCAATGCAAAGGCGTCATCCCATCGAAGTGCAGCAAAGCCATCTCTGGCACGTAATCCCCCTGCAACCGCCGAGTTTCTTCTCTCGGCGAATGAATGCCAATTCGCCAGCCCTGCCGCGTCGGCATCAGGGCTTTGCCCACAGAATGACCCGTCAGACCCTTGGTCAAGAACCGCGTCGAGCGCCAAAATGTCTCTTCGTCATTTTGGAGCTTGCCAAGATACGGCACGCGAAAGCCGCCTTCAAAGATCGAAACGGGGGCGGCTGCGGTCAAATAAGTCCGCTCCCAAGGCTGAATCCGCAGAAATCTGTCTTTGCGCGCATATTCCGCAATAAGCTGACTAACGGGACGCTCTGGCATCAGAAACTCGTCTGCATCCAAATGGATAATCCAGTCGGCGGCAGTGCGCCGGTAAGCATCCGTTGCATTAACCCCTTGGCGACGCGTCTGTCGGCCGTCGGCTTTGCGGACATTCAACCGGGCCCAGTGATCGTCATCGCAGCGGATGACGTTGACCCCATCAACCACCATGAGTTGATCAGCCACCTGATCTTCAGGGTCGTCCAAGTAGACATGCACCTCTGCCGCCCCGAGGGACAGGTGCCACCCCACATTGGCCATAACCAACGGAGCGGGCTCCTTGACCGTCATGACAACAGACCAACTAATGTTAGCGTCGGACGTCATGCGAATCTTTGTGCAACACCAGAAACGCTTGTGATCACACCCCCAAAAGCTGTGATCACAAAAAGCAGAAATATGCCGATTTTCAACCCTGTCACGCAAAAACTCCTTAATACGCTCATCGCATGGGCGTATATGTACACCGAATTTCAGCAAGATGGGACAGGTCCATGAACATTCACGAATATCAGGCCAAAGCACTGCTGCGCGAATACGGCGCACCGGTCAGCGACGGCCGCGTCGTGCTCAAGGCCGAAGACGCTAAAACCGCTGCTGGTGAGCTTGACGGCCCCCTTTGGGTTGTAAAGGCACAGATCCACGCTGGTGGTCGCGGCAAAGGCACTTTCAAAGAAGCTGACGCTGGTGAAAAGGGCGGTGTTCGCCTGGCCAAGTCGGTTGAAGAAGCAGCCGAAGAAGCCAAGAAGATGCTCGGCCGCACTCTGGTAACCCACCAGACCGGCCCCGCCGGCAAGCAGGTGAACCGCATCTACATCGAAGATGGCTCGGACATCAGCCGCGAACTGTACCTCGCGCTGCTGGTTGACCGCGTCACCAGCCGCATCTCGTTCGTTTGCTCGACCGAAGGCGGCATGGACATCGAGGAAGTCGCCGCGTCGACCCCCGAAAAGATCCTGTCCTTCTCTGTTGATCCTGCAACCGGCTACCAGCCCTACCACGGCCGCCGCATCGCGTTCTCGTTGGGTCTGGAAGGCGCACAGGTCAAGCAGTGCGTTAAACTGATGGGCCAGCTCTACACCGCCTTCGTCGAGAAGGACATGGAGATGCTGGAGATCAACCCGCTGATCGTTATGGAAGACGGCAACCTCAAGGTTCTGGACGCCAAGCTGGGCTTTGACGGCAACGCTGTCTACCGCCACGCGGACGTTGCAGCCCTGCGCGACGAAACCGAAGAAGACCCCAAAGAGCTGGCAGCGTCGAAGTACGACCTGAACTACATCGCTCTGGACGGTGAAATCGGCTGCATGGTGAACGGTGCGGGTCTGGCGATGGCCACCATGGACATCATCAAACTCTACGGCGCAGAGCCTGCAAACTTCCTCGACGTTGGCGGCGGCGCCACCAAAGAGAAAGTCACCGAAGCGTTCAAGATCATCACCTCGGATCCCAACGTAAAAGGTATCCTGGTGAACATCTTTGGTGGAATTATGCGCTGTGACGTGATCGCAGAAGGCGTAATTGCAGCTGTAAAAGAGGTTGGCCTGCAAGTTCCGCTGGTCGTTCGCCTCGAAGGTACTAACGTCGAAAAGGGTAAAGAGATTATTAACACCTCTGGTCTCGACGTGATTGCCGCAGACAACCTCAGCGACGGCGCGGAGAAGATCGTTAAAGCAGTGAAAGGTTAAGTATGCGTTTTTTGGTTCTGGTTGGCTGTGTTTTTGTTTCGGCCTGTGTAAATTTCAATGCCCCCGAACATCCGGCGGGTGAAACGCAACAGGAAGATTTCATCGGGTATGATGTGGGCGACCGCCCCGCGCCTCTTGCAGGCATCCCGCTGAGCGCAGCACCAGGACCGATCGCATCGGGCACGTATCTGCCAGTGACCTGTCCGGTCGGCACCATGCTGATCCAGACGACACAAGGTCAGGCTTGCGCGCCCAGATAACCGCGCACTGTTTTGTTAAGGGTAATAAGTGTTTTCAGTTCTGATCGGCCAACCGGCCAGTTATGCGAGACTCGCAGTTCAGAGCACGAGGACACTCATTCCAATGACAGGACAATTCAGGTTCGGAACTCGCCGGACCGGTTCGTAGAAAAATTTAGGAGCCAAGAACATGGCAGTCCTCATCGACGAAAACACCAAGGTAATCTGTCAGGGCCTCACCGGGTCGCAGGGTACCTTCCACACTGAACAGGCCATCGCCTACGGCACCAAGATGGTCGGCGGTGTGACCCCCGGCAAAGGCGGCCAAGACCACCTCGGCCTGCCCGTTTTCAACTCGGTTCACGAAGCCAAGCACGTCACCGAAGCAAACGCGACCGTGATCTACGTGCCCCCGCCCTTCGCAGCGGACTCGATCCTCGAGGCCATCGACGCGGAAATGGAACTGATCGTCTGCATCACCGAAGGTATCCCGGTACTGGACATGATGAAGGTGAAGCGCGCGCTGATCGACAGCAAGTCGCGTCTGATCGGCCCCAACTGCCCCGGCGTCATCACCCCCGACGCATGTAAGATCGGCATTATGCCCGGCCACATCCACAAGCGTGGCTCGGTCGGCGTTGTGTCGCGTTCGGGCACCCTGACCTACGAAGCGGTGAAACAGACTGCAGACATCGGTCTGGGCCAGTCGACCGCAGTCGGTATCGGCGGCGACCCGATCAAAGGCACCGAGCACATCGATGTGCTGGACATGTTCCTGGACGATCCTGAAACCCAGTCGATCATCATGATTGGTGAGATCGGTGGTTCGGCAGAAGAAGAAGCTGCTGAATTCCTGGCCGAGCAGAAGAAAAAAGGCCGTTGGAAGCCCGTTGCTGGCTTCATCGCAGGCCGCACTGCTCCTCCAGGCCGCCGCATGGGTCACGCCGGCGCGATCGTCGCGGGCGGCAAAGGTGGCGCAGAAGACAAGATCGAAGCCATGAAATCGGCAGGCATCGTCGTTGCGGACAGCCCCGCAACTCTCGGCGAAGCTGTGCTCAAGGCAATCGGCTAACCCATTTGCTGACCCTGCCCCGATGGGGCTAGGGTCAGACCGAACACATCAGCCCGCCCGAGGGACGCCTCGGGCGGGTCCAACCTAAATCAGGTGCAGCGATGACCGATCAATCCCCGAACGACCAGTTCCATGCCTCAAGCTTCTTGCAGGGACACAACGCCGAATACATCGAACAACTATATGCGCGTTACGCCGCAGACCCGAACTCGGTAGACGAAGCGTGGCAAGCGTTCTTTGCCGCCCTCGGTGATGGGGAAGTTGAAGTCAAACAAGAAGCCGCAGGTCCGTCTTGGGGCCGCAGCGACTGGCCGATGATGCCCGCAGGCGATGACGTCTGGGCTCTGACCGGCGAATGGCCCGAAGCGGCCAAAGAAGTCAAAGGCGCTGGCGACAAGATCAAAGCCAAAGCCGCCGAAAAGGGCGTCGAAGTCTCGGAAGAGCAGATCAAGCGTGCTGTTCTCGACTCCGTCCGCGCGCTGATGCTGATCCGCGCCTACCGTATTCGTGGCCACCTGGCCGCCGATCTGGACCCGCTGGGTCTGCACGGCCGTGAGCCCCACCCCGAACTGGACCCCAAAGCATACGGCTTCACCGAAGCCGACATGGACCGTCCGATCTTTATCGACAACGTTCTGGGCCTGCAGGTCGCGTCCATGCGCCAGATCGTCGACATCGTCAAACGCACCTACTCCGGCACCTTTGCCCTGCAGTACATGCACATCTCGGATCCCGAGCAGTCGGCATGGCTCAAAGAGCGCATCGAGGGCTTTGGCAAAGAAATCAAGTTCACCCGCGAAGGCCGCCGCGCGATCCTGAACAAACTGGTCGAGGCTGAGGGCTTCGAAAAGTTCCTGCACGTGAAATACATGGGCACCAAGCGTTTCGGCCTCGACGGTGGCGAAGCGCTGATCCCCGCGATGGAGCAGATCATCAAGCGCGGCGGCGCGCTGGGTGTCAAAGAGATCGTCATCGGCATGCCTCACCGCGGCCGTCTGTCGGTTCTGGCCAACGTGATGAACAAGCCCTACCGCGCAATCTTTAACGAATTCCAAGGCGGCAGCTTCAAGCCCGAGGACGTTGATGGGTCGGGCGACGTGAAATACCACCTCGGCGCATCAAGCGACCGCGAGTTCGACGGCAACAGCGTGCACCTGTCGCTGACTGCGAATCCCTCGCACCTCGAGGCGGTGAACCCTGTTGTTCTGGGTAAAGCGCGCGCGAAACAGTTCCAGTTGGGTGATACCGACCGCACGCAGGTTCTGCCCGTACTGCTGCACGGCGACGCGGCCTTTGCTGGTCAGGGTGTCGTTGCGGAATGCTTCGGTCTGTCGGGTCTGGTCGGTCACCGCACCGGCGGCACCATGCACATCGTGGTGAACAACCAGATTGGCTTCACCACTGCGCCGCACTTCTCGCGCTCGTCCCCCTACCCCACCGACATCGCTCTGATGGTCGAGGCGCCGATCTTCCACGTGAACGGCGACGATCCCGAAGCCGTTGTGCACGCGGCCAAGGTTGCGACCGAGTTCCGCCAGAAGTTCCACAAAGACGTTGTTCTGGACATCTTCTGCTACCGCCGCTTCGGTCACAACGAAGGCGACGAGCCGATGTTTACCAACCCGCAGATGTATAAGCAGATCAAGTCGCACAAGACCACTCTGTCCCTGTACACAGAGCGTCTGGTCAAAGACGGCCTGATCCCCGAAGGCGAAATCGAGGATATGAAGGCGCAGTTCCAAGCGCATCTGAACGACGAGTTCGAAACCGGCAAAACCTTTAAGCCGAACAAGGCGGATTGGCTGGATGGCCGCTGGTCGCACCTGAACAAGCAGGGTGAAAAGTACCAGCGCGGCAAAACTGCCATCGCGCCCGAAACGCTGGAAGAGGTCGGCAAGTCGCTGACCCACGCGCCGGACTCGGTCGACATCCACAAGACCGTCAAGCGTCAGCTCGAAGCCAAGGCGAAGATGTTCGAAAACGGTGCCGGTTTTGACTGGGCCACCGGCGAGGCCTTGGCCTTCGGCTCGCTTCTGACCGAAGGCTACCCAGTGCGTCTGGCCGGTCAGGACTCGACCCGCGGCACCTTCTCGCAGCGTCACTCGGCCTTCATCGACCAGTCGACCGAACAGCGCTACTACCCGCTGAACAACATCCGCGAAGGTCAGGCCCGCTACGAAGTCATCGACTCGATGCTGTCGGAATACGCGGTTCTGGGCTTTGAATACGGTTACTCGCTGGCAGAGCCCAACGCTCTGGTCCTGTGGGAAGCCCAGTTTGGTGACTTCGCCAACGGCGCGCAGATCATGTTCGACCAGTTTGTCAGCTCTGGCGAAAGCAAGTGGCTGCGGATGTCCGGTCTGGTCTGTCTGCTGCCCCACGGCTTCGAAGGTCAGGGCCCCGAGCACAGCTCGGCCCGTCTGGAACGCTTCCTACAGATGTGTGGTCAGGACAACTGGATCGTGGCGAACTGCTCGACTCCGGCGAACTACTTCCACATCCTGCGCCGCCAGATGCACCGCAGCTACCGCAAGCCGCTGGTTCTGATGACCCCGAAATCCCTGCTGCGCCACAAATTGGCCGTCAGCAAGGCCGAGGACTTTACCACCGGTTCCAGCTTCCACCGTGTCCTGTGGGACGATGCGGAGCGCGGCGGCAATTCGGAAACCACTCTGGCGTCCGATGACAAGATCAAGCGCGTCGTCATGTGCTCGGGCAAGGTTTACTACGACCTGCTCGAAGAGCGTGACGCCCGCGGCATCGACGATGTCTACCTGATGCGGATCGAGCAGTTCTACCCCTTCCCCGCGATCTCGCTGGTCAAGGAACTGGAACGCTTCCCGAACGCAGAGATGATCTGGTGTCAGGAAGAGCCCAAAAACCAGGGCGCATGGACCTTTATCGAACCCAACATCGAATGGGTTCTGGGCCGCATCAAAGCAAAACACAGCCGCCCCCGTTATGTCGGCCGCGCCCCCAGCGCATCGCCCGCCACCGGTCTGGCATCGCAGCACAAAGCACAACAACAGGCGCTCGTCGACGAGGCGCTGACCATCGAAGGAAACTAAGCAAATGACTGAAGTCCGCGTTCCCACCCTGGGCGAATCCGTGACCGAAGCAACCGTCGCCACCTGGTTCAAAAAGCCCGGCGACCGTGTTGAAGCAGATGAAATGCTGTGTGAGCTGGAAACCGACAAGGTCACCGTCGAAGTCCCCAGCCCCGCCGCAGGCACTCTGGCCGAAATCGTTGCAAACGAGGGCGACACCGTGGGCGTCGACGCCCTGCTCGCCAACATTTCGGAATCCGGCGAAGCGGCAGCACCTGCTGCACCAGCCGCCAAATCCGAAGCACCTGCCGAAGCCCCCGCGGCGTCGGGCGGATCCTCGGTTGACGTGATGGTCCCAACCTTGGGCGAGTCGGTCACCGAAGCGACCGTGTCGACATGGTTCAAAAAGGTCGGCGACACTGTCGCTCAGGACGAAATGCTGTGCGAACTGGAAACCGACAAGGTGTCGGTCGAGGTTCCCTCGCCCGCTGCTGGCACTCTGACAGAGATCCTGTTTGACGAAGGCTCCACCGTCGAAGCCGGCGGCAAGCTGGGTGTCATCGCATCGGGTGACGGCGCTGCCGCGGCTGCACCTGCGTCGGCCCCTGCCGCAGCGCCCGCAGCATCGTCGTCGACCGGCAAGGATGTCGAGCACGCACCCGCTGCCAAGAAAGCCATGGCCGAAGCCGGTCTGTCCGCAGATCAAGTTCAGGGTTCGGGCCGCGACGGTCGCATCATGAAAGAGGACGTCGCCAAAGCTGCAGCCGCAGCTGCTGCTGCAACCTCGGCTGCCCCTGCGCCCGCCGCTTCGGCAGCGCCCCGTGGCCCCGTCAACGCAGACGACGCATCGCGTGAAGAGCGCGTCAAGATGACCCGCCTGCGCCAGACCATCGCGCGCCGCCTGAAGGACGCGCAGAACACCGCAGCCATGCTCACCACCTACAACGAGGTGGACATGACCGAGGTGATGGAACTGCGCAAAACCTACAAAGATGCCTTCGAGAAGAAGCACGGCGTCCGCATGGGCTTCATGTCGTTCTTCACCAAAGCCTGTGTGCACGCTCTGAAAGAAGTGCCCGAGGTGAACGCCGAGATCGACGGCAACGAAGTGGTCTACAAAAACTACGTCCACATGGGCATCGCGGCTGGCACCCCTCAGGGTCTAGTTGTTCCCGTCCTGCGTGACGTCGACCAGAAGTCGTTTGCCGAGATCGAAAAAGAGATCGGTGAAAAAGGTCGCCGCGCCCGTGACGGCAAGCTGTCCATGGCAGAGATGCAGGGCGGTTCGTTCACCATCTCGAACGGCGGCGTCTACGGCTCGCTGATGTCCTCGCCGATCCTGAACCCCCCGCAGTCGGGTATCCTCGGCATGCACAAGATCCAGGATCGTCCCATGGCCATCAACGGCAAGGTCGAAATCCGTCCCATGATGTACCTCGCGCTGTCCTACGACCACCGTATCGTCGACGGCAAAGGCGCTGTGACCTTCCTCGTGCGCGTCAAAGAAGCGCTCGAAGATCCCCGTCGCCTGCTGATGGACATCTAAAACCACACCGCCCCGACCACGCGCTGGTGGGGGCGCCCCTTCTCCTTGCCGCATAGGCGCCCGAAAATGACGACCGAACTCACAGTCCTCACCCTCGCCGCCTTGCTCCAGGTCGTTCAATTCGTCCTGATGTCGGTCCCAGCCAATCTTGAGTTGGGACAAGGCAAGACCCTCGGCCCCCGCGACCCCGACCGCCTTGGCAAGCCGCTGATCGAACAGGTCTCTGTCCGCACTGGCCGCCTCTTTCGCGCATTAAACAACCATTTCGAGGGGCTGATCCTGTTCTCGATCGCCTGCCTCGTGATCACCGTCTCCGGCCAGTCCACTGCCCTGACCGGAACCTGCGCTTGGATCTACCTGATTGCCCGTGTCCTCTACGTGCCCGCCTATGCCTTTGGCTGGGTGCCTTGGCGCTCGCTCATCTGGGCAGTGGGCTTTCTTGCCACAACCCTTATGCTGGTCGCCGCCCTGCTCTGACCAGCGTCCGCTCATAACGCCAAGACCTCTTTCTTGGCACAAATACCCCGGGGGTCCGGGGGCAGCGCCCCCGCCCTAGACCACCAGAAAGGAACTTCGAAAATGGCATCCTACGACGTGATCGTGATCGGCTCTGGCCCCGGCGGCTATGTCTCCGCCATTCGTGCCGCACAGCTCGGCCTGAAAACCGCCTGTGTCGAGGGTCGAGAAACCCTTGGCGGCACCTGCCTGAACGTGGGCTGCATCCCGTCCAAAGCCCTGCTGCACGCCACCCACCAGCTGCACGAGGCAGAGCACAACTTCGCCAAGATGGGCCTTAAGGGCAAATCCCCCAGCGTCGACTGGAAACAGATGCTCTCCTACAAGGACGACGTGATCGGCCAGAACACCAAAGGCATCGAGTTCCTGTTCAAAAAGAACAAAGTCGACTGGATCAAAGGTTGGGCGACCATCCCCGAGGCCGGCAAAGTCAAAGTCGGTGACGAAGTCCACGAGGCCAAGAACATCATCATCGCGTCCGGCTCCGAAGTCGCGACCCTGCCCGGCGTCGAGATCGACGAAGAGATCGTCGTGTCCTCGACCGGCGCCCTGTCCCTGCCCAAGACCCCCAAGAAAATGGTCGTCATCGGCGCAGGCGTCATTGGTCTGGAACTGGGCTCGGTCTACAAGCGCCTCGGCGCCGAAGTGACCGTAGTGGAATACATGGACGCGATCACCCCCGGTCAGGATGCCGAAGTGGCCCGCACCTTCCAGAAGCTGCTGCAAAAGCAGGGCCTCGAATTTGTTCTGGGTGCCGCGGTGCAGGGCGTCGAAACCTCGAAGTCCAAAGCCAAAGTCACCTACAAGCTCAAAAAGGACGACAGCGAGCACACGCTCGACGCAGATGTCGTTCTGGTCGCCACCGGGCGCAAACCCTTCACCGATGGCCTCGGCCTTGCTGACCTTGGTGTTGAGATGACCGAGCGCGGCCAGATCAAGACCAATGCCCAATGGCAGACCAACGTCCCCGGCATCTACGCGATCGGCGACGTCATCACCGGCCCGATGCTGGCGCACAAAGCCGAAGACGAAGGCATGGCCGCCGCCGAAGTCATCGCGGGCAAGCATGGCCACGTGAACTACGGCGTCATCCCCGGCGTGATCTACACCCACCCCGAGGTTGGCAGCGTTGGCGCCACCGAAGAGCAGCTGAAATCCGAAGGCCGCGCCTACAAGGTCGGCAAGTTCAGCTTCATGGGCAATGGCCGCGCCAAGGCGAACTTCGCCGCCGATGGCTTCGTCAAGATCATCGCGGACAAGGAAACCGACCGCATCCTCGGCGCACACATTATCGGCCCGATGGCCGGTGACCTGATCCACGAGGTCTGCGTTGCGATGGAGTTCGGCGCCTCCGCCGAAGATCTGGCCCTGACCTGCCACGCGCACCCGACCTACTCCGAAGCCGTGCGCGAAGCCGCTCTGGCTTGCGGGGATGGCGCGATCCACGCCTAAGGCGCCAAATCGACAAAACCTGCAAAACCCCCGCCCCGCGCGGGGGTTTTTCCTTTGGGTCAGAGGGGCCCTGCCAGCCGCTACGCCAATCCCCCTTGCGCGCCCAATTTACCTGACATAAGTCAGACAAATGACCCATGATCCGATCTCCCGCTTCCGCCGCTTTGCCCGCTCTGTCACGACAGAGGTGGGCGCGCTTGATGAGTCCTTCCTCGGACGCGGTCGGTCTCTTGGTGCAGCCCGCGTCCTGAATGCCATCGGCCACGGGCATGCCGACGTGGCAGACCTGCGCACCTACCTGAACCTCGACTCAGGGCTCCTCAGCCGCCTCTTGCGCCAGCTCGAGGGCGAAGACCTAATCACCCTATCCCCCAGCCCCACTGACGCCCGCGCGCGCATTGCCGCGCTCACCCCAGCAGGACAGGCCGAATTCACCGCTTACGAAAAGATCAGTAATACCCGCGCCGCTGACCTGCTGGACCGTCACCCGCGCCCCGAAGCGTTGCTCGCTGCGATGGATCTGATCGCCAGCGCCCTCGGCCAAGACCGGATCGTGATCGAGGAACGCGACCCGCGTGCCCCTCAATCCCTGTTCTGCCTGAACGAATACTATGCCGAACTGGGGCGCCGCTTCAAAACCGGCTTCGACGTCAATTTATCCTGCGACCCGCAGGCAACCGACATGATCCCCCCGCGTGGGGCATTCCTGGTGGCACTGTCGGACGGGATGCCGATTGGCTGCGTCGGGATCAAAGGCAACGCTGGCCCGATCGCTGAGGTCAAGCGCCTGTGGATCGCCCCATCCGCGCGCGGCCTCGGGCTCGCCAAACGACTGATGAACGACGCAGAAGACCGCGCGCGTACCCTCGGCATCAAAACCCTGCGCCTTGATACTAACAGCGCCCTCCCCGAGGCGATCCGCCTTTACCAGACGACCGGGTGGACCCAGATTGATCGTTTCAATGATGATCCCTACCCCGACCACTTCTTTGAAAAATCGCTAGAGTAGCGCCGAAACCCTTGCCCGTTGATATCAAGGTCTGCACTATGCATCGCTTATCTATTTTTAAATGAATTGAAAGTTTCAAAGATGAAGACGCCAATCGCGTTCCTGCTGATACCGCTTGCCTTGACCGCCTGTATGCAAAACACTCCGCCAGATCGCGCCATCTACACAACACCAGAGATGAATGAGCTCGATGCCGTGCGTCCCTATCCATATACCTATGACGTGTGCCAGGTGCTGACGCCAAACGAAGCGACGCAGGCATTTACCATCTCCGAAAACCATAAATTGATTGGCTGCCCCAGCCACGAGACCGGTGCAATTAACGACCGTATCAAAATGAACGGCGGGACGGTTCTGGGTCAGGTTCAGAAGTGGACCATTCTCGAGGTCTCTCGCTGATAAAAAAGGCCGGATGAGCGAGGATCAGGCTCATCCGGCGCAGTTTCACAAGCGAACTTGTGAGCGGTGCGAATGCCGCAAAGGGTCAAAGTGCGGCAGACATCAGGTTAAACGAAGCCTTCGTTGGCTTCCGTCGCTGCACCCGCGAAAAAAATCTATTTTTTGATAACGTTAAAACCGGCTTCGGCCATCAGGGCGTCAGACCGCGTTTCGACGACATCCTTGAGAACCTCCATCATGCTCTCGATCCGTGCGCCTGCTGGGATCGGCTCTAGGAATTCGACCACTGCAAGACCCGGCTTTCGGTAAATCCCAGTACGCGGCCAAAAGACCCCGACATTCGTCGCGGCGGGGACACAGTCTTGTCCAGTCTCACGATACAGCACGCCAGCCCCGATTTTGTAGGGGGCATCAACACCCGGTGCGACCCGGGTGCCTTGGGGGTAAATGATCAACTGACCGGCAGGCGTATCCCCATGCTTTACTTGCTGGACCATGTTGCGCATCGCTTCGGCCCGTTTGCCGCGTTCAACTGCCACGCAGCCAATGCGGCCCGCATACCACCCCAGCACAGGGGCAAAACGCAGGCTCGCCTTCATGATGTATTTCGGGCGCGGCACAACGCTGGCAATCATGATGATATCCAGAAAACTCTGGTGCTTCGAGGCGACGATCACTTCACCTGTCGGGACGGTTCCGCGAATTTCTGTCCGCAGGCCCACCATCCATGACGCGGTCCATCGCACCCATTTGCAATAGGCATGGATCCCCCCATAAGCGCCGCGGCGGTCAACAAGCGCCCAAGGCAGGTAAAGCAGCCCAAGCACGGGCATCATCAGATACATCTGGATCAAGAACACAATGGATCTGACCCAACGCCACGCCTTTGCCATTTATCGCAGTCCTCTCAACGTCCGCATCGCGGCCGCGCGGGTCGCGAAATAAGCCACAACAGCCCCCAAGGGCGGGATCGCCAAGGGCCAAGCCCATTGCCAGCCCTGAAAACCAAGCCCGGTCAGAAAGCCTCCCTCGGTCTGTGCGCTTGGCAGCAGGAACACCGCGACCATTCCAATCACGGTTCCGATCACTCCACCAAACAGCGCCCGCACGGTAAACCGCCGTACAAACGCGCTGGCGATGTAAACGTCGGTCGCCCCTACCAGACGCAGCACACGAATGACCTGTGCGTTCGCCGCCAAGGCCGCGGTCGCCGCCAAGGTAATCATCGCCGCCGTGGTGCCCCCAATCAACAAGAGTGACAGAGTGCCGAGCCGCCGCAGGCTGATCGCCGCGCGGATCAAGGGTTTGCGCCACTGCGCGTGGTCGTCCAGAGTCGCGCCGGGAACTTCGGCCTGCAAACGCAAACGCAAACCATTTGCGTCGTATCCCTCGCCTTCTTCGACAACCTCGATCAGTTGCGGGACAGATAGCGCATCCAAGGCGACACCATTCCCAAACCAAGGGGCCAGTAGCGCCTGCTGCTCTTCGTCGGTCAGCGCGCGGGCGCTCTTGATTCCCGGCGTGGTCGACAAAACGCGCAAAGCCGCTTCGGTCTGGGCCGTCATCTGCGCTTCGGGTGCAGAAATCCGGATCGTCGAAGAGCGCGCCAATTCGTCCCCCCAGCGCACGGCCAAACGCCCTGTCGCCATAGACAAAGCCATCGCAAACACAGCGAGAAAAGCCATGGCCGCGGCGCTGAACAGGGTCAGTCGGACGGTGTGGCCGGTTGGCGGAACCACACGGTCAGCCTGCGAATCCGACGCGAAAATTGACAGAATCCAGCGAAGAGGGTTCATAGATCAGCCCCCGCAAATTGCAGTTTCCTGTTCGCGATCCGCAGCACGCGCACTTGGACCTGCGACTTCGCCGCGCGGATCAGCGCCAGATCGTGCGTCGCGATCAGCACTGTTTTGCCCAACCGGTTCAGCTCAATCAGCAAAGTCAACAGGCGCTGGGACATCTCCCAATCCACGTTGCCCGTCGGTTCGTCTGCAAGAATAACATCAGGTGACATGATCACCGCCCGCGCCAGCGCCGCTCTTTGACGTTCACCACCCGAAAGCTCTGGCGGCAGCGCCCGCGCGCGGTGCGACAACCCAACCCACTGAATCAATTCGCGCAAATTGGCGTCCTCGTTTCCGCCTTGGCCGGAAACTGTCAGCGGAAGTGCGATGTTTTCATGGAGCGGCAAGTGATCCAGAAACTGGCAGTCCTGATGCACGACCCCGACCCGGCGACGCATGATGGCCAGATCATCTCGGGTGAGATCACGGACGTCCTGACCAAACAGCCGCACACTGCCTGCCGTCGCCGTCAAATCGCCGTAACACAGGCGCAAAAACGTTGTTTTGCCTGCCCCGGACGGGCCGGTCAGAAAGTGAAAAGCCCCAGGCTGCAACTGCAACGAGACACCGCTCAGCAGCTCCCCACCGCCATAGCTGTAAGCCATGTTGTCCAGCTCGATCACCACTCGCCCCTCGCTTTTCCTGTCCGATACGCTTTTGCCGTACGCTAGAAACCGTTGCAATGCACGGTAAACATTGACTTTGCCTTTGTTTCAACAAGGATTACAACGGATGAAAATGATAACTCACCTATGACGCCTTGGTCGTCGAAGCGGGGCTTGATGCGGCTTACCTGTCCGAATTGCGGCGCAATCTACGAAGTTCCGGATAACGTTATTCCGGAAGAAGGTCGGGACGTGCAGTGTTCGAACTGTGCCAACACGTGGTTCCAAGAGCCCGCCAGCCATTCTGCCAAAGATCAGGAAGAGAATCTGGCGCCCGCCGACGCGCCTCTTGATGAGACACCCGAGCAGGCTGCTGAGTCCGAAGGTGAGATTTCGCCCGAAGAAATGCTCGACCGTCTTGCTGCCGAAGAAGAGGCGCAAACCAATCTGCCGACCGATGAACCGGTCCTTGACGACCCCGCTGATGCAGAGGACGAAGAGGCGCCAGCGCCTGACCTGCCTCGCCGCGAACTTGACCCCAAGGTTCGTGAGGTTCTTCAGCAAGAGGCCGAGTTCGAGGCTGAGCGCCGCGCTCAGGAAGAAAGCGGACCGATAGAGAGCCAACCAGAACTTGGCCTGATGCAACCCATCAAGAAGCGGATCGTACCCGCCGACATCCCGTCTTTGCGCGAAAAAGAGGCGCGCGAGGCAGAAGAGGAAGAAGAGGCACAAGATTACGCATCCGCAGAAGCAGAGCTGCTCGCAGCGGAAATGGCCTCCGAACAGGACACCGGCCATCGCTCGCGCCGCGATCTGCTCCCTGATGTAGAAGATATCAATTCCACGCTTCGCACACGCGAAGCGCCCAAAGTCCGGTCTGTCCGCACCCCGGGCGAATTGATGGAAGACCCCGAGGAGGAACGGCAAAAAGGCTTCCGTTCGGGCTTCTTCCTGACAATAATTTTCGCCCTGTTGCTTGCGATGTTCTACGTCAAAGCCGGTGCGATTTCGGCTTCCATGCCCGCTGCCGCACCAGCCCTGCGCACCTATGTCACATCAGTAGACACAGCACGCGGGTGGCTGGACACCAAGGCGCGGAATGTGGCCGCGTGGCTCGACAGCTTCAGCTCTGAAGCCCAGCCCTTGGAATAATCCTCAGAAGCGGTCGAGCAGTCGGTTCAGGTAGTCGCGCTCTTCTTCTGGACGCTCGGTTTCAGCCGAGCGGCGGCGAATCTCTTCGGTCAGTTCTTCGGCACGGCGGTACACATCCTCGCCATTCAGCATCGGGTCTTCGGTCCCCATAGGCGCGCCGTTGCCTTCGCGGCGACCCAAAGGATCCTGACGGCCCTCGCCCATCGGTCGGCCCTGCCCTTGTTGGCCGCCGGCCTGATCTTGACCCTGCTCCTGCCCCTCAAGCGCCTGCTCCAAGCTGCGCAGCCCTTCGCGCATACTCTCAATGGCATCGGCCTGACGGTCTATCGCCTCGCCCAAATCATTGTCGCGCAAGGCATCCTCTGCCTCGTCCATAGACCGGCCCGCATCGTCCAAATTACGCCGCGCCGCATCGCCGTCTTCGGTGCCCGCGCCGGGCAGATTGCGCCGCTGACGCTCGAGTTCATTGCGCAGGGACCGCTGGCGCTGCGCCAACTGATCGGCAAGCCCTTGGCCCTGTCCCTGACCATTCTGGGCCTGATCGCCCTGTTGGCCTTGGCCTTGTTGACCCTGACCCTGCTGCTGGCCTTCTTGACCTTGCTGCCCTTGATTCAGCTGGTCAAACGCATCGTCCGACAATTCTTGCTGTTCGCGCAGCGTGTTGCCCAGATCGTCCATGGCTTGCTGGCCCTGACCGCCCTGCCCTTGTTGGACGCTCATATTCTCCATCATCTGCATCAACTGATCCAGCATCTGCTGTGCCTCGGCCATGCGGCCTTCGTTCATCAGCTCTTGGATGCGGTCCATCATCTCTTGCAGATCGTTCTGGGTCAGCTCCATGGTGTTTTCAGAGTTGCTCTGCGCATCATCGTCCATCTGGTCGCCGTTCCGCTCGGCCAATTCCTGCATGAAATCGCGCGTGGCATCGCGCAGTTCCTGCATCAACCGCTCGATCTCTTCGGGGCTGGCGCCATTACGCATCGCCTCGGTCAGGCGTTCCTGCGCCTGACGCATCCGCTCTCTTGCATCTTCCAGATCGCCGTCTTCCAGCTCCAGCGCATAGGCCCACAGCTCTTCGGCCAGCGCATCGCGGGTCTCAGCGTCCATGGATGTCCCCGCAGTCTCAAGACGCGCCAGAATGGCTTTCAGGCCCTCGTACCGCTCCATGTTGCGAAAAACATCCTCGGGCCGATAGGTCACCGCCCGCATCACCTGCCCGATCCGCGAAGCATTCTCGCGGTTCCACATCAGATCACGGCGCGCCTCAATTACTGCGCGCGCCACGGGGTCAAAGAACCTGCGCCCGGGCAATTCAAAGGCCAGCACATCTGAATGTCCCACCTGCCCGATGGCATCTTCCACCCGAAGCACAACGTGCACAGGCAAATTCGCCCAAGGGTGCTTCGAGAAATCTTCTCGCAGAATCTCGCCAAAAGCCTGACGGCTTCCCGAATAGCTCAGCGGCAGATCAGAGCGCAAACCGTCGCGCGGCTCAGGTTCCAGCGCGAGCCCATAGCGACGATCCACCGAAGCCAGATCTAGCCGGATTTCCGCGCTGCCCCCCACGATCCCATAGTCATCCTCGGCGTAGAACGGCAGGCTCATCTCGCCTTCGGGGGTGGCCTCCACCTCGCCATTCTGCGACACCGTCGGCACAGCATCAGGCCGCAGAGCGACCGTCCAAGCACGCCCGCCATCCCCCGTGATTTCCAAGGTGCCGCTCTGAGCGACAGAAAATTCTCGCGTGCGAACAGGTGCATCGGCAGCGGTCAATAGCTGTTCTGGCGCATCGCCGCTCACAGTCTCGGACAGCGTGAGCCCCTCGCCCCCATATAGGCGTACGATCACACGGCTCCCCTGCATCAGGTCCAAGGGTCCAGCGGCCAAATCATTCAAATAAAGCGCAGGCTGACGGGTATGCGCGGGCGGCTCGACCCATCCTTCCCAAGACGGCCCCGCCGCTTGGGCAGCCCCGCTGCCCGTGCCATCAGACAACGCCCCCATCTGGCCAAATGACCCGAACAAAAGGCCCATCGCCGCAGCCACAATCGCGACATAGCGCAGGGCATAGGGATCGCGCTTGGTCTGGCTCAGCGCAGGGCCCACGGCTTTTGCCGCCTGAACCCGCTCTGCCATGCGCAGCAAATGGGCATGCCACAGCGCCTCGGACGCGGGGTCCCCGTTGCCAACTGCGGGACGGTCCCGCAGCGCTGCGATCGGACGGCCCGGCAAAGTCGCATCCAGCCGACGCAGCGCATCCTCGCGCGACGGCATATGGAATGACCGCAGCCCCCGCACCAAATAAACAGCCACCGCCAGACCAAACAGGCCAACCGTCAGCGCCAGCCCCCAGAACGGAAGCGGCCCGAACAGGCCGAACATCATCAGTCCCGCAAACACAAACAGCACCGACCAGACAGGCCAAAAGGCATGCGTCACACGCTCTGCCCACAGGCCCGCCCACGTCAGTGCCAGCGGTTTACGAATGGATTTCGGAAGCTGTTCTTGCGCTGCCATGCACCTCGCCCGGAATAGCTTGCTCCGGGCGACATTGCCTCAGAGCCACTCGGGGATGGTATCGCGGTTTATGATTTCGTCAAAGCTCGGCCGCGGACGGATGACAGCGAATTGATCATGCTTCACCAGAACCTCGGGGATCAGGGGCCGCGTGTTGTATTCACTCGACATCACAGCGCCATAGGCCCCCGCACTGCGGAACGCGACCAGATCCCCCTCGGACAGCTTCGGCATCATGCGCCCCTTGGCAAAGGTATCGCCCGATTCGCACACCGGCCCCACGATGTCATAGGGCTGCTGCTCTGCCCCCGGCGCGGCCTCTTGCACTGGCACAATATCGTGGTGCGCGCTGTACATCGCCGGACGGATCAGATCGTTCATCGCCGCATCAATGATCATGAACTCGCGGCCTTCACCTTCTTTCAGATAGATGATCCGGCTGGCCAGAATGCCCGCATTGCCCGCGATCAGACGACCGGGCTCGATCTCGATCTCGCAGCCCAGATGCCCCAATTCTTCCTTGATCATGCTGCCGTATTCCACAGGCAGCGGCGGCGCCGAATTGCCGCGCTCGTAGGGGATCCCCAGACCGCCGCCCAGATCCAGACGCGAAATCTCGTGCCCATCCGCGCGCAGGGTCTCGGTCAGTTCCGCGACCTTGCGGTACGCCAGACGGAAGGGTTCCAGATCCGTCAGCTGGCTGCCGATATGCACGTCGATGCCAATGACCTTAAGGCCCTTCATCGACGCCGCCTCGGCATAGACCTCTCGCGCCTTGGCGATCGGAATGCCAAACTTGTTCTCCGACTTGCCGGTGGCAATTTTCTCGTGGGTCTTGGCATCCACATCTGGATTCACACGCACGGTGATCGGAGCCACAACGCCCAAAGACTGCGCCACACGGTCAATCGCCCGCATCTCGGGCTCTGATTCCACGTTGAACTGGCGAATGCCACCGGTCAGCGCGGCGCGGATTTCCTCGTCGGTCTTGCCCACACCGGAAAACACGATGCGATCGCCGGGCACACCCGCCGCCTTGGCGCGCGCATACTCACCGCCCGACACCACATCCATGCCCGCGCCCAGCGCCGCCAAAGTCTTCAGGATCGCCTGATTGCTGGCCGCCTTCATCGCGTAGCACACCAGATGGTCCATACCGGCCAGAGCCTCGTCAAACAGCTTAAAGTGCCGTTCCAGCGTCGCGGTCGAATAAATATAAACGGGCGAGCCAACAGCCGCGACGATTTCGGAAACCGGCACGTCCTCGGCAAAGAGTGCGCCATCGCGGTACAGGAAATGATCCATGGGCCAGCCTCCTTTGCGGCGTTTCATTGCGCCGCCTTTTAGGCACAGCCGCCGGACGAAGCAATCACAGCCGCGCAAAAGCCCCTAGATATTCGCTTTATTGCCGGCCTTTTCCTGGCAGACGCGGGAGTCGCCTCAATATGCGAAATGGCGAAACGCGACGAGCCACTCGAAAACGTGACCAAAAAGAGCAGGCACCGCATCAGCGCGCCCGCTCCTTCATCTTGGCATAAACACCCAAAATCCGACGGCTCAGTCGATCGGGCGGCTCCGGAAATAGAGATACAGCGGCAACCCGCAGCTGACCCCGATGCAGAACGTCGCCGGAATCGCGATCAGCGAAATCCAGTTCCGCCGCACCCAAACCTCGGCCAAAATCCACACGGTCAGGGCAATCGCCGCGATCGTCAGATCCCAAACGAGCCCACTGGATGCCGCATTCGCATGCCACGCGTCGATCATCGGCCCCATCGCAAACCCGTTCTCCCAGAACCAGGTCAGGAAATAGGCCATGGGGTGCACAGCCCCCCACAGCGCCAAAGCCAGATAGATCACGCGCAGCGGTGTCATCCCGAAATCCCCATCTCTGCGGTTCCGGACAGTGTCACGCCAAACGCAGGTTCACCCTTTTCGGGGCGCTCAGGCTCGCCATCCGCGCCGCACGCGGCCAGCAAAGCCACCAGCCCAAGGGCAAAAATCCGTGTCATCCCAGAACCTCTTTCCAACGCGCCACCTGCGCGCGGACCTGTTCCGGCGCGGTGCCCCCATAGGACATGCGCGACGCAACCGAGTTGTCCACCCCGAGCACGCCGAAAACTTCGTCCGTGATCGCGTCGTGCACCGATTTCATGTCGTCCAGCGTCAGGTCGGGCAGATCGCAATTCTTCGACTCGGCCAGCGCCACCAGCGATCCGGTCACGTGGTGGGCATCGCGGAACGGCATATCCAGAACCCGTACCAGCCAGTCGGCCAGATCGGTCGCGGTCGAGAATCCGCTGCCCGCAGCCGCCGCCAATTGCGGACGGTTCGCGCTCATGTCCTTGACCATGCCTTCCATCGCGGCCAGCGCCAGCATCAGGTTGTCGGCAGCGTCAAAGACCTGCTCTTTGTCTTCCTGCATGTCCTTGGAATAGGCCAGCGGCAGACCCTTCATCACCATCATCAGTGCAACGTTAGCACCGAAAATCCGGCCAATCTTGGCGCGGATCAGCTCTGCCGCATCAGGGTTTTTCTTCTGCGGCATGATCGACGAACCGGTCGAGAAACGATCCGACAGGGTCACAAACCGGAACTGGGCCGAGGACCAGATCACCAGCTCTTCGGCAAAGCGGCTCAGGTGCATCGCGCAGATGCTCGCGTTGCTCAGGAATTCCAGCGCAAAGTCACGCGCCGACACCGCATCAAGCGAGTTCGCCATCGGGCGATCAAAACCCAGCGCCTCGGCGGTCATATGACGGTCAATCGGGAAGGACGTGCCCGCCAGCGCTGCCGCGCCCAAGGGGCTCTCGTTCATGCGCGCGCGGGCGTCCTTGAAACGGCTCAGGTCGCGGCTGAACATCTCGACATAAGCCATCATATGGTGGCCCCACGTCACCGGCTGCGCGGTCTGCAGGTGCGTGAAGCCGGGCATCACCCAGTCCGCGCCCGCCTCGGCCTGCACCAGCAGCGCACGGATCAGCGCCTCGACCCCGCCAATCGCGGCGTCGATCTGGTCACGGGTCCACAGACGGAAATCGGTCGCAACCTGATCGTTGCGCGACCGCGCGGTGTGCAGACGACCTGCGGGTTCGCCCACGATCTCCTTGAGCCGCGATTCCACGTTCATGTGGATATCCTCAAGGGCAGTCGAAAACTCGAAAGATCCGCTTTCGATCTCTGACAACACCGTGAGTAGGCCTTCACGAATGGCCTCTGCGTCGCTATCCCTCAGGATGCCTTGTGCAGCCAACATGGCCGCGTGGGCCCGAGAGCCAGCGATGTCCTGTGCGGCCAACCGCTTGTCGAACCCGATCGAGGCATTAATTGCCTCCATGATCGCGTCCGGTCCAGCGGCGAAACGGCCGCCCCACATTGCGTTCGAGGAAGAGTCTGACATGTCGTGCCCCCGGAGGTCTTGATGCGCCTTGTAAAGTCCCTGTTGCTCTATACTGCCATGTGTCTGGTTGCAAATGGCCCTGCACTTGCCGCTGACACCGCCACGTTAGAGGCACTGCGGGCTGGCGACATGAAAAAGCTGTCGTTCCACGCCGAACCAAAGCGCGTGTCCGATCTGGAATTCAGCGGTCCCGACGGCGCCATGCGCTTGACCGATTTCGACGACCAGATCGTTCTGGTGAATTTCTGGGCCACGTGGTGCGCCCCATGCCGCAAAGAGATGCCCATGCTATCGGACCTGCAAACCCAACTCGGCGGCGACGATTTTCAGGTTGTCACGCTGGCCACTGGCCGCAATTCGCCCGAAGGCATCGCCAAATTCTTTGGCGAAATCGGGGTCGAGAACCTGCCCCACTACATGGACCACCGCCAAGCCATCGCCCGCGATATGGGTGTCCTTGGCCTGCCGGTCACGATCATTCTGAACCGCGACGGTCAGGAAATCGCACGCCTGATGGGCGATGCCGACTGGGCCAGCGACAGCGCCAAAGACATCCTGCAAACCCTGATCGACGCGCCCGCCAGTTAACGCGCCCAGTCGCAGGCCGCCTCGTGGTCGTCGACCATGCCGACAGCCTGCATGAACGCATAGACCGTGGTCGGCCCGACAAAGCGAAAGCCCTTTTTCTTTAGGGCTTTTGACAGCTTGACCGAAACCTCGGTCTGGGCCGGCACATCGGCCAAAGTTGCGGGCTGCGGCCTCATCGGAACGCTGCCGACAAACGACCAGACAAACTCTGAAAACCCCTCTTCCTGTTCGACGGCAATCCACGCGCGGGCATTGCCGATCGTCGCCTCGATCTTGCCCATGTGCCGGACAATCCCCGCATCGCCCAGCAGCCGCGCCACATCCTCTTCGCCCCAGCCCGCGATCACATAGGGATCAAAGCCCGCAAAGGCCGCGCGAAACCCCTCGCGCTTTTTCAGGATCGTCAGCCAGTTCAGCCCCGCCTGAAACCCCTCAAGACACAGGCATTCGAACAGCTTTCGCCCGTCCCGCTCGGGCACGCCCCATTCGGTGTCGTGATACTCTTGGTACAGCGCATTCTCCGTGACCCATCCACATCGTGTGACCATTATCGCGACTCCTGACTAGCTACCTAAGTGCAAACAAACCATGAACACGTTCCGAAACCAATCTCCAATTTTCAGCGCATTTGCCCGTTTACACGTCGTTAAAACAGAATCGCCCAGCCTGCCTTCGTGGTGGGAGTATTGGAATGTTTGAAAGACATAAGGGCCGGAAACGGCCAAAGGGACTGAACCCCCTAGAAACAGCCGTGCGCTCGCGCGATTCGGATATCCTTGCGATGGTCGAGCGTGCCCTGCGGCACAAAGAGGTGATGCTGGCCTATCAGCCCGTGGTTGTCACAAAAGACCCGAGCCGCATCGCATTTTACGAGGGTCTGATCCGTGTGATGGATGAGACCGGACGGGTCATTCCGGCCCGAGAGTTCATGCCGGTGGCCGAGGCAACAGACATGGGCCGGATCATCGACAGGGTCGCCTTGGAATTTGGTCTTCTCGAACTGTGCAGACACCCCAATCTGCGCCTCTCGATCAACCTTTCTGCAAAGTCGTTGCACGACAAGAAGTGGCTAAAAACGCTTCAGCACGGACTGACTCGCGACGAGACTGTGGGCGAACGGCTCATCCTAGAGATTACAGAAGAATCCGTGATGACCCAACCGGATCAAGTCCTTAATATCATGGATGATATTCAGCTCAAAGGGGTCGCCTTTGCCTTGGACGATTTCGGCGCGGGCCGCACCGCGATCCGCTACTTCAAGGACTTCGCCTTCGATATCCTCAAGATCGACGGCAGCCTGATCCGCGGCATCGACACATCGCCCGATAATCAAGCAATCGTCCGTGCATTAATGTCGATCGGCCAGCACTTCGAGATGTTCACCATCGCAGAACATGTTGAAACAAAGGGACAAGCCGACTGTTTGCGCGCCATTGGGGTCGATTGCCTGCAGGGTTATTTATTCGGCGCTCCCAGTCTGAGACCCGCTTGGCACCAAAGTCGGACTAGGAAACGACTTGCCTAGCGCTAACAGCGACGAACGAACTGTTGTGGCACCGCAGAATCCTGCTACCAATACACCGTCGGTGGAGGGAGGACGAGGCCGACATTAGCGGCCTCTGACGGCCCTCTGCCCCGAATTTTGGTAGAGGACACCGCATATGACGAACGTAGTTATCGTATCCGCCGCGCGTACAGCAGTTGGCAGCTTCCTTGGGTCATTCGCAAACACGCCCGCCCACGAACTGGGTGCCACCATGCTGCAAGCCCTGGTAGAGCGTGCAGGCATCGATAAGAGCGAAGTGTCGGAGACGATCCTCGGTCAGGTTCTGACCGCCGGTCAGGGCCAGAACCCTGCCCGTCAGGCACACATCAACGCTGGCCTTCCCATCGAATCCGCCGCGTGGGGCATCAACCAGGTGTGTGGCTCGGGCCTTCGCGCCGTTGCTCTGGGCGCCCAGCACATCATGCTCGGCGATGCGGCCATCGTGGCAGCGGGCGGTCAGGAAAACATGTCCATGTCGCCCCACTGCGCGGCACTGCGTCAGGGCCAGAAAATGGGCGACCTGAAGTACATCGACACCATGATCAAAGACGGTCTGTGGGACGCGTTCAACGGCTACCACATGGGCCAGACCGCTGAAAACGTGGCGGACCAGTGGCAGATCACCCGCGAAATGCAGGACGAATTCGCTGTCGCCTCGCAGAACAAGGCCGAAGCCGCCCAAAAGGCTGGCAAGTTCGCGGACGAAATCGTGCCCTTCACCATCAAAACCCGCAAGGGCGAGATCGTGGTTGATGCGGACGAATACATCCGTCACGGCGCCACCATGGAAGCCATGCAGAAACTGCGCCCCGCCTTCACCAAAGACGGCTCGGTCACTGCGGCAAACGCTTCGGGCCTAAACGACGGCGCGGCTGGCGTCATGCTGATGACTGCAGAAGAAGCTGAAAAGCGCGGGCTCGAGCCTCTGGCGCGCATCGCGTCCTACGCGACCGCTGGCCTTGACCCCTCGATCATGGGCACCGGCCCCATCCCCGCGTCGAAGAAAGCGCTCGAGAAGGCAGGCTGGAAAGCCGAAGATCTGGATCTGGTCGAAGCGAACGAAGCCTTTGCCGCGCAGGCCTGCGCCGTGAACAAAGACATGGGCTGGAACCCCGACGTGGTGAACGTAAACGGCGGCGCAATCGCCATCGGTCACCCCATCGGCGCGTCCGGTGCCCGCATCCTGAACACCTTGCTGTTCGAAATGAAGCGCCGCGACGCCAAGAAAGGTCTCGCGACACTGTGTATCGGTGGCGGCATGGGTGTTGCCATGTGCTTCGAACGGCCGTAAGACGAATGGGCGCGCAAGAAAATTGCGCGCCCTAATTCCTTTAGGACAAAAAATTACTAACGCACGGAGAGAACATGGGACGCGTTGCATTGGTCACCGGAGGCTCGCGCGGTATTGGCGCGGCGATTTCGAAAGCACTCAAAGAGGCCGGTTACACCGTTGCCGCCACCTACGCGGGCAATGACGAAAAAGCTGCCGCCTTCACCGAAGAGACCGGCATCAAGACCTACAAGTGGAACGTTGGCAGCTACGAAGACTCCAAAGCGGGTCTGGCCAAAGTCGAAGAAGAACTGGGCCCCATCGAGGTTGTTGTCGCGAACGCGGGCATCACCCGTGACGCGCCTTTCCACAAGATGACCCCCGAACAGTGGCAAGAAGTCATCGACACCAACCTGACCGGCGTGTTCAACACCGTTCACCCCCTGTGGAATGGCATGCGTGACCGTGGCTTTGGCCGCGTTGTGGTCATCAGCTCGATCAACGGCCAGAAGGGCCAGTTCGGTCAGGTGAACTACGCTGCGACCAAAGCGGGCGATCTGGGCATCATCAAGTCGCTGGCCCAAGAAGGCGCGGCCAAGGGCATCACCGCCAACGCGATCTGCCCCGGCTACATCGCAACCGAAATGGTTCTGGCTGTCCCCGAGAAAGTTCGCGAGAAAATCATCTCGGGCATTCCCGCAGGCCGTCTGGGCGAGCCCGAAGAAATCGCGCGCTGCGTGGTCTTCCTCGCGTCGGACGATGCGTCTTTCATCAACGGCTCGACCATCTCGGCGAACGGCGCACAGTTCTTCGTCTAATTGGGCGGGATGTGGCAAACGTCAGTACGTTTGCCATACGCAAACCATATCAAAACCAGACGTGGTTTTGGCATGAAACAGGGGCCGGTCCGCGCGATCGGCCCCTATATTTTTGCAAACTGAGTTAGAGCGGCGCAAGTTCAGACGCGGCTTTTCGTGCCGCACCTTCAGGGAGCGATGAAGACATAGGGCCTACAGGCCGCAGCTTACGCCGCTCTGTAAACCGGCCCCGCAAAAGCGAGGCCGGCGTCACGATTTGGAAGAGTGGTGTGCAAAAGAAATGCGGTAAATCGTGCGCGCCATATCGGCAGTGTTCATAGATTGAGAGGGGTGCATGTATCGTCCCCTAGAGATGTACTGACCACTGTCGCGCACGTCTCCGGGTCTGGCCGGAGGGTCCGCCATGAATGGGCGTTTACCACGCGCCCATCCAAACTTTATTCAAGTAAACCGGTGCCTTACTCCCGATCCACGTCGATAATCCTTAGTGGGTCGACAGACGTTCGATTTGCTCTTTCAGAGCGAGCTTCTTCTTCTTCAGCTCAGATACGCGGAGCATGTCCGCACTCGGAGATCGGACTTCGTATTCCACCTCCTGCGACAGCGCTTGATGTTTACGACGCAGTTCCTGAACGTGTGAAGTCAAGTTCATTGAGAAAAACTCCTCTCTGCTGATGTAACAGATTTATTGCACCACAGATTCGGTCTTTTGTCACGCTGCAACGCAACAAAGGTAAACCCACGGCGTATTTTTGCGCATCTTTCGAAAATCAATAAGAGATATTAACGCAAAGGCATGGGATGTCCGTTCATCAGAACGTCCACAGCCCATGTCTGATAGTCGTTTGCATCTCTCAAGTGTACTGGACCCTCGTGCAGGATCAATGGCGCATGAAGAATCAAAGGCGCACGTCCATCTTTGCGTGCACGCAGAATCACCAAATGCGAATCTTTTCCGTCACGTGGTGCCAGGGGTTGCACCTCGATCGAGCCAAGGCATGCAGAAAGCGGGCCCAACATATCAGCGAGTCGGTCCGCACGCTGGATAAAGGTTGCATAACCTTTTGGCGCTAGCCTCTTTGCTGCAACCTCGATCCACGTCTGCATCAGCGTCGCCTCACCCAGAGCCGTCTCGCGCCCGACATTTTTCGCAGGTTGCCGCGAACCGATAGAATAGTAGGGCGGATTGGCCATGACGTGATCAAACTGTTCTTGCCGCAAATCAGCGGGCAGTTTCGCCAGATCGGCTTCAAAAATCCGCATTGCGGCACCAGCCGCAGTGGCATTCTGTCGCGCTAGGTCTGCATAACCTTGTTGGAGTTCCACTCCGGTCAAGTTCAGTCCTGAAACTCTGGCATTCAAACAAAGGCTGGCGACGCCAACACCGCACCCCAATTCCAGCACCTTTTGCCCCGGAACGGCCTGCACCGCCGAGGCGAGCAAAACAGCATCGACGCCAGAGCGGAAGCCATTTTTCGGCTGTAGCGCCATGACCCGGCCGCCCAAAAAGGCATCGCGCGTTACCATTTCTTCAGACTTCGATGTCATTGTCTCGTAAAACTGCTTTAGCAATGAACAGATCTTTACGCTTCACAAAGAGACGTTGAGGAACAATTCCTAACCCCGCTTCGGTCATGCTCATGTTTACGTCGAGTGTGTAGCAGTCTATATCCTCGCCAGACAGAAGGGCTTGGGCGAACGCGATGATCGTCGGGTCGTTGGTGCGGATCAGCTCTTCCATGAATAACAATTAATGGGTCGCATGACGCTTTGTCGAGACTGCGCGATGGGGATTGTATGAGCCTGGACGATACGACCGAAAAACCGCACGAGGCGCTCTCGCGTCATCTGTCAGATGGTATGACCGCCGTGGACGCGCTGATCCGCGAACGGATGGTCTCGGATAGCGCGCCGCGCATTGCCGATCTGACGGCCCACCTGATTGGCGCTGGTGGCAAGCGTTTGCGCCCCTTGATGACATTGGCAGCGGCGGAACTCTGCGGCTACGAAGGGCCCTATGCGGTTCATCTCGCGGCCACTGTCGAATTCATTCACACCGCCACCCTGCTGCACGACGATGTTGTCGACGAAAGCGAACAGCGCCGCGGACGCCCCACGGCGAACTTGCTCTGGGACAACAAATCCAGCATTTTGGTGGGCGACTACCTGTTTGCCCGCAGCTTCCAACTGATGGTCGATACGGGGCGCCTGCGCGTTCTGGCGATTCTGGCGAATGCCTCTGCCACCATCTCCGAAGGCGAGGTCCTACAGCTGACCGCGGCCAAGGACCTGCGCACTGGCGAAGACACCTACCTAAAGATTGTCCGTGGCAAGACAGCAGCGCTTTTCTCGGCCGCAACCCAAGTGGGCGGCGTCATCGCTGACGCCCCAGAGGCGCACGAGCAAGCGCTCTTTGACTATGGCGATGCGCTGGGGATTGCCTTCCAGATTGTGGACGACCTGCTGGACTACGGCGGCAACAGCGATACCACGGGCAAGAACATTGGCGACGACTTCCGCGAGCAAAAGCTGACCCTGCCCGTGATCAAAGCCGTAGCTGCGGCCGACGAGGCAGAGCGCTCCTTCTGGAGCCGCACGATTGAGGATGGCGATCAGAAAGACGGCGATCTGGACGAAGCTCTGCGTCTGCTAGCCAAACATGGCGCGATGGAAGCCACCCGTCAGGACGCGCTCGCATGGGCGGAAAAAGCAAAAACTGCACTTGCCACTCTGCCCGACCAACCCGTTCGGAAAATGCTGATCGATTTGGCGGATTACGTGGTCGAACGCATCCGCTGATCGCCCCCTTATTTGAAAGACCCCAGCGCCCCGTGGTCCACCCACCACGCGGGCGCTTTTTCTTTCAGTCTCTGTGCAGCCATGGACGCAGCCTCCGCTGATCCAAACAGTCCGAAACACGTTGCGCCAGAGCCGGACATCCGCGACAGCAAAGCACCTTCTTCTGCAATCGCGCGTAGCACATCCGAGATCACTGGTGCGATCTCCCGCGCTGGTATCTCCAGATCGTTGCGTTGCGTCGCAGCCCAGTCAGCAAAGGCCGCAGCAGACAATCCGGACGGAATCGGCGCCATCGGCGCGTTGTCTTTGCGGATCAGCCCACGGAACACCGCTGGGGTCGGCACCTCGATACCCGGATTCACGAGTACCATCCACAGAGGCGGCAATGGGGGAACATCGGTCAGAACCTCTCCGACACCCGACATGAGGGTTGGCACGGCGCGCAGACACACCGGAACATCGGCACCCAGAGACAGGCCGTTGTCCGCAGGCAAATCTGTAGCGTGCAGTTGTGACAAAGCCCTCAGGGTTGCTGCCGCATCAGAGGAGCCACCACCAATACCCGCCGCAGCGGGAAGGTGCTTTTCCAGATGAACCCGCGCGCCTGCTCCGCCAAGAGATGCAGCTGCCTTGAGAACCAAATTCTCCGGACCGGTTGGAACACCCGCAGCACGAGGCCCCGTAACGGTCAGCGACAGCATTTTGGCGTTTGAAACCGTGATCCGATCCCCAACCCCGACAAAAACCACGAGTGATTCAAGAAGATGGTATCCATCTTCTCTTTGGCCGGTCACATGAAGGGTCAGGTTTACTTTGGCGGGGGCAAATGCCTCAATCGCCATTCGCCACCTCAATCGGGGCCGCGCCTTCGTCCGCGAGAACCTGATCCAAACCGACCTCTAATTTGCGTCGGATGCGCTCTGCATCTGCTTCCTCTGGGTCAAAGGACAAGGCGCGGTGCCACTGAAAACGGGCCTCAATCTTGCGGCCCACGGCCCAATACCCGTCGCCAAGATGATCATTCACAATGGGGTCCACCGGCATCAATTCAGCGGCGCGCTCCAGTTGCGCCGCAGCCTCCTCGTAGCGGCCAAGTCGGAACAAAACCCATCCAAGGCTGTCTACAATGTGCCCGCTATTGGGCGACGTCGCGACGGCTTGTTCGATCATTCCAAGCGCTTCGTCCAGCTTGATGTCCTTTTCCACCAGCGAATACCCTAGGTAGTTCAAGACCTGCGGCTGGCCGGGGCTGAGTTCCAGAGCCTTGCGGAAATCCGATTCGGCGCTGTCCCATTCCCCCAGTCGTTCATAGGCAATGCCCCGTGTGTAATAGGCAAACCAACGCGCGTCCTCGGGATTTTCATAAAGCGAGATCGCCTTGTCATAAGCGGCAACAGCTTCTTTGTACTGTTCTTCGGCGCGGTAGAAATCGCCCAAGGTCAGATGAACGATTGGTAGATCGCTATGGGTCTTTGCCAGGGATTGCAGCACTTCAATTGCAGCGTCCCCCTTGCCATCACTGCGGAGTGCATCCGCGCGTCCCAGCTCGGCAGCATGAAACGCCGGGTCATCCTTGGGCAGCAGGCGGTAGGTCGCCTCTGCCAGATCGTAGCGCCCCATCACGTCCAACAAGTCCGCCGACAAGAGTGTCGCATCCACGTGTTCGGGGCGCAGGTACTGCGCAACGCGGGCATAGAGCAGTGTGTAATCGGGGCCAGCCTCGCCTTCGAGCGCGCTCGCAACCGCAAAATAGACCTCAGCCATACCGTCTGTAGCGTTGCGCACATGGGTAAACGGCAGCCGCTCCCCTGCGGCCATTTGCTCTTTCATCTGGCGCAACGCGGGGTCCAGCTCGGGCCCGAACGTGGAGTCGATCAGCTGGATTGCATCGTCATTCCGGTCAAGTTGACTGAGCACTTCGATGCTCGCCATCGCCCCGCGGCGGGTAATCTGCATCCGGCCCGAGGTTTCACCCGAGAAAATGGCGTTTGCGCCCTCGAGGTCCCCCACCAGCGCCAATGCCAGCGCTTTGTGGTACATGCCAAAGCTGTTCAGCCCGTCTTCTTGCGCAACAGCGTCAAAGGCCTCTAGCGCAGCGCTCATCTCGCCCTTGCCGACCAAGGCCCAAGCGCGACTCAATCCGTCGACCAGTGGCCCAACGCCGCGCTCTTCGTCGATCATGGTGATGATCGTATCCCAATCGCCCGTTTTGGCGGCATGAGCGAGCAACGCCATATGCGCCAACTGGCTGCCGACCCCTAGGTCAACCATGTCTTGGGCGACAGGCGCAACGATATCCAATTCACCCAGCGCGATATTCGCACCGACGAGGCCCTGCATGATCTGCGGGTTTTCCTTGTCCATCACCAACGCTTCGGCAAAGCGGTTCGCCGCTTCAGAGAAGTTGCGGTCTGTTTCCGCCACGCGGCCGGCCAGATAGGCGCCAGAGACCCCTTGGGCCAGTGCTGGCAATCCTGCGCAGGCAAAAGCTGCAGCCAATACGAACGGGCGGAGTGGTGACAAGGGCGCCTCCTGTTGTCTTGATTGGCGCCAAGCCTACGGGTGCATGCAGGCTGTTGCAATAAAGGGCGACCAAATGGCCGCCCCTTTTTGATCACAACACTGCAATCGACATCACATGTTGGGGTAGTTCGGCCCGTCGCCGCCCTGAGGCGTGGTCCAGTTGATGTTCTGGCTGGGGTCCTTGATGTCGCAGGTTTTGCAGTGCACGCAGTTCTGGAAGTTCACGACAAAGCGGGTGTCCTTGCCCTCTTCTTCGACGAATTCATAGACGCCTGCGGGGCAATACCGCGCCGAGGGGCCAGCGTATTCGGGCAGGTTCACGTTCACTGGGATGCTGGGGTCTTTCAGCTGCAGGTGCGCAGGCTGGCTTTCCTCGTGGTTGGTGAAGCTGAAGCTAACGTTGGTCAGACGGTCGAACGACAAAACACCATCAGGACGCGTGTAGTCGATGGGCTTGTGATCCGCCGCTTTGCCGGTCGCTGCCGCGTCGGTTTTGCCGTGGCGCAGAGTACCTAGGAAAGACTTGCCGAACTTTTCATTCATATGCATGTCCAAGCCACCCAGAGCGAGGCTCGCGGTCAGGCCAAACTTGGACCACAGCGGTTTGACATTGCGCACCTTCTTCAGGTCCTGACCGATCGCACCTTCGCGCAGCTCGGCCTCATACCCGGTCAACTCGTCCGACTGACGGCCCGCTTTGATCGCGTCAAACGCTGCTTCGGCAGCCGCTTTGCCAGAGAGCATCGCGTTGTGGTTACCCTTGATGCGGGGCACGTTCACCAGACCGGCCGAACAGCCCAGCAGGGCACCACCGGGGAAGGTCACTTTGGGGATCGACTGGTAGCCGCCTTCGGAGATCGCACGGGCGCCATAGGCCACGCGCTTGCCACCTTTCAGCAGTTCAGCAACCATCGGATGGTGCTTGAAGCGCTGGAATTCCATGTAGGGGAACAGGTGCGGGTTTTCGTAGTTCAGGTGCACCACGAAGCCGACATACACTTGGTTATTGTCGAGATGGTAGATGAACGACCCGCCGCCCGCGTTCGCACCCAGAGGCCAACCCATGGTGTGGGTCACAGTGCCTTCGCGGTGCTTCTCGGGGTCGATTTCCCAGATTTCCTTCATGCCGATGCCGAACTTCTGCGGGCAATGGCCCTTGGACAGGTCGTATTTCGCCATGACTTCCTTGGACAGCGAACCGCGCACGCCCTCGGACAGGAACACGTATTTGCCATGCAGCTCCATGCCGGGCTCGTAGCCAGGGCCTTGGGTGCCGTCGGCGTTCTTGCCGAATTCGCCGGCGACCACGCCTTTGACTTCGCCATTCTCGCCATAGACCAGTTCGGAACAGGCCATGCCGGGGAAAATCTCGACACCCAATTCTTCGGCTTGCTCAGCCATCCAGCGGCAGACATTCGCCATCGAGACGATGTAATTGCCGTGGTTGTTCATCAGTTTCGGCATGGGGAAGTTCGGCACACGGATTTTGCCAGCCTCACCCAGTACATAGAAGTTGTCTTCTTTGACGGGCACATTGATCGGCGCGCCCTTTTCTTTCCAGTCGGGGATCAGGGCATCCAGACCGCAGGGGTCCAGCACCGCACCAGACAGGATGTGGGCGCCCACTTCGGAGCCCTTTTCCAGAACGACGACGTTCATATCGGCGTCCAGCTGCTTGAGACGGATCGCCGCCGACAGACCGGCAGGTCCGGCCCCAACGATGACGACGTCATATTCCATGGCTTCGCGCACAATCTCGGTCATGCTGCTGGCTCCTCTGTCTCGTTCGCGCAATAATATTTCAAACTTGGCGCAGTGTTACGCAGGATCAGCCCTGCCGGTCAATCGCGACACGACGTTAAAATGGCTGAATGCGGCATTGCGGCACAAGCCCTGCTAAAGCACAAACACCCAAAGCACAGCCTATTTCTTGCCCCCCGAGTATAGGCAGAGCAAATAGGCACCCGAGACACAGCATTCCTATCAAAATGTAGGCCCGCTATCATGTTGCGCGCAGAAACGCCGGCCCTTTTGCGCCGGAATCGCAGGAATCCCACCTTGTATTCATATGGCTCTTGAAATTACCGCCCGCCTCAGTTCAGGTAGCGTAACCCTAAAAACCGGCCATCCCTGACAGGGGCAAGGCCGATAACGGATTCTGAGGCCATGGAAAAAGTACCTATGACCCGCGCGGGCGCAACCGCGCTCGAGAGCGAATTGAAGCACCTGAAGTCGGTGGAACGCCCCGCGATCATCAAAGCGATCGCCGAAGCGCGTGAACACGGCGACCTGTCGGAAAACGCCGAATACCACTCAGCGCGCGAGAAGCAGTCGTTCATCGAGGGCCGCATCAAGGAACTCGAAGGCATCATTTCGCTGGCAGATGTCATCGATCCGGCCAAGCTATCGGGCTCGATCAAGTTCGGCGCGACCGTGACCGTCGTTGACGAGGATACCGATGCCGAGAAAACTTGGCAGATCGTTGGCGAATACGAAGCCGACATCGAAAAGGGTCTACTGAACATCAAATCGCCCATCGCCCGCGCCCTGATCGGCAAAGAAGAGGGTGACAGCGTCGAGGTTCGCACCCCCGGTGGCGAAAAGTCCTACGAAGTCCTGAAGATTTCCTACGTCTAAGGACACGACTATGTCCAACAGCACGCAGGGCAGCACACCGCCGGGTCTTTACGACCGCAGCGATGTAGAGCCCAAATTCGACGTCAGCCCCGGTGAGTGGATCGCCGTGGCGCTGACGATTGTGTGGCTCGCCCTGTGCGCACTCTTTTTCTTTGGGATCGAAACGGAAAACGACGGCGACAGCCTGCGCATTGTGATCGAAGTGCTGGCCGTCTTCATGCCAATCGGCATGATGTGGGTCGGCGCAACCGCGGCCCGTTCCGCGCGCATCATGCGCCAAGAGGCGGCGCGCCTGCAGATTGCCATCGATGGTATTCGTCAGACCTATATGTCCAGCCAGCAGCATGCCCCGCGCAACACAGGCGTAGACCCCGCCTTGATCAAGAAGCTCGAGGATCTGGTCGCCACCCAACAGCAAACCGAGAGCGCGTTGGCGATGTTCTCGTCCTCGCGCCGGATGGATGCGATCCGTGCCTTGCCTGCCACCCCGAGTGTCTCCGAGTCCGAAGATCAGCCTACCCTTGCGCTTGGCATTTCGGATCAGGACGATCGGCAGCCGCTGTCGAACACCGACTTCATCCGTGCCCTCCACTTCCCCGAGACCCCCGATGACAAAGAGGGCTTCGCCGCCCTGCGCCGTGGCCTCGCGGATCATCAGGCCTCGCAACTCATCCAAGCGGCCCAAGATATTCTGACCCTGCTCAGCCAAGACGGCATCTACATGGATGACCTACGCCCTGACCGCGCCCGACCCGAGTTGTGGCGTAAATTTGCGGCAGGAGAGAGAGGCGGCGCGGTTTCGACCCTCGGCGGCATTCGGGATCGGTCCTCGCTGGCGCTGACCGCAGGACGCATGCGTCAGGACCCAATCTTTCGTGATGCAGCCCACCACTTCCTGCGCCGGTTCGACAAGGTGTTCGCAAGCTTTGCGGACACAGCAAGCGACGAGGAAATCAACCTTTTCGCCGACACCCGCTCTGCCAGGGCTTTCATGCTTGTAGGCCGCGCAGCGGGCACATTCGACTAAATTGCAAGCCCGTCCCGCGCATTGGTGCGAGATCACAAGCAAGCATTGTGACGATCAACCCAACAAAACTTTATCATCGCGCCCAATTGCATCAGCGCGAATGATGGACTAGCGATTCTCAGGCAAAATAGCCGCAGGATCCCTCATGCAAGCCGTCTCTGACCGCAGCCAGTTCTTCCAAGGTATGAAAGCTGGCGCACCGTTCATTTTGGTGATTGTTCCCTTTGGCCTGCTGTTCGGTGTTGTTGCGACCGAAGCGGGCCTAAACGTGTTCGAGGCGCTGGCCTTCTCTGTTGTCGTGATCGCAGGAGCGGCCCAGTTCACGGCGCTCCAATTGCTGTCGGACAACCTGCCCGCCGCGATTGCGCTCATCTCTGCGCTGGCCGTGAACTTGCGGATGGCGATGTATTCCGCGTCGATCACGCCCCATTTGGGCCACATGCCCCTGTGGAAGCGCGCTTTTGCCGCCTATCTCTTGGTGGACCAGACCTACGCGACCTCTGTGCTAGAGTTCGAAAAGAACCCAAACCGGACACCATCACAGAAGTTTGCCTACTTTGTTGGCACCGCCAGTTCGGTCGTGCCCCTGTGGTACGCCTCGACTATTGCCGGTGCGCTGCTCGGCAATTCGATTCCCGACGGGCTTGCCTTGGATTTTGCCGTACCGATTACGTTCCTCGCGATCATTGCGCCCGCTCTGCGCTCGCTGGCACATATCGCGGCCGCATTTACGTCGATCGTACTGGCGCTCGTCTTCATGGGCCTGCCCTATAACCTCGGCCTTCTGATCGCCGCGATCACCGCAATGGCCGTCGGCGCAGAAGTCGAACGCCGCATGACCGCAAAGGCAGCATGATCATGGCCGACATCCCCACACTCAAACTCTGGATCGTGATCTTTGGCCTTGGCGCAGGCAGCTTTTTCCTGCGCTTTGTGTTTCTTGGCCTGATTGGAGACCGCGATCTCCCTGAATGGGTGCTGCGCCATCTGCGTTACACCGCCGTAGCCGTTCTACCCGGATTGGTCGCGCCCGCAATTCTGTTCCCCGCCGCAACAGGCGGAGCGCCGGACCCCGCACGTCTGGGTGCAGCATTCGTAACCGCAGCCTTAGGATACGTCACACGCAACGTCATCCTCGCCATCGTAGGCGGGGCGGTGGCGCTGTACTCATTGCTCTATATTTTGGGTTAATTGGCGGCTTTGGTCTCCTGACGGGCGTTGAACTCTGCCTCGGCGTTGAATGCCTTGAGCGCCAGATCCTTGTTATCCTCATCGGTTTCAAAGATCAGGCGCTCTTTGACACCAGGAATATCCTCAAAATCGCGCATGAGCGTTTTGGGGAACCACGTCACACCCACATTCTCGAACGGTGGCAAGTCCTGCAGCACCGTGCTGACCGCACGGGTGCAGTTCGCTTTTTGCACCGCACCGAAATTCAGAGCGCGATTGTAGATGGTCTGCGCGACCTCGGGGGTCACGACAACCTCTTGCGCAACGACGCGGAAGGTCACACGCGAATGGTACCGCTCGTAGAAATCGCGAATCCGCTCTGTGATGCCAAAGAAGACATCGTTGCGTTCGGGCGTTTCGGCAAAGTGGTAACTGCCTGCGGGATCAAACAGGATCCGCTCGCTGGCATTGATCATCAGCCCCGAGTGCGCGCCGGCATCCGTATCATTGCTGATCATCGTATAAAGGGTAATCGCGGGCGGACCGTCATGTCGGTACCGCCAGCGGTTCACTTCGTTATCGGGGGCCCAAATCGGTTCTGCGGCACAACCAGCCAATACTGCTGGTGCACCCAGCAGGAAAAAACGACGTTTCATAAAACCCCCGGTGGGAAACTTAGGCGCCGGTCAGGGCCAAGAAGATCAGGAACAGGATGATGAGGATCACCGCGTTCTTGGTGAACTTGATGAACCCATCAAAGGTGTTCTGCTGGTCGGTGATGTCCATGCTGCCGTGCTTGTGTTCAGCCATCTCGGGCGTCCTTTCCTGTTCGTCGCTGCCGCGTTTATTCGATTTTAGCGGCCCTGTCACCACTTCGTCGAAGGGGTGTGTTGCCGCAGAGTTTTAGCCAGCCTTGCGCCAAAGCCAAGCGCCATCCGCCCCCAAATCGCGTGTAATAAGACCTTGGTGGTGCAAATGGTTCAAGTGAGCAACGGCTTCGACCAAGGCAAGCCCGTATTCCCCTGCCCCAATCTTGCGCCGGAACAAGACGGGAAAGCAGTCTGTCGCCTTTTTCGGTTCGTCCAGCCAGTCGACCAGACGAGGCAGCGCGTTGTGGTGATTCTCTAGAAGTTGGCGCATGCGGGTCGGCAAACCGGTGAATGGCAGCTTGTGCCCCGCCAGTACCAAATGGTCCTCTCGGGCCATCGCACCCAACCGCTCGCAAGCCTCAATCCAGTCCGCGAGCGGGTCGGCCTCTGGCTCTGTCGCATAGACGCCTACATTGGGGCTGATTGAGCTGATGATCTGATCGCCAGAAATCACCAGATGGTCGTCGTTGGACCAGAATGTCAGATGTTCGGGCGCGTGACCGCCGCCGGTGTGAACGGTCCAGTCGCGCCCGCCCATGCGGATCGTGTCGTCCTGCCGAAGGCGGGTGTACCCCAGCGGCATTGGATGAACGGTATCGCAGAAGTTAAAGGGACGTTCATTCCGGCGCTGCTCCAGAATAGCGTCGTCCATGCCAGCGCGCTGCCAATGGGTGACGGCTTCTTCTGTCGGCCGCTCTTGTTCGTCCAGTTGCAGCATCCGCGCCATCAGCCAGCCTGTGCGCGCCATCAAGAGCTCGGCACCATTGGCTTGGAACCACCCTGCCAGACCGATGTGATCCGGGTGGTGATGGGTTCCGATCACGCGCTGCACGGGCAGGCCCTGTAATGGGCCAGCCATGACCTTGTCCCAGATTGCACGGGTGCGGCGGCTGTTCATGCCGGTGTCGATGATGGTCCAGCCGCCCGCGTCCCGCAGGGCGTAGACGTTCACATGGTCCAATGCCATAGGCAGCGGAAGGCGGATCCAGAGGACGCCTTCTGCAATTTCAACAGCCTCGCCTTCGGCGGGTGGGTCGGGGAATGGATAACGGATGCCTGTCTTTGCGCTCATGCCACGAGGTCATCGTGGGTGATCGCATAAAGGTCAACCGCCCCCTGACGCGCATGAGTCAGCAGACCAGTATGTTCGGGCAGCAAACGATCAATGTAGAACTTGGCCAGACGACTGCGGGTGCCCTCGCCCCCTTCGGCCAGCGCGGCCTTCAGGTGGTAGTAGCCCCCCAGAACGCGGGCAAAGCCCATCAGGTAGGGCACAGCTCCCGCGAAACGGTCCTGCAAGTCGCTCTGAGAAACCAGCCATTCGGTCGCCTCGCGCAGAGTCTCCGTCGCTTGCCAGACGGGCTCGGCCAATTCGGGCAGAGTCGCGCGGGTCTTTTCTGCATCAGCCTCAATCTCGTCCAGCAGGGCATACGCCGCCTCGCCGCCATCCATCAGTTTCCGCGCGACAAGGTCCATGGCCTGAATGCCGTTGGTCCCTTCGTAAATCGCGGTCACGCGGACGTCGCGGTAGTATTGCGCCGCGCCAGTTTCCTCGACAAAGCCCATGCCGCCGAAAATCTGCACACCGGTTTCGGACACGCGCATGCCCGTCTCGGTGCCGAATGCCTTGGCAATAGGGGTCAGGAAAGCTGCGCGGGCCTTCCACGCCGCATCACCGGTCGCGTTGCCCATATCGATCGCCGCCGCACAGGCCAGCGCAATACAGCGCGCCGCAAAGATATCGCACTTCGATTCGGCCAGCATCCGGCGCACATCGGCATGGTCGATGATGGTGCCCGGTCCCTCGACCGGAGTGCGGCCCTGTTTGCGTTCCATCGCATACGCCAGCGCGTGCTGATAGGCACCTTCGGCCGACGAAACACCCTGAACCCCGACGCCAAGACGCGCGTTGTTCATCATGGTGAACATGGCCGCCATGCCGCCGCCCTCGGGGCCGACCAGCCAGCCTTTGGCACCGGAATATTCCATCACGCAGGTCGGGCTACCGTGCAGGCCCATCTTGCCCTCGATGCTGACGACACGCAGGTCATTGCGCTCACCCGGGTTGCCGTCCGCGTCGGGCAGGAATTTGGGCACCATGAACAGACTGATGCCTTTGGTCCCCTTAGGCGCGTCGGGCAGGCGGGCCAGAACCAGATGACAGATGTTTTCCGCGAAATCTGCGTCGCCCCAGCTGATCCAGATCTTCTGACCGGTGATTGAGAACGTGCCGTCACCATTCGGCTCTGCCTTGGTCGCCAGCGCGCCTACATCCGAGCCGGCCTGCGGTTCGGACAGGTTCATCGTGCCGGTCCATTCACCGCTGGTCAACTTGGGCAGGTAGAGTTCCTTGATGGCGTCCGAGGCATGATGCTCCAGCGCCTCAATCTGCCCCATGGACAGCAGCGGCACCAGTTGAAGTGACAGACAGGCTGCGCCCATCATATCGTTCACCGCGCTCGCCACGGTCATGGGCAGCCCCATGCCACCGGACTCGGGACGCGCTGCGATGCCAACCCAGCCGCCTTCGGCAATGGCTTGGTACGCCTCGCCATAGCCGGGGGCCGCGCGCATGACGCCATTCTCAAGAACCGTGTGATGCTCGTCGCCCGAACGGTTCACGGGGGCCAGCTTTTCGTCGCTCAGCTTGGCAGCTTCGGCCAGAATAGCGGTCACCACATCGTGCGAAGCATCCTCGAAAAGAGGCGTGCTGGTGACGTCGCCGAGACCGACGATCTTGTCAAAAATAAAGCTGAATTCGTTTATCGGCGCGCGATAGGGCATGGCGTGCTCCTCTCAAGCGGGCTTGGCCTTGGGCTTCGGCCCCGTTATGGGTCTGATTAACGGGAACCCTATCCGTTGCCTTCTTTGCTTCAACTGAAACGCGGCGTCACAGAAACTATGGTCGTAGAAAATACCCTGATTTTACCGGACACCGACGCAGGCGTGCACCACGCTAGCGAGCTTTTGCGCAGTGGCCAGTTGGTCGCGCTGCCCACCGAAACGGTCTACGGGTTGGCCGGTGACGCGCGAAACGATGCCGCCGTCGCCGCAATCTACGAGGCCAAAGGGCGCCCCAGTTTCAACCCGCTAATCGTACACTTGCCGAGTATCGAGGCTGCGCACCGCTATGTCGTCTGGAACGAGATGGCAGAGGCGCTGGCCCACGCCTTCTGGCCTGGCCCGATGACTTTGGTGCTGCCCTTAAAAGAGGGACACGGGTTGTCACCGCTGGTCACCGCGGGATTGGACACCGTGGCGATCCGCCTACCCGCCCATGACTTGGCGCGCAAAGTGCTGACCGTGAGCGAATGCCCCCTCGCCGCGCCCTCGGCCAATCCGTCAGGAAAAATCAGCCCCACAACGGCCGGCCACGTCATGGCAGGTTTGAACGGGCGCATTGCTGCAATTCTGGATGGCGGCCCCTGCCCCGTCGGCGTCGAGTCCACGATCATCGGCGTATATGACGGCACCCCGCGCCTGCTGCGTCCGGGCGGGCTGTCGATGGAAGATGCCGAGGGCGCTCTTGGCCAGCCCTTGGCTGGCGCAGGCGCAGGCATCACAGCCCCCGGTCAGCTGGTCTCTCATTACGCGCCCGGTGCCAAAGTCCGCCTGAACGCCACAACCCGCGAGGGCGACGAACTGCTGTTGGGTTTCGGAGAGATGGACTGCGATCTGAACCTGTCAGAGACTGCGGACGTGACCGAAGCGGCCACCAACCTTTTCCCTGCGCTCCATACACTTGATGCGCTCGCACCCCACGGCATAGCGGTCGCACCGATTCCGAATCACGGACTGGGTTTGGCCATCAACGACCGCTTGAATCGCGCGGCTGCCCCTCGCGATTAAGCGCGGCCTTGGCTCGCGGACAGGTTCAGCGCGTCGATGCCCATAGAGTGCAACGCGCTCATCCATTTATCGGTGTCGCTTGTCCCGAATACGAGTTCCAACTCGGCATCACAGACGAGCCAGCCGTTCTCTTGCAGCTCTTCTTCCAGCTGGTTTGGTCCCCAGCCCGCATAGCCCAACGCCATAAGCGCGCTCGACGGCCCTTCGCCGCGAGCCAACTCTTGCAAGATGTCCACTGTGGCCGTCATCCCAAAGCGGGAATCGACCTGCAACGTAGCTGTGTCCGACTGGTAATCGCTTGAATGTAGGACAAAACCGCGGCCATGCTCGACCGGTCCACCGTAATGCACGATGATATTGCGGGTCGACGGCCCTTGCGGGATATCCAACTGCTCGAGCAGGTCGCCGAGGACCACATCGTCAGTCGGTTTATTAACGATCAAGCCCATCGCGCCTTCGTCAGAGTGGGCGCACAAATAAACGACGCTCCGCTCAAAGCGGGGGTCGCCCATTTCTGGCATCGCGATCAGAAGTTTGCCGGTCAGGTCTGTGGTGTTGCTGCTCATACCGAACAGCATGTGCTGCAATTCTGTCACTGGCAAGGCGTTGTAACACACTCTCTCGCTGCAATGTGACTTGGAAAAACCAAGGACACATCGCATTTGTAAGAGATGAAACACAGCCGCGCCCTTTCTCTGACCCTCGCTTTGTGTGCTGCCGCGCCCGCCATGGCCGGTAGCTATGATGACACGATTCACCACCAGATCCTGTCTGGGTGGAAGGAATCTGATGGCTCGCACATTGCGGCGCTGGATGTGGCCTTGGCGCCGGGCTGGAAAACCTACTGGCGCGCGCCGGGCGAGGCCGGAATCCCCCCCTATTTCGACTGGAGTGGGTCCGAGAACCTGAAGTCCGTCGGCTTCATCTGGCCTGCGCCAGAGGTGTTCGAGAGCAGTGGTTACAAGACGATTGGCTACAAAGACGGGCTCGTGCTGCCCATGCGCCTCGTCCCCCAAGACCCGGGCAAACCGATCATTCTACGCGGCCAAGTGGACATGGGTGTCTGCGAGGAAATCTGCATGCCGGTCACGCTGCCTTTTTCAGCAGACCTGCCTCTGCAAGGTCACCGTGATCCCAAAATCGCTGCGGCCATGGCCTCTCGGCCGTTTAGTCGGACCGAAGCAGGCGTGCGCGACGTCGACTGTGATCTGGAGCATACCAGCGCTGGATTGACCCTGAACGCAACATTGGCCATGCCGCCCTCGGGGACGCGCGAAAGCTCTGTGGTCGAGGTAAACAATCCGCGCATCTGGGTCGATCCGGCTGAAACGCACCGCGCGGGGAACACCCTGCATATCTCTGCTGACCTAAGCTCGATATCCGGCGGCACCATGATGATCGACCGTTCGGCGATCACCTTTACCGTTCTTGGCAGCGACTACGCGGTCGAAGTGCACGGCTGCGATTAAGCCGCGCGGCGGCCCATCATTGATGCCGTCAGTCCAAACCCGATCAGGGACAGCATCATCGTTCCGACCGCGAAAACCAAAAACGCGCCACCCATGCTTTGAACCATCGGCAGCACAGCTGCTACCTGCGGCAGCGCAGCGCCGGTGACAGCCACCCAACCGATCGTCAAAGCCCCCCACAGGAAAATCGCCAGAGCCGTTAACTGTGTGCCCCGCTGCACGACTGGCGCACGAGAAGCTTTGCTCGCAGTGCGTGCTGCCCCCATCAGACGACCGATATCAGTCTGGATCGCAATCAGTGCTGGCACGACCAACAGCACAAGGAACATTCCGAAGCCAAGCCCGTAGGCCAACGTGATCACCGTAGGCTTCAGGAACTGCGCATCGGCTGAGGTCTCGTAAAGCAACGGCGCAAGTCCAAGAACCGTGGTAAGCGTGGTGAGCAGGACTGGCCTGAACCGGTCGGTGGCCCCGTCGATGATCGAAGGAATGATCCCACGCTCCTTGGCGTATTCATCGATTGTGGTCACCAGAACGATCGAGTCGTTAATCACGATCCCCGTCATCCCAAGAAGGCCGACAACAGTGAACATCGACAGCGGCACATCCCAGATGAAGTGCCCCCAGATCGCCCCAACAAGACCAAAGGGAATCACGCTCATCACCACCAAGGGGCGCGACCAGCTTGCAAAGACCCAAGCGAGAATCAGGTAAATCGTCAGCAGAACCAAAATCAGCCCCGTCCGTGCATCGGACAAGAATTCGTCTTCTTGCTCTGACAGGCCAGCGATTCGGAACTCCACCTGATACTCAGACGCGATTTGCGGCAGGATATCTTGCTCCATGATGCTCTGGATTTCGGCAGCACGGGCGGGGTCATCCTCGGAAATATCGCCTGTGATCGAAATGAGTCGAATCCCGTTCTCGCGGCGGACTGTCGAAAATCCTTCGCGGCGGGTGACAGAAACGATGTCCGACAAGGGCACATATTCGCCCTGCGCCGTCCGCATCATCATCCGATCCAGAAAATCAGCAGCCGTTTCACCTTCGGGCAATTCCACGCGAATGGTCGCGCTACGCGGCCCCAAGGGGTAGCTTGCCGCCTCAATCCCGTTCAGACGGTTGCGGATCACAGTCCCAAGGCTGTCGATATCAAACCCAAGCGCCTGCCCTTGGGCAGTCAGTTCCAGCACCAATTCTTGCTTGTCGTAAGCCAGATTATCCTCGACCGCTGAGACTTCGGGGAACTGGATCAACGCATCCTTCAGCGCCTCGGACGCGGCCTTCAGGGTTTCGGCCGTGGCACCGTAGAACTGGACGTCCAGCGCATCGCCCCCCGGCCCAGAGCGGAATCCGCGGAAGCTCACAATCTCGGCCAGAGGGTGCTGGTTGACCTCTTCTTGCAGCTCGGCCACGAATTCAAAACTGGAATAGGGGCGGGCGTCAGCATCCACGAGTTCAATCGCAATAGAGCCGAGCAGATCGCTGTCCTTGTCACCACTGCCAGAGATCGGTCGGCCCGTATTGCCCCCGATTTCGGCAACCGCATAAGTTACAGGGTTCACCCCGAACTCGTCTTCATATCGGCTCGCGACTGCTTCGGTGGCACGCTGCAATTCGCGCATCATCTCAATGCTATCGCTGCGATCCGCACCGTTGATCATGACAAAGTTGCCCGACACGCTCGACCGCTCTGGCGCGTTAAAGAATCGCCATGTCACCTGACCAGAGATAAACAGCGCCGCCTGCGACGCCAGGAGCAGGATCGCCAAAGCCAAGACCGGATACCGCAAGGTTACCACTGCTTGCATTACCCTGCGAAAGACCACATCGCGCACCCAGCGAAACCCTTTGTTCACTTGACGCGAGGGCCAGTCGTACCAGTGGTTTTGGGCCGTATGCGCCAGCGCATGGGACAGGTGGTTGGGCAGAATCAGGAAGCATTCCACGATCGAAGCGATCAGCACCACAATCACCGTAAACGGGATGTCTGCGATCAACTCGCCAAACCGACCGCCAATCGTGACCAGTCCAAAAAACGCCGTGACGGTCGTAATTGTCGCCGCAAACACCGGCAAAATCATCCGCCGTGCCGCGTTTTCTGCTGCTGCCACGGCGTCCTCTCCCAGCCTCCGGGCACGGAAATCCGCGTGCTCACCAACCACGATGGCGTCATCCACCACGATGCCCAATGTGATGATCAGCGCAAAGAGAGAGATCATGTTGATCGTGATCCCAAAGGCATACATCAGCGCGATCCCGGCCAGCATCGCCACCGGAATGCCCGCCGCGACCCACAACGCAATGCGCGCGTTCAGGAACAGGAACAGCAACAGAACAACCAAGCCCAAACCCATGAGCCCATTCTCTTGGAGAATGTTCAGGCGTCCCGTGATCGCTTCGGCCCGCGTGCGGATCAGATCAATTGTCGTGCCCTCGGGCAAGGTGGCCTGCATCTGCGCCGCCACCTCTTCGACGCTGCGCTGGATGCCGATGGCGTCGCCCGTAGGCGATCGGTCCACACGGATTGTGATCGCCGGATCAGAGCCTACGAAATAGGTGCGCGCTCGGTCGACGCCTTCGACCCGTATGTCAGCCACATCGCCGACGGTCAGCGACGTTCCATCCTGATTGGATTTGAGCACGATCGCGGCGATCTGGTCTGCGCCCCGTTTTTCAACCCCAGTGCGAACCCGTGCGTTCGCCGAATCCACGTCGCCCGCGGGGTTCGCGCTGACCTCTGCTGCGATGGCAGAGGCGATTTCGGCCATGCTCAGGTCATGGGCAATCAGCTGATAAGACGGCACCTCGATCAAGGTTTGCGGGGCAGCGACGCCTCGGATCGTTGTGCGGGTGACACCTGAATCGAACAGTCGGACCACGAATTCATCGGCAAAGCGTGCCAACTGATCCACCCCAATCGGACCGGTGATTACCACATCGGTCACGCGATCTCGCCAACCGCCGCGCACCACTTGCGGGTCCTCCGCGTCTTCGGGCAGGTCGTTCACTTGGTCGAGTGCGGACTGCACCTCGTCTACAGCACGGTCGATGTCGTAATCCGGTTCGAATTCGAGCGTGATCGTCGCCCCGCCCTCGCGGCTGGACGATGACGCGTCGGTCACTCCTTCGACCGCGAGTAAAACTGGCTCCAAAAGCTGGACGATGGCGCCATCCACATCCTCGGCCCCAGCGCCGTCCCACGTGATCGAGACATCCAGGTCATCGACCACCACATCAGGAAAGAATTGCGCCCGCATCTGCGGGATTGCGAGCAAACCAGAGGCCAGCAGGATCACCAAGAGCAGGTTCGCCGCCGTCCCGTGACGGGTGAAATACGATAGGATACCGCGCCCTGCCCCCTGCATTTGTTAGCTCCCCATCCGGCTTTCCAGCCGATCGACAGTTTCCTTAGATACGGTTTTTTCCTGTAATTCCGCTTTTATCCGTTCCTTGGCTGCGGCAGGCATTCGCGTGTTCGCATCGACATAGGCCACAAGCGCGGCTCGGCGTTCCTCGGACAGTTCAATCATTTCGGGCGGAGCTTCGGGCTGCCCCAGAGCGCGGACCTTGATGCCTGTCCCTAGTAAAGGCGTCCGTTCTGCCACCACGCGCTGACCCGCCAGTCCATCGCCGCGGACCAGCACGGTATCGCCCTGCCGGCGGAGCAAGGTTACGGGCAGCGCGGTCAGACGGTCATCCTCGTTCATCACCAGCACGGTCGGCAACGAGTCCACCGAGGTCGCAGGCAAGCGCACCACATTCTCAAGCGCGGGTTCCATCGTCTCGACCCGCACAAAATCACCCGGTTTCAAACCACGAGGATCGTCGATACGGGCAAAAAGTTGTCGACCACTTTGCCCTTCGGCCACAGCGGCACTTGCGCGTGTCAGGGTCGCCGGGCGCTCGATATTTCCGCCAGCCACATCCAGTACGACGTTGGCTGGCGCGGGCCGCAGCGCGCCTGTGTCATCCAGCAGACGCGCGAACTGTTCCGTTGAAACGCGAAAACTGACCTCCAACAGCATCGGGTCCACCACGGTCGCCATAGCTTCGTTCTGGGAAACAAGACCGCCCTCGACCACATTAACCGCCGACAATGCGCCATCAAATCCGGCGCGGATCACAGTGTCATTCAAGTCGCGCTCGGCCTCATCCCGCGCTATTTGAGCCCTGGACAGAGCGGTTTTGGCCAGATCTATTCGCGCCTCGGCATTCGCCAATGCCTGACGGGATGACAAAACGTTCGCGCTGGCCTGCGCGACCGCCAGTTCCGCCGTCTCAACCGCGGACGCGCTACCGACCCCGCGATTTTGCAAGTCGAGCTGGCGTTGCAGCGCCTTTTCCTGCAGATCCGCCTGTCCCTTTGTCGCTGTCAGATCATCCTTGGCCAGCAGTAGTGCGCGGTCGGCGTCACGGACCTCTGCCTCTGCGTCCAGCAAATCGGCTTCGGCACTGCGCAGGGCCGCCTCAGCCTCGGCCGGATCAATACGCGCCAAAACCTCTCCCGCTTTTACCAAGCCACCTTCGACAAAATTCTCTGCAACTTCGACCACGGTACCTGCAGCAGACGCGCGGATTTCCAACGTGCGGCGGCTTTGAACCTGACCAAAAGCCTGCAAAACGGGCTGGATCGTATCGGGCTGCGCCTCGACGATATTCACGGCAAAAACGCGTTCTTGGGCAGGGCGGCCGCGCGGAGAATCCGCCAATTTTTCTTGAACCGCGTCACGCACCAAGGCACCAGCCCAGACCAACAAGGCAGCCGTAAACGCTGCCAGAAAGAGTCCCGTCATAGCCTGACGCAAAAAGCGCATGGCACGTCCCCGCTCACAAAATGGTGTCTGCGAAAAGAATAGGTGCAGCAGGGCATATGCCAAGCCACAACACTGTTACGAAGCGAGACCGTCTTTCCGTCGGGGCAAAAAGTCAAACGCAGAGTTGGGCTAACATCTGCTGCATTTGGGGGATCACGTCGAACCGTGCCACTTGGTCGCGGGTCAGAAAGCCGAAGCCAGCGCCCTCGCCCAATGAAATCTCTGACGGGTCAATGAGCCGCGTACAGCGGTGGATAAACAGCGCGCCATCCGCCCGCTTGGTCGCGGGCAGCACTGCCCACGGCATCAACTCATGCGCAGCGAGGGAAATGCCGGTTTCTTCGCGGAATTCGCGACGCGCGGCGGTCAGCAGGTCTTCGCCTTCTTCGACCGCGCCGCCAAACATGCTCCACCGACCTGCGCCCGCCACATGGGGCATGTCATCGCGCAACTGCATCAGCACGCGGCCCTGCACGTCAAAGGCCGCTACAACAGCAGCACGCCATCCGATCACTTCGGGGACACTACCAACTTTGACAAATCCGGTCATTTGCGGCGCTTGTGCTCTTCGAGACGGGGCATGATTCCAACGAAGTTACAGGGGCGATGACGGTAATCAAGTTGCCATTTCAGGATTTCATCCCATGCATCCTTGCAGGCCCCGGGACTGCCCGGCAGGGCGAACATGTAGGTGCCATTAGCCACACCGCCGGTCGCACGGCTTTGTACGGCCGAGGTCCCGATTTTTTGCATCGAGATCATGGTGAACACGGTGCCAAAAGCGTCGATCTCTTTCTCATAGACATCGCGGTGCGCCTCGACAGTGACATCGCGCCCCGTCAACCCCGTTCCGCCGGTTGAGATGACGACGTCGATCACGGGGGTTTCGCTCCACATCCGTAGCCGCGAGGCGATTTCGTCGCGCTCGTCGCGTACAATCATGCGATCGACCACCACGTGCCCCGCCTCTTGGATCCGTTGGACCAGCACGTCACCGCTGCGGTCCTCGTCCACCGAGCGGCTGTCGCTGACGGTTAGAACGGCGATACGAACAGGAATGAATTCCATAGTCTCGTCGATTCGGCTCATGATTTGGCCCTTTCATTCAGGTGCGCGCGCAGGGTCAAAAGATCTGCCCATGCCTCACGCTTCGCGGCAGGGTTGCGCAGCAGGAAAGCGGGGTGAAACATCGGGAGCGCAGGCCGATCAAAAGCCTGCGTGAACTGACCGCGCAAACGGGTGATACCACGCTTTCCCAGCGCTGCCTGACACGAGATGTTTCCCATCAGCACAATCACATCCGGCGCTGCCAACTGCACATGACGCTGCACAAAGGGCATCATCATCGCGATTTCCTGCGTGTTCGGGTCGCGATTCTGGGGCGGGCGCCACGGCAGAACATTGGTGATATAGCATCCGTCCGCGCCATCCACCTGACGGTCCAGACCAATCGCAGCCAGCATCCGGTCCAAGAGTTGCCCCGCGCGCCCGACAAAGGGACGCCCTTCGCGGTCTTCGTCCCGACCTGGCGCTTCGCCTAGAATCATCACGCGGGCAGAGTGATGCCCGTCGCAAAAGACCAACTGTTTGGCCCCTCGCTTCAAGTGACACAGATCGAATCGTTCTATCGCGCTGCGCAAGGACACCAGATCGCGGCAGGCGTTCGCTGCTTCTTGTGCCTCGACCACAGGATCTTTTTCAGCGATCTTCGGGGGCGGCGCAGCCTTCTTTTGGGGCATCTGCACACCGGTGGGCGCTGCGGCTTCGGCGGCTTTCGCAGCCTCTTCTGCGGCTGCGAACCGGTCCACAGGGTCATCGCATACAGCATCGGTCACGCCAGCCTCAAGCTGCCATGCCAGCGCCGCTAATGCGGCATGAGAATCCCAGTGTTCTTCCATACCGCGCAAGCTAGGGGCGGTTTCGTGCGGCGTAAAGGGACCCTATGCCTTGCCGCAGGCCAAAGCCCTGCTATACCGTGCCCAACGACTACGGAGGTTCCATGAGTTTCGCGCACGCCCATCTGCTGGGGATCGAACAACTCAACCCGTTCGACATCACCACATTGCTTGATCTGGCCGAGGTCTACGTTGACCTGAACCGGCGCGACATCAAGCATTCGGACGCTTTGAACGGCCTGACCCAGATTAACATGTTCTTTGAAAACTCGACCCGCACGCAGGCCAGTTTCGAACTGGCGGGCAAGCGTTTGGGCGCCGACGTCATGAACATGGCGATGCAGGCCAGCTCGATCAAGAAGGGCGAGACCCTGATCGACACCGCGATGACCTTGAACGCGATGCACCCAGACTTGCTGGTTGTGCGGCACCCCCATTCTGGCGCGGTAGACCTGCTGGCGCAAAAGGTGAACTGCGCGGTCCTGAATGCGGGCGACGGCAAGCACGAGCACCCCACACAGGCACTGCTGGACGCACTGACCATTCGCCGCGCCAAGGGCTGCCGCCTCCAGCGCCTGAACATCGCGATCTGCGGAGACATCGCCCACAGCCGCGTGGCGCGTTCGAACATCCTGCTCTTGGGCAAGATGGAGAACCGTATCCGCCTGATCGGCCCGCCGACCCTGCTGCCCGCCCCCTTCAAGGAGTTCGGCGTGGAAGTCTACGACGACATGCGCGAAGGCCTGAAGGATGTGGATGTTGTCATGATGCTTCGTCTGCAAAAAGAGCGAATGGACGGCGGCTTTATCCCGTCCGAACGTGAATACTACCACCGCTATGGTTTGGACGCGGAAAAGCTGGCCTACGCCAAGCCCGACGCGATCGTCATGCACCCTGGCCCGATGAACCGCGGCGTCGAGATTGATGGCGAAATCGCCGACGACATCAACCGCAGCGTCATTCAAGAACAGGTCGAAATGGGTGTCGCCGTCCGTATGGCCGCGATGGACCTGTTGGCCCGCAACCTGCGCGCCCGCCGCACAGACGCAGGCGTGATGGCATGACCCAGACCCTGCACATCAAAGAGAACGAGGCCGGCGCAATCCGCGTCTTTGCCCTCTCGATGGATGCGTTCGAGGTCCAGCCCTACCTCGAAGTGAACACCAAGGTTTCTGAACTGCTCGGGATCGACCTGATCGACCCCCAGTATGTCGAGGTGTTCCCCATCAGCGATCTCGAAGGGCTCGGCCTAGTTGGCTACCTGATCGAGGGCCAAGGCATCGCCGAGGATGTGCTCGCCCCCGACCGCGCCCGCCTGAATGCGCTGGACGGGCATGTGATGATCCTGATGTCCGCTGCCTTTGCCGGCCGCGAGCACGATCTAACCCTTGATCCGCGTCTGACCCTGATTGGCGAATACCCCGAGGACGTCCCCCCTGTGGTCTTCGAAAGCCTGCCGCAGGAATCGTCCCAAGGTGTACTGACCGGCGTGGAATCTGACCCAGTCGCCCCGCGCAAGAAATTCCCGACCCTTCTCGCCATCTTTCTGATTGCGCTGCTGATCGCGCTAGCCCTTTGGCTGGCCGCCTGATCGCACGCCCTAAACGAACGGACCCAGCGGCATGACCACTCTGCTCACCAACGCCCGCCTGATCGACCCCGAAGCAGGCACCGAATACCGCGGCTGGCTGGCCTATGACGGCGGTCGCATCCTTGCCACTGGCAAAGAGGGCGCAGCCCCTGCCCCGCGTGTGGATCAGACCTATGACTGCGACGGCATGTGCGTCGCCCCCGGCATCGTCGATATCGGCGTCAAAGTCTGCGAACCCGGCGAGCGCCACAAGGAAAGCTTCAAAACCGCAGGCTTGGCCGCAGCGGCGGGCGGCGTGACCACCATCGCGACCCGCCCTGACACCAACCCCGTCATCGACACGCCCGAAACGCTGGAGTTCGTCACACGACGCGCCCGCGAAGTCACGCCCGTCCGCATGCACTCCATGGCCGCCCTGACCAAGGGCCTTCGCGGCGAGGAAATGACGGAAATCGGGTTCTTGCTGGACGCTGGCGCCGTTGCCTTCACCGACACCACGCGCGTGATCCAGAACACCAAAGTTCTGAGCCGCGCACTGACGTATGCCCGCAGCCTTGACGCGCTGGTCATCGGTCACCCCCAAGAGCCGGGCCTGTCCTCGGGCGCTTGCATCACGGGCGGCAAATTCGCCACGCTGCGCGGCTTGCCTTCGGTCAGCCCGATGGCCGAGCGCATGGGACTGGATCGCGACATCGCCCTTCTGGAAATGACCGGCGCGAAATACCATGCTGACCAGATCACGACTGCCCGCGCGCTGCCCGCGCTGGAACGCGCCAAGCGCAACGGTCTGGATATCACCGCAGGCATCTCGATCCACCACCTGACCTTGAACGTGCTGGACGTTGCCGACTACCGGACGTTCTTCAAAGTCACCCCGCCCCTACGCGATGAAGAGGATCGCCAAGCCGCGATCGAAGCCGTCGCCTCGGGACTGATCGACATCGTCTGCTCGATGCACACCCCGCAGGACGAAGAGAGCAAACGCCTGCCCTTCGAAGAAGCGGCAAGCGGTGCCGTCGGTCTGGAAACGCTGCTGCCCGCTGCGATGCGCCTGTATCACGCGGGCCAATTGGACCTGCCGACCCTGTTCCGAGCCATGTCACTGAACCCATCCAAACGCCTCGGCTTGCCCTCAGGCCGCCTGTCGCCGGACGCGCCTGCCGATCTGGTCGTCTTTGATCCCGATGCGCCTTTCGTGTTGGACCGTTGGCGCCTGAATTCCAAATCCAAGAACACCCCTTTCGACGGCGCCCGCATGGAAGGCCGTGTCCGCGCCACGATCGTCGGCGGCAATTTCGTCTACGGAGCGCTCTGATATGTTCCCCGACTTCACCTCTGCCCCGACCCTTCTGGCCGCCGCGGCGGTGCTCGGGTATCTCTTTGGCTCTATCCCGTTCGGTCTGGTCATTGCCCGTGTCTGCGGCCTTGGCGACCTGCGCCAAATCGGATCAGGAAACATCGGCGCCACCAACGTCTTGCGCACCGGCAACAAGCCAGCCGCCGCTGCGACTTTGGTTCTGGACAGCGGCAAAGGCGCAATCGCCGTCCTGATCGCACGCTTTGCTATCGGACCAGATGCGGCGCAGATCGCGGGCCTTGCCGCGTTCTTTGGGCACTGCTTCCCGATTTGGCTGAAGTTCAACGGCGGCAAAGGCGTTGCGACTTACCTCGGTACCATGCTCGCGCTGTTCTGGCCCGCAGGAATCGCGTGCTGCCTCTCGTGGCTGGTGACCGCAAAGACGCTGAAAATCTCTTCATTGTCCGCACTTGTCGCTGCAGCACTGGGACCAATTTGGGCTTATGTGCTGGGGGCGCCACAACTGGTCGGATTGGCGATCGCGCTGGCGGTGCTGATCTACTACCGCCACGCTGCGAACATTTCGCGCCTGATGGGAGGCACAGAACCCAAGATCGGGCAGAAGTGACACTGGCTGGCCGCGCGCTGCGAGTATTAAAGCAAAAAGAAGCCTTTCTTTCTGCTTTGTCTAAATACTCAAGGTACGCGGCGGGCCAAAATCTTAGTAGCTGAAGTCTTGGTAAATGCGGGTCAAGTCTCCGCCCCACTCGCCATTGTAGCGATCCAGAAGTTCATCGGCGGGTGTTTTGCCCGACTCGATGCTCTCTTTCAGAGCGTTCAAGAAGTGCGTCTCGTCTGGCACCAGACCACCCGCACCTTCTTTGCCGCGGGCTTTCAAGCCGCCCTCGGCGATATCGACCACGTTGCGGGCCAGATCCAACATGTTGATACCGTCTACCTGAGCTTGGAGCCCCTGTTCAGATGCCGCGATGCGCAGAGCCTCGCGCTGCGGAGCGGTAAAGTCCTTGCACAGATCCCACGCCGCATCGAGCGCGGATTGGTCGTACATCAGGCCAACCCAGAACGCGGGCAGCGCGCACAGGCGGCGCCATGGGCCACCGTCCGCACCGCGCATCTCGATAAATTTCTTCACGCGCGCTTCGGGGAAGATGGTGGTCAGGTGGTCTGCCCAATCCGATAGCGTCGGCTTCTCGCCGGGCAGTGCGGGCAGCTCGCCCTTTAGGAAGTCGCGGAAAGACTGGCCGAGCGCGTCGATGTATTTCCCGTCGCGGTAGACGAAGTACATCGGCACATCGAGCGCGTAGTCGACCCAGCGCTCGAACCCGAAACCCTCTTCGAAAACGAAGGGCAGCATACCGGTCCGGCTGCTGTCCAGATCGCGCCACACGCGGCTGCGCCAGCTCTTGTGGCCATTCGGCTGACCGTCAAAGAAAGGAGAGTTCGCAAAGAGCGCGGTTGCAACGGGCTGCAGGGCAAGCGCCACGCGCATCTTTTGCACCATGTCCGCTTCGGTATCGAAATCGAGGTTCACCTGAACCGTGCAGGTCCGGTACATCATGGATTTGCCCATGGTGCCGACTTTGTCCATGTAGTCTGTCATCAGGCGATACCGGCCCTTGGGCATGCGGGGCATGTCGTCGAACGACCAGATCGGCGCAGCGCCAAGGCCAATAAACCCTACGCCCACTTCATCCGCGATATCTTTGACGTCGCGCAGGTGTTGGTTCACCTCGTCACAGGTCTGGTGAATCGTCTCAAGCGGCGCGCCGGACAGTTCCAGCTGGCCGCCGGGCTCGAGGCTCACGTTCGCGCCATCTTTGGTCAGGCCGATCAGCTTGTCCCCTTCTAGGACGGGGTCCCAGCCATGGCGATCGCGCAGGCCTTCGAGAACGGCCAGAATGGAGCGCGGGCCTTCATAGGGCAGCGGGCGTAGGCTGTCTTTGCAGTATCCGAACTTTTCGTGCTCGGTCCCGATCCGCCAATCTTCACGCGGCTTACACCCCGAGGCGAGGTATTCGGCCAGCTGGCTTTGATCTTCGATTAGGCCGCCACCGGACTGGGGGATGGACATCGGCGCACTCCGCTTTTGTCAGAAATTAAGGTCAACACCTGCGCCCGTTTTGTAGCCCAAGTCAATGCAGCCGCAAGTCGTCCTTGCGCCAAATCACAACAGGCTTCTGTGCGTTTCCGCGCAACTCGTCCAGCATACGGCCGGTGTCAATGCCCGGGAGCCTTGCAAATATATCAAATAGCTGTTCTGCGCCCTCGGCATTCACAGGTATGTGAACCGGTGTTTGCCCTCCTTGGAAGAAGCGCCAGCACGCTGGTTGGCTGGTGGGATCAAGTTCAATCTTATTCATCTCTGTCAAGGACACGATGCCCCCGTCCAGCGGACCGAAATACGAAAGTTGCCCCTCGACGATCTGCACAACACCAGGTCCGTCATGGCCAGAGAAAAACCGCATCCGCTGGAGGCTGGCGAACAGCATGACGACCGACAGCGCCACCAACAGACCGCCGATCCAAGGCATAATTCCGAAGCTTGCGAGCAAAAGACGCATTCCAAACGCGCCGATCAAGGCCGCAGCGATCACGCCCCGCCAACGTATTAGGGCGTCTTTGGCTTCTGTGCGTATCATCGGGCCTCTGACTTAAGCGGTGCGTTACAGTCGATGTAAGAGTCTGACCGGAGATTCCAACCACGCAACTCTCGTCCTACACTTCATCCAGATAATTCTGCACGCGAACCTTGGCGTTTTCGCGGCCATTCCCTTTGAAATTGTCGAAAAGGAGCCGTCTCAGCATCCCGTGGCCCACGAAAAACCGAATCGCATTGTCGTCAATCGGGATATGCTGTCCGAAAGCCTCGAAGAAATCGCTGGTGGTTTGGGCATCAAGGCCCCACCGCAATGCGTCCCGGACAGGTCGCTTGAGATCGCGAGCAACAAGAAAGTTCGTCGCTGGTTTCAGCAATGGCAATCTGGGCAGACCCTGAACGTCGAACGCCATCATACGCTTCCCGTCATCCATCAAGTTCACAGGAGCAAAGTCTCCATGGGTCGGCCCCCAAATCAAAGGGTGCCCCCGCAGTCCGGGTCTCTGTTTTTTGAGGCTATTGAAAAGTGCGATGCACTCTGGCGCCTGCTGTGGGTCCAAATGTGCGACTGGCTCTTCCAACTTTCGCAGCGCTTTGTTCGGCGCGAAGGCGCGTGCGATGGTGTCCGTTCCGGCACATGCGATCAGCCAGCGCGCGGCGCGTTGCATCAATGCAGTCTGATCGATGTCCAACCGTTCGGGGGTGCGGCTCACTTGGGTACCTTCTGCGAACTCCATGATCAGAAGGCCCAATTCTGGCGCGGAAGCCAGCGCAGCAACGATCCCCAGATCGTCGTGTTCCCCAAGGCGGGCAGCGTAGTCTGCCAGAGCGGTACTTGCGCTCTGAACCAGTTCTCTAGCATCCTGGGTGCGGTAGACTTTGAAGATTGCCAGTTTGTCACCGAAGGTGCCAAAGGCAACGAGCGCGTCCTCTCCGTTTTTCAGGACTGCGACGAGCTTTGACCGGGGCGCGAAGGCCGCTTTGTCCAAGAGGGCACGCAGATCGGCAAGGAGATCTAATTCCTTGCTAGGATCCATCCAAGACGACACGCTTTACCAGTCGCCGAGTTGCTGTTGCCACAGGGTCATCGCAGCCACAGCCGCAGTGTCTGCCCGCAGGATGCGGGGACCCAGACTGACCACACGAGCCTGCGCCAAAGAGGACAGACGATTGCGTTCCACGTCGGAAAAGCCGCCCTCGGGTCCGATCAGGATGGCCCACGGGCCACACGAGACATCACCAAGGCCAAGCGCTTCGCCCACGCGGGCCTCGTCACAGAACATGAGTTGACGGTCCGCGGGCCACTCAGCGAGCAGTCGGTCCAGCTTTTGCAGCTCCGTCACTTCAGGCACAAAGGTGCCGCCGCATTGCTCGGCGGCCTCGACCGCATGGGCTTGCAAACGATCCTGACGGATGCGTTCGGAGTTCGTGAAATCGGTTTGCACAGGCATGATCCGCGCAGCCCCCATTTCCGCTGCTTTTTCGACGATAAAATCAGTGCGGGCCTTTTTGATTGGGGCAAACATGAGCCACAGATCGGGCGGCATCTGTAGGGGCTTGGTCTGCTCAAGACAGGTCAAAGTGCCGCCGCGTTTACCGGCCTCGACGACTTCGACCAGCCATTCGCCATTTTCGCCATCGAACAGCAGCACATGAGCACCGACACTCAGGCGCATCACGCCGAACAGGTAATGCGCCTGATCTCGTGACAAGGGAATGGATTGCCCCTGACCCAAGGGCTGCTCTACATAGAGGCGGATTTTTGCGTTCGTCGACATGGAGGCCACCATATGCCCGCTCAGAACCAAGCGCCAGAGGGTGCAGGCACCGTTGCGGATTCGGTCGGCAACTGGGTGGACCGACTTGCACCCCCAGCCACGCGCCCCTATCTGCGCCTGAGCCGCGCGGATCGTCCGGCGGGGACATGGCTGCTGCTGCTGCCGTGCTGGTGGTCGGTCCTGTTGGCCAGTCTGCATGTCGGATCGTTCTCGTGGACCGCTGCTTGGGTCATGATCGTCTGCGCGATCGGCGCGTTTCTAATGCGCGCCGCCGGGTGTACGTGGAACGACATCACCGACCGGAAATACGATGCCGAGGTCGCCCGCACACGGTCCCGCCCCATCCCGTCGGGACAAGTAACCGTCAAACAGGCCGCAATCTGGATGGTGGTCCAAGCGCTCGTGGCATTTGGCCTGCTGTTGACCCTTCATCCGACCGCGATTTTCCTTGGTGTGCTGTCACTCGCGCCTGTCTGTGTCTATCCGTTCGCCAAACGCTTCACTTGGTGGCCGCAAGTCTTCCTCGGGATCGCCTTCAACTGGGGCGCCTTGCTGGGATGGGCCGCTGTGACCGGAACGCTCGGGTGGCCCGCTGTAATACTCTACTTCTCGGGTATGGCGTGGACGATTTTCTACGACACGATCTACGCGCACCAAGACACCGAGGACGACGCATTGATCGGCGTAAAATCCACCGCCCGCCTGTTCGGAGAGAACAGCCCGCGCATCCTGCGCATCTTTATGGCGTTGACCGTGGTCCTGTTGACCTTTGCGATCATCCTAGCGCTCCCACAGGCACATGTTTTGCGATTTGTCATCGCACTTGGTGCAGCATGGGCAATGGCTTGGCACCTGATCTGGCAACTGCGCAAACTGGCCATTAACGATCCCGAGATTTGTCTGGAGCTCTTTCGCGCGAACCGAAATGCAGGCCTGTTGCCTGTGCTGTTTTTCGCCTGCGCCCTGTTCGTTTGATTGATCCTTCGGCCCCAAACCCCTAGACCCTTGCGCAGGGCCAGTAACCAAAGGACGTCTCGATGCGGCTGAAGTCGTTTGTGATCATCATCGGTTTTTTCAGTGCAGCGGCGGGACTAGCCTATTTTGGAGCGGACAAGGCTGCCACAGTGATGGAAGAGAACTCTGAACTCTCTATCCGATCAGCCCTAGACGATGCCGGGCTCGACTGGGCCGAAGTCGAAGCAGATGGCCTACAAGTTTTGCTATTCGGCGAAGCTCCCAGCGAAGCACAACGGTTCAGCGCGGTGAACGTCGCCTCCAGCGTGGTTGATGGTACCCGTGTGGCCGACAAGATGTCGGTCAAACGTTCGGTCCGCGTGACGGCCCCGCATTTCTCGATTGAGCTCTTGCGCAACGACAGCGGCACATCTCTGATCGGTCTAATCCCCGCGAAAACTGATCGCGATGCAATCTTGCAGAGCGTCGCAGAAAAAACTGATGGCGAGGTCACTGACCTGCTCCAGACTGCGAATTATCCCGTGCCCAAGGGCTGGGAACGCGCACTGCGATTTGCCGAAAATGCACTGGCCAACTTGCCGCGATCGAAAATCTCGATCTCGGCGGACGAAGTGGTGGTCAAAGCGATCACCGACAGCATAAACGCTAAGCGTCGCGCCGAAGCGGATTTGCGCCGCGCGACGCCGGCAGGGCTCAAGGTCATTTTGGACATTACAGCGCCCCGCCCCGTGATCACGCCCTTTACCCTGCGGATGGTGCGCGACGACGAAGGCAGCCGGTTTGATGCCTGTACCGCAGATACCGAGGAAGCCCGCCGCGAGATTATGCGTACCGCCGTCGCGCTTGGTATCTCCGCAGAGGCAAAATGCACTGTCGGCCTTGGATCGCCTTCGATCTTGTGGGGGGATGCGGCTGTGCTTTCTATGAACGGGCTGGCGCAGCTGGGTCAGGGATCTTTGACGATCTCTGATGCGGATATAAGCATGCTGGCTGCCGAGGGGACTGACCAAGCCGTGTTTGACCGCGTCGTCGGCAAACTAGAGAACGATCTGCCCGAGGTTTTCACCCTCCATGCCGTTTTGCCCGAAACGGGCCAAGAGGGCGAGGGGCCGCTCGACTTCAATGCGACCCTGAATGAAGAAGGCGACGTTCTGTTGTCGGGGCGGATCAACGACGAGTTGACCCGCCGAACAACCGAAAGCTATGCACGCGCGCGCTTTGGTGCGAACTCTGTCGAGATGGCCGCGCGGATTGACGAGGCGCTTCCTTCTGGCTGGGGGCTGCGCGTTCTGGCCGCACTCGAGGCGCTGGATCAGTTGCATGACGGCACTGCCCACGTGACAGCTACGGAAATATCGGTCCAAGGCAACACCGGCATCGAAACCGCGAGCGCAGATATCGCGCGCATTCTCTCGGAGAAATTGGGCGACGGTGCCGATTTCTCGATCGATGTGAAATACGACGAAATGCTTGATCCGCTGGCCAACATTCCGACCCCCGAAGAGTGTGTCGTTTCCATTCAAAGGCTCAACGCCGCAAACAAAATCACCTTCGAACCCGGCTCAGCAACAATCTCGGCGGACTCGTTGACGACGATGGATCGAATCGCCGAAGTCCTGCAAGAATGCCCGCCCTTCCAGATGGAAATCGCAGGATATACCGACAGCCAAGGACGCGAAGAGATGAACCAGTCCTTATCCGAAAGCCGCGCCTCGTCCGTTCTGAGCGAACTGATGAATCGTCGGGTCTTGGTTTCAGGTTTTGTGTCAAAGGGATATGGCGAAGCCAATCCCATCGCGGATAACGAATCCGAAGAGGGCCGAGAAGCCAACCGTCGCATCGAATTCCGAATGCTGACAAATGAAACACCCGCTGAAGCTGAAGAAGGTCTTGAATCTGAGGCCGATAACAGCGCAGATGAAGCAACAACCGAAGTGACCGAGGACGCCCCAACGGATGAACCGGACTGAGTTTATTTTTGCCACTGCGATTATTCTGTTTGTGTCCTACATAATCGGATGGTTTTCACATTGGTTGCTTCACACGTTTTCCCGTGTTTCGAAAAACGACATCGACGAACTGGAACGACTCGCTCGTGAACTGCACGAAGCCGAGGAAACCCGCGATCAGGCGATTACCTATCTGCAGCAGCGCGAAGCCGAACTGACAAACCAGCTCACTCAGTCAGAGGCAGAACTTTCGGCCGCCATGGACGGCTTGCGCGATGCCCGCGCCGAGGCCGAAGAACTGCGCAGCTATATGCGAAAAATCCAACAAGCGAAGTGACACGCCCGCTTAATCTGGACAATCGTCAGCCCTGTTGCCACTGGCGCAGGGCTTCCTCGTCTTCGCCCTTGGCGGCGACCCAGTCGGAACCGTCCGCCGTGACCTCTTTCTTCCAAAAAGGGGCGCGGGATTTGAGGTAATCCATCAGGAAGTCGGCCGCAGCAAAGGCATCCTTGCGGTGCGGACTGGCGGTCGCGACCATCATGATCTGATCGCCAGGCGCCATCTGACCGTAGCGGTGGATCACCAGCACATCGCCGAGTGACCAGCGCGCGCAGGCTTCTTCGGCGATCTTGGTCAGAGCGCGTTCCGTCATGCCGGGGTAGTGCTCGATCAGCATATGGCGGAGGGGCGCTTCGGGTAGATCACGGACCAAACCCGAAAAGGTCACAACCGCTCCCATATCTGTCTTACCCGCTTGAAACGCGTTCAGTTCCGCGCCTGCGTCGAACGGGGCATCTTGGACAAGGATGCGCATCAGCCGCCCGTCATAGGGGGGAAAAATGCGACTTCGCAGGCTCCGGTGATCGAGGCGTCGAAGTCTGTAAGGTCTTGGTCAACCGCCACGCGCAGCGCCTCTAAATCGCTGAAGGCCAGTTCGTAGCGATCCTCTCGGGCAGACAATTCGCGGACCAGATCGGCCACGGTTGTCGCTTCGGTCTCTATGGTTTCACGCGGTACGCCGATCCGTTCACGAACCCACGCAAAATACATGACATCCAGCTTCATGCCCCCTCCTTCAGATAGGGCATCGCTTTGCGGAAGTAGTCGAAGCCCGTCACCACAGTCAGCACGGCCGCCAGCCACAGCAGCGCGATGCCTGCGTAGCCCGACCAGACCATGCCTTGGTAAAGGTTGGCAAGATCGCCGTGGTCAGGCACTGCCCCCTGAAGGATGTCCGCAACCATCACGTTGTCCATCCCCGTGGAGCCCATGACGAAGTAGTGCTCGAAGATGCCTTGGGCAAATAGGACCGAAATGGCGACCATCTGGACGGTGGTTTTCCACTTTGCCAGTTTGGTGACCTTGAGCAGACCCGCCGTATCCCCAAGGAACTCGCGCAGGCCGGATACAAACACTTCGCGGAACATGATCAGCACGGCTGGCAACAGAATGAACAGCTTCACCTGCGACACACCCACCAGCACCAGCAAAGCGATGCTCACCATGGCCTTGTCCGCGATCGGGTCCAGCATCGCGCCCATTTTGCTGACTTGCTTCCAAGCGCGGGCCAGATAACCATCAAACCAGTCGGTCACCGACGCCCCAACGAAGAGGGCCAGTGCGAACCAATCCGCATAGGGCCGCGTAAAGTACAAAAACATCACCCCAAGCGCAGGCGCAGCCAGCAGGCGAAGAACGGTCAGAATATTGGGCACAGTCCAGATCATGGCGCTTGTTTACCTGCGAAAATCGACTTGTGAAAGCGCGACCTAGCGCCCGCGTCATTTGTCATGAAAGAAGTTGTAAATAGACTCGGCCAACGCTTCGGAAATACCGTCTACAGCCTTGAGATCGGCCAGATTTGCACGGCTCACGGCCTTGGCACTACCAAAATGCGCAAGCAGCGCACGTTTCCGTGTGGCGCCCACGCCGGGCACATCATCCAAGGGGTTGGCCGCCATGGACTTCGCCCGTTTCGCTCGGTGCGTCCCGATCGCAAATCGGTGCGCCTCGTCGCGCAGGCGCTGGATAAAGTAGAGCACCGGATCGTTGTGGCGCAGGGCAAAGGGCCGCTCGCCGGTCCGGTAGAATTCTTCCTTGCCGTGGTCGCGATCGACGCCTTTGGCCACACCGACCATGGGCACATCCTCGACCCCTTGTTCAATCATGATCTCGCGCACCGCACTCACCTGCCCCGCGCCACCGTCAATCAACAGCAGGTCAGGCCACAGCCCTTTGTCCCGATCAGGATCTTCTTTGAGCAAGCGTTGAAAACGGCGGGTCAGCACCTCTTTCATCATGCCGAAGTCATCGCCCGGCGTTAACTCTTCGCCGCGAATGTTGAACTTGCGATAGTGGTTTTTCATGAAGCCTTCGGGGCCGGACACAATCATCGCGCCAACCGCATTGGTGCCCTGAATATGGGAGTTATCGTAGACCTCAATCCGCTGGGGCGGTCCCTCTAGGCCGAACGCCTCGGCCACGCCGTCCAGCAGCTTGGCCTGTGTCGCGCTCTCGGACATCTTGCGGGCCAGACTTTCACGGGCGTTGCGGGCAGCGCCTTCGATCAGTTCAGCCTTTTCCCCACGCAGCGGCACTGCAATCTCGACCTTGTGCCCTACTTTTTCAGCCAGCGCTTCGGACAAGAGGTCTGGGTCCTCGACCGGATGAGAGAGCAGCAAAAGGCGTGGCGGTTCTTTGTCATCGTAGAACTGACCGATAAAGGCCTGAAGCACCTCCGCCTCGGACGCGTCCGTTCCGCTGACACGGGGATAGAAATCGCGGTTTCCCCAGTTTTGGTTGGCACGGATAAAGAAGACCTGCACGCAGGCCTGCCCCTTTTCCATGTGCAGCGCGATCACGTCGGCCTCGGCCACGCCGCGCGGATTAATACCCTGAGCCGTCTGTACCTGCGTCAAAGCGCGAATGCGGTCCCGCAGCGCAGCGGCACGTTCGAACTCCATCGCTTCGGCAGCTTCAGCCATCTGGGTGGCCAACTCTTCCTGCACCTTGGTTGAGCGACCAGACAAGAACCGTTCAGCATCCGCGACCAGAGCACCATATTCTTCTTCTGACACCTTCCCCACACAGGGGGCCGCGCATCGTTTGATCTGATAGAGCAAGCAAGGCCGCGTGCGCGTATTGAACACCGAGTCCGTGCAATTGCGCAGCAAGAAGACTTTTTGCAACTGATTCAGGGTCCGGTTCACAGCCCCCGCGCTGGCAAAAGGACCGTAATAGCTGCCCTTCTGCACCTTTTTCCCGCGGTGCTTTTTGATCTGAGGGAATTCGTGGTCCTTGGTCACCAGAATATTCGGAAAGGACTTATCGTCGCGCAACAGCACGTTGTATCGCGGCTTGAGTTGCTTGATCAGGTTCTGTTCCAACAGGAGCGCTTCGGTCTCTGTGCGCGTGGTCAGGAACATCATCGAAGCTGTTTCCGAAATCATCCGCGCGATGCGCCCACTGTGACCGGTCTGACGCGCGTAATTTGAAACCCTCATTTTGAGATTTCTTGCCTTCCCCACATAGAGCACCCGCGATTCAGCATCCAACATTCGGTAGACACCAGGAGAGCTATCCAGCGTCTTCAGGTAACTTTGGATGACGGTGTGCCCGGTCTCTGGAGAGGTCATTTCGGTCATAAGTAACAGTTCTGTGATTCTCGCCCCGCGCTGCAATGATACAACGGGTAGTTCAAGAGAAAAGGTGTCCACGGTTTCTGTGGATAACTCCGTGGGAAAGTTTTGGAGATCCGCAAATTTCCTTTGTTTTTAGGCCACTTCATTAAGCCGACTATTTTTTAGGCAATTTTATAATGCACTGTTTTTGCTGCATAAAAAACTTCAAACACCCTAACACCATCGAATTTATGACATTTTCATAAACGATCTCTGACCGAGATGGTAACGGTGTAAAACTTTGGTCGACACACATGTTCGAAAGGTTATTCCACACCAACCACGTCTGGCGTTTGCCACGCCAAATGCTGCCCCGCATCGATGCAAAGCAGCTGCCCTGTCACTGCTGGCGCACGCAAAAAGAAGTTCAGCGCACTACAAATATCTTCGGAATTTGCACCACGATTCAACAAGGTAGCGCGACGTTGTTGAGCGAATTTATCACCATCCTGACGGCCTCCCTGCAGGGTTGGCCCCGGTCCAATCGCGTTCACTCTGATATTTGGGGCAAGGGCTTGGGACGCGGTCTGCGTCATGGTCCACAACGCCGTTTTTGCAATTGTGTAGGTCGCGAATTCGGGCGTCAGCTTCCGAACGCGTTGGTCAATCATATTTACAACCAAGGCACGAGCGCTCGGCTCCCCGTTTGCATCGGACACCGCTTTGGGTGCCTGAGCTGCGAACGCCTGGGTTAGAACGAATGGTGCCCTGAGATTACTTTCGAAGTGACGATCCCAACTCTCGCGCGTCGCATTCTCGTAGCTATCATATTCAAAAATCGAAGCATTGTTCACAAGGCAGGTCAGTTGCCGCCCCAACGCCTCGGCCGCACGTGGCACGAGTTCAGAGGTTTCTGCCTCTTTCAAAAGGTCAGCGCGTAGCGTAACGGCACGTCGCCCCAGCGCCCGAATATCCCGAGCGGTTTGTTCTGCTTCTTCCTCGGAGGAACTGTAGTGCACCGCGACATCATACCCTTGGCGGGCAAGCTCCAGCGCAAGTTCGCGCCCGAGGCGCCGCGCAGCGCCCGTGACCAATGCTGCAGTCATCTGTTCTGTTTCCTCTGGATTACGTCACGATGGACAAGACGTAGAAGCCATATAGCGCACAGAACAAAATCCCCCAGAGGCGCGTGATATTCTGTTTGAAAAAGACGAACGGGACCAAGAGCAAAGAGGCACCCAGCATGACCCACAGGTCAACTTCCAGAAATTCGGGATCGACGGGGATCGGACCAACCAGAGAGGCCACGCCGATGATCGCCAGCAGGTTAAACAGGTTCGAGCCAATCACGTTGCCCAAAGCCACATCGGCCTGACGGCGAATTGCCGCCATCGTAGTCGTCGCAAGTTCTGGCAAGGACGTGCCCAGAGCCACAAGTGTCAGGCCGATCACGGTATCAGACACCCCATACTCTTGGGCGATGATCCGAGCGTTATCCACAAGGATTTGCGCGCCGAGCGGCAGACCCACCAAGCCGACAGCCAGGTAAAACAGGATGCGCCACCACGGCAGATCGGGATCCGCGCCCTCGACCTCCTCTTCCGGTTCCGCTGCTTTGGCCGCCTTGCGATGAAGGTAGGAATCACGGAGCGCATCCCCGAGGTACAACGCGAGCGCGGCCAACAGGATCAAACCGCTCCACCAAGTCAGGATTCCGGTAAACGCGAGGGCAATAAACAGCAGCGATCCCGCGATCATCATCACGAAACTCTTTTTCGAATTGCACTCGGACGTGTGCATGGTCGCCAGCAACGCCGGCACCCCCAAAACCAACAGAACATTGGCTGTATTCGATCCAACCACGTTGCCCAACGCGATCCCCGGCAGGTCATCCAGAATCGCGCGGATCGAGATCAACAGTTCAGGCGCAGAAGTCCCGAAGGCTACGACGGTCAAAGAGACGATCATCGACGGAATGCCGATCCGCAGGCTCAGGTTCACCGCGCCCTTGACCAGAAAATCCCCGGCAAGGATCAAAATCAACAGGCCGACACCGGCCATTAACCACTCCATTGGAAGTTACCCTTTGTTCCGACCACAAGGGCATGGCCCCGAGCCTATTTTGTATCGCCCGCATTTGGGGCACTTGGCCTGTCGCAGACGCCGACCAACAATCCCGCGCCCGAACATGGCGAGCACGACGATCGCCACGAGAAAGAGTGTGACTGCCTTAATGATCACGTCAGAGGCCGAAACGCGCGTAGGCCGCGCGCTCCTCAATGCTGGCCATCGCATCCAGCGCCATTGAGGCACCCAGACGTCCGAACAAACCGCGACGGCGGCTGTATGGGACCAGCTTGACCTTATCGCCGTACAATTCTTTGAGCTTCGGCTTCAGATGACCAACACCGTCAGCAAGGCCAACTTCGACTGCACGTTCTCCGATCCACACCTCGCCGGTGAACAGGTCGGGGTCGTCGGCCAGCTTTTCACCGCGTCGGGCTTTGACTTGATCGATGAAAGCGCCGTGGATCTGGTTCAAGATTTGATCGAGCCGTTCAACGTCTTCGGGCGCTTCTGGCTTGAAAGGATCCATCATACTCTTGGATTTACCCGCAGTATGAACGCGTCGCTCAATGCCCTGACGGGACAGGAAGACATGAGCGCCAAATCCAGCAGAAATCACGCCGATCGACCCCAAGACGGAACAATTGTCGACGTAAATACTGTCCGCACTGCTTGCCAGCCAATAGCCGCCAGAGGCTGCGACATCCTCGACAAATGCGTGGACTGGAATGCCCTTTTCTTCGGACAGGCGGCGAATGCGCGCCCCGATCAACGAAGACTGCACCGGCGATCCGCCGGGTGAGTTGATCACCAGCGCAACGGCGGTCGGTTTGCCTTTGGTAAACGCGGCCTCGATCAGAGGGGCCACGTTTGCGTCATTCAGGGCCCGACCGCTGTTCGCGATCATTCCCGACAAGCGCACCACCGACACGCGGGGCGGCGTTTTAATGAAAGGAATACGATGCAACATACTGTGTGATGTAATTTGCCCTGTGCCAGCAAACAAGCGCTGCCACAGGGAAATACCGCGCTATTGCACTTATTTCCGAATGCGCCAGCCGGTTTTGAAAATCCACCAGACCGCGAACAGACAGAGCCCTTGGAACAGGCCGATCGCGAGTAGACTGGTAAAGATCGGAACATCTGCCACGCCAAAGAACGACCAACGGAAGCCGGAAATCAGGTAAACCACCGGATTGAACATCGTGATCGTCTGCCAAATCGGCGGCAACATGTTGATGGAATAGAATGAGCCGCCCAGAAAAACGAGCGGCGTGATCACCAACAACGGGATCAATTGCAGCTGCTCAAAGTTCTTGGCCCAGATGCCGATGATGAACCCGAACAACGCAAAACTGACGCAAGTCAGGACAAGGAACAGCACCATCACAAGTGGATGCTGGATCTGCATCTCCACAAAGAGCGCCGATGTCCCCAGAATCACCGTCCCGATGAACAGCGCTTTGGTCGCCGCCGCCCCTGCGAAGCCGATTACGACCTCTAGAAAATTGATCGGCGCACTCAGGAGTTCATAAATTGTGCCGGTGAACTTTGGGAAGTAGATGCCAAAACTGGCGTTGCTGATGCCTTGGGTCATCACGCTCAGCATAATTAGGCCCGGTACAATAAACGAGCCGTAGCTCACGCCCTCGACCTCGTCGATCCGGCTGCCGATGGCAGCTCCGAACACCACGAAATACAAAGACGTCGAGATCACCGGCGACAGAAAGCTCTGCATGAATGTGCGGAAAAAGCGCGCCATTTCGCTGACATACATGGCGCGGATGGCTGTCAGATTCATGAGCGCACCTCCTCTTGGCTTTGCACCAAGCTGACAAAAATTTCTTCGAGCGAGCTTTGGCGCGTGGACAGGTCGTTCATGCACAGGCCCGCATCTCTCAAGTCAGAGAGCAGCCTTGTGATCCCAGTGCGCGCCGCCCCCGCCTCGTATTCGTAGATCAGCGCATATCCATTATCCGACAGTTCCAGATCGTAGCTGCGCAGGTCATCAGGAATTTCGCGGATCGGGGATTCAAGTTCGATCTTCAGAGATTTACGACCAAGGCGGGACATAAGAGCATCCTTTTCCTCGATCAGCGCCAGACGACCGGCGTTGATCACACCGATCCGATCCGCCATGGCCTCTGCCTCTTCGATATAGTGCGTGGTCAGGACGATACTGACTCCGCTTGCTTTCAGCTTGGCAACCACCTCCCACATCTCCTTGCGCAGATCGACATCCACGCCAGCAGTCGGTTCGTCCAGAAACAAGATCCGCGGCTCGTGGCTCAGGGCTTTCGCAATCAACACACGGCGCTTCATCCCACCCGACAGCTCGACAACCCGCGAATCACGCTTGTCCCAGAGCGATAATTCCCTGAGGATTCGTTCGATATGGGCATCGTCCCGCTTCTTGCCGAACAGCCCGCGCGTGTATCGCACCGTGTCCCAGACCTTTGAAAACGGTTCCAGATGGATTTCCTGTGGCACGAGCCCCACGAGGCCGCGTGCTTTGCGGAAATCCGTCAGCGCGTCGTATCCGCCTACGGTGATTTTGCCCCCCGTGGGCATCACCGTTCCACAAATACAAGAAATGAGGGTGGTCTTTCCGGCCCCGTTCGGACCAAGAAGCGCGAGGATCTCGCCCTCTTTCAGTGTCAGATCGACCCCGTGCAGCGCGGTAAAGCCGCTATCGTAGGTTTTCTCGACCCCTTCAAGTGATAGAATATTGGTCATGACAGGCTCCTTGGCCTCGTATGTAGGCCAATTTCCCGACTGTCACTAACACGAATAGCGCAGAGTCCCGCCTGCATGGGCGCACGAACTCAATCCCGTAAAAAAGCACGGGCAGGCACCGATGGCGACTGCCATCATATGCCTGCCCTGTATCATAGCGTAGGTTCGACCGATTGGCCGTTCCGTTCAGACGTAGAAGACGTCGCGGAATACGTACTGTGCGATCTGATCGCGCTTGATTCCCATTGCTTTCAGCTCGGCGTCCGATTTCGCCTCAAGCGCGCGGATTTCACCGATGCGCGAACGGCTGTTGGCGTAGGCGACGTAAGCGCTGCCAAGAGCCGAAAAGAAACGGTCGAAGCGTGCGCGCAGTGTAGGACGTTCAACGTGAAATTCTGTGGTCGAGATTGCCATAAGAAAACCCTCTGATGTTTGGTGTGTGGGTTTCCCCCCTGCCATTCAAACTAAGTCATCGAGTTGGTCAGCAACACTTCCATTTCTGCATAGCCGCTGCACGTATGCCGCAATGCAGCGTTAACGCCAAAACTCCAAAAACGTAAGACGCCACCCCGAAGAGGGATGGCGCCGACAGTCAAGCGTTCTGAAATCTATCAGTTTTTTGCCGAACCAGGCATCGCTGGCGGCGCCGACGGCGCGCGCGGCTTTGAAGGCGCGCCCGTTGCAGGCTTTGCAGGCGCCTTTGGCGTAGCTGATTTCGGCGCTGCCGCATTTACAGGTGCTGCCGCCTTTGCAGGCGCCGCAGGCGCGGCCTCTTTGGCCGGAGCAGGTGCAGGCTTGGCCTGAGTTTTGGGGGCGGGCTTTGCGGCAGGTTCCGCCGGCTTCGGAGCGGGCGCTTTTGCGACCTCCTCCTTCGGCGCATCTTTCACAGCTGCGGGCTTGGGCGCCTCTGCTTTGGCCTCTGGCTTCGGAGCTTCTTTCACAGGCGCCGCCTTGGCCGGAGCGGCAGCTTTGGGCGCTGCCTTCTTGCGGGCCGGAGCGCGGGTAGAACGCGGCTTGGGCGCAGCTTTCGGCGCGGCAGCGGGCTTTTCTGCGGGTGTAGCAACGACTTCCAGCTTTGCGGCGGCGGGCGCTTCTTCGCTTGTGAGCTTGATGTTCAAAGCAGAGAAGGGCGACCACACCATCATCATGCGATAGGAGCAGTTGAGCATCTCTTGTTGCATCCGGAGGCCTTTGGCCCAGTAGGCCATCGACGCGGCAGTCATTTCGGCGGGGGTCGTGATCGTCAGCATCTGCAAATTCCTTTGCGATCGGTGTGTTATCCACTCTCCCGTGGCTGTCATACCAAACCCAGCACTCACGCCGCGCTCTGGAGAGAGACTGGTGTCGCACGGCGGGGCCTGTCACGAAAACCATGTGACACGGCGTTCAGCCCCTTGTCGCCCCTGCTCGGTATGCTGATCGCAAAACAAGCGGCAGAGCCTGTGCTTCAAGTGGCAAACTCACAGACAGTCACTTCTTGACCAAGGTCAGAGTGCGTTTTTCTGCGGCTGCATTCAAGCGTCGTTTTGCAACTGCAGCATAAATTGACCAATTTGCCGCGCATCTGCTCAAAAGATCAAAAACATAAAAGAGAGTGATGATTTTGAGAGGCAACAATCTGGGTTGTCGCGCGACAGCCGTCTAAAGTGCTGGATTTATACTGGAAGGGAAGTGGCGCACCGGGGAGGATTCGAACCCCCGACCCCCTGATTCGTAGTCAGATACTCTATCCAGCTGAGCTACCGGTGCGTCGTGGGGTGCTTCTAAGGTTATCGGCTGGGGGCCGCAAGAGCAAAAAACAAAAAACTAGAAATTAATCTCGGCGTCCCCTTTGGGCAGACAAATTTCAAAGGCAGTTCCGCCCTCGTAAGCGTCTTCCAACCGCAATTGCCCCCCGTGGCCGCGGATAAGCTCTTGAGATATCGTCAAACCCAGCCCCGTCCCCCCGCGCTTGCCGCTGGTCGCGAATGGCTGAAACAGATGCTCTTTGGCTTTGGGGGGCAAGCCTGGCCCCGTGTCACGCACGTAGATTCGCCAACACGCATCGTCTTCTACGGCGGACAAGCAAATCTCTCCGGGCTTGCCAGAGCTTGCGATTGCCTGTCGCGCGTTGCGCACCAGATTGGACAGCACCCTGTGCAATTGTTCGCTGTCCGCGCGGATCACCAGACCGACCACGATATCGGCTGACAAACTGATATATGCCTCCCCAATCGCGAGTCGCTCGCTATCGAGGACATCATTTGCCAGATCGGCGAGCGAGAACCGCGTCAGACTCGGCGGTGGTTCTTGGGCTTTACCAAAGGCAAGTGTGCTCTCGGTCAAGGTCACGGCTCGCGTAATGGAACGGACCAATTTTGGCGCCATACGTGCGACAGTTGGGTCCGCGCTCGTTTCCAAGCGGTCCGCGAACAATTGTGCACTGGTCAGAATATTCCGCAAATCATGGCTTACCCTCGCCACCGCACCACCAAGTTGCGCAAGACGTTCTTTCTGGCGCAAGGCTCCGGTCAATTCAGTTTCCAGAGACTTCAAAGCTTCTTCGGCTTCGCGCAATTCAGTGATGCCATTCGAGGGCGTGATAATCCGTCGGGCGTCCTCTGGCGCTTCGGCGTAGCGCGCCATCTGCCTGACAACGCTGCGGATCGGCGAAACGATCACCTTGCGTACTGCAAAGAACAACAATGCGGCTGCGATCAGCGAAATGGCCAACGACAGCCATAGAATACGTAGCCCGTAGTCCAACAAAGCAGACCGAAGCGGTGCAGACGGCAAGGTCACCTCGATCAGCATTCCGGCGTCCTGAGTTGGGTAGCCGATCACCCGCAGCACAGAATCCTGCGGGTTCCACAGAGCGACCATCGCATCGCGAATCAACTCCCATGGGGGCGTATCCCGCAAATCGTAGGTCGCAGCGACAGGCGACGGAATAGGCGAGGACAGCACCAACTGCCGCGCCTCGTTCCGGCGCAGCACAACGTTATAGACACCTGCATTCAAGAGCAGCTCTTCTTCAAGATCGCGATCCACCACCCCGTTGGCCAGCAAAGCCAACGACGCCAGTTGCGCCCGTTCGATCCGCGTGAGCAAAAAGTCCTCTCGATAGCGGGCAATCGACGGCACAAAGATCAGGATTTCTGCGAGCATCACGAATACCATCGTGAGGATCAGGAAGCGCCCTGACAGCGACTTGAACATCTCAATCCCTCGGCTGGCTCAGGGAAGCAGCGACTGCACAGCCCGAACCAAGTATTTCACTAATTTGTTATCAAACAGCCGCGGAGCGTAATAGTTCCCTGCCGCGCGCTTACTTATCTCGCCCAACGTTGGATATGGCGAGACCATACTTGTGAGATGAGACATCTTGAGCCCATTTGCCAAGACCATAGCCCATAAGTTTATGATCTCTCCCGCATCAGGGCCAACGACGGTAGCGCCGACAGGCTTGCCCTTGTGGACCATCACCTTAATCCAGCCTTCTGTTCGACCCGTCGCAATCGCACGATCGTTGCCATCATAGTCGAATCGGACGACCTCCAGACTGTCGCCATGCGCGTGCCGAGCCTCGTCTTCGGTTAAACCAATCTGCGCAAGTTCAGGCGCAGTGTATGTGGCACGGGGGATGTGAGCGGTCTTGGCCTTCGCGGGCAAGGACAACAGTGCCGACCTGATTATGAGACCAGCGTGATAGCCTGCAACGTGGGTGAACTGCATGCCTCCGGCCACATCGCCAATCGCATAGACCTTGCGATTTGTCGTGCGCAAGACTTCGTCCACAGTGATTCCAGAGGACGTGAAGTCGATACCAGCCTTGGGCAGATCCAGTGTCTCCACGTTTGGCTGCCGCCCCGCTGCGATCAGCAGGTGCGTCCCCTCTACTCGGTGATCCGTGTTGGTCTCGATCATGATGGAACCCGTTTGCCCCGTGATCCGCGTCGCAGAGGTATATTCCTGTAGATCGACGCCCTCGCGCCGTAACGCCTCGGCCACGAGTGCACTGGCATCTCGATCCTCTTTGGCCAGAACGGAACCTGCCTCGAGCACCGTAACCTTGCACCCCAAACGCACGTGCGCTTGCGCCATCTCAAGACCGATCGGCCCGCCGCCAATAATAATAAGATGCTCTGGCTTATCCTGTAATTCGAACAGAGTTTCATTGGTCAGATAAGGCAGATCCTCGAGACCCGGAATCTGAGGGACCAACGGGCGCGACCCTGTTGCGAGGACAATCCTACGTGCTTCGATTTCAGTATCCCCGGCGACCATGCGGTTCGCCGCGACAAAGCGCCCTTCTTCCCGGATCACTGTCACGCCGAGTTTCTCGAAACGCTCCTGACTGTCGTGTGGCGCGATGGTGGCGATGACCTCGGCAACCCTTTGCTTTACGGCGGCATAATCGACCTCTGGCACAACGGATGTAATCCCAAATTCCTCCGCTGTGGCCAATTGATGGGCGCGCGCAGCGCTCGCAATCATAGCTTTGGACGGAACGCACCCGTAGTTCAGGCAATCCCCGCCCATCTTTCCGCGCTCTAATAGAACGACTTTCGCCCCCATCTGCACAGCGCCCGCTGCAACGGACAGACCACCGGAGCCGGCCCCAACAACAAGGAGGTCCGTTTTAATATGCTTCATGTCTTTAGACCTCTGATTTTCTGCGCATCGCTCTGACGACAGCAGGAAGAGCCGCCAGCGCCGCCAATCCCAGCAGTGGGAGCAAGATTTCCGGCGAAAAGATGATTCCCAGATCGGGCGTCTCGCCGCGTTCGAAGATCGCGCCAAGACCAGCGCCGACCGACGTATAGACTAGGGCTGCTGGGATAATTCCCAAGAAAGTCGTGACAGCAAAAGGAATGAAGCCCACTCCGACCAAGGCTGGCACCAGATTCGCAACAAAGAATGGGACCACTGGAATCAGGCGAATCAAAAACAGCATCTCCCACTGATTTGCGTCGATCCCATCCTTAATTTTCCGGATTCGCCCTTCGCTGGTCTGCATCTTCTCTGCCAAGCGGTCCCCCAATCCCCATCGCGCTGCCATGAACAGAAGGACAGCGCCCATAGTCGCTCCGCTCACGTTGAAAAGCACGCCGGGAAAGGTGGAAAACAGAAATCCGCCGGTCAGCGTGGCAATGGTCGCGCCTGGCAAAGAGAACGCCACCATAGCCGCATAAACGACTACAAACCCCGCAGCGACCCACCCGTAATGCGCATCACGCAGGGCTACGAGGTGTTCTCGGTTCTCACTGAGCGTTTGGAAATCCAGAACATCTTTGAGAAAGATCGCGCCAACCACCCCGCCGACAACAAGAAGCAGCAAAGGCGCCTGGCGCTGCGCCGCACTCCAGAAGGGCTTGGATCGTGTCGATGTCATTGCAGAGGCGTCCTTGCAGAGTTGTGGCAATTCGCTCAACATGCCCGAGATGCGTACTGGCGGATAGTGGCCTCACGTGTGCTTGATCAGGGGTGAAGTGGTCTGCCCCGTTTCGGGCGGATCGATAGAAAACTGAAACATTTTCATGCTAACGGCCCAAAAAGCGCCGAGAACTGGTTTGACTTATTTCAGCTTCGCGCCTAAAGGACGGGTTCGAATGTAACGGCAGGGCGAATCTGCAAGCCTCGCCGCCATTAGGACGGAGACGTTGCGATGAAACGCACTTACCAACCCTCGAACCTGGTTCGCAAGCGCCGCCACGGGTTCCGCGCTCGTATGGCGACCAAAGCAGGCCGCAAGATTCTGAACGCCCGCCGTGCGCGTGGCCGCAAGAGCCTTAGCGCTTAATCCGGGTCAGAGTTATGACTGATCGGGCACCGTCATCGCCCGCGCCGGCACCTACACAGGCTCCGGCTCGGGACGAGGCGGTGCCCTTTCGCATGGAAAATCTGAAAAATCGGTCAGATTTCCTGCGAGCCGCGCGCGCTAACAAGCAAGGCACTGCAGGCTTGATGCTTCAGGCCCGCAAACGACGCGTGGACGAATGCGATCATGATCTGATCCGCATCGGTTTTACCTGTTCCAAAAAGATCGGCAATGCTGTCGCCCGCAACCGCGCCAAGCGTAGGATGCGCGAGATCGCCCGTGAACTGGTGCCCCAGATGGGCCGCGCCGGTTGGGATTACGTGCTGATTGGCCGACCCAAGGCGACCATTGATCGAGACTTTGATGCCCTGCGCGGCGACCTGCGCTATGCTCTGCGCAAGGTCCACAGCCCGAAGCCCCCGCAGAAATGAGCCCCCTCGCCCATATTGTTGCGCTGCCTGTGCGCTTGTATCGGCTGACACTGTCACCTTGGATCGGAACAAGTTGCCGCTTCCAGCCCACATGCTCTGTCTATTCGCTCGAGGCACTGGAAAAGCATGGCGCGATCAAAGGCACATATCTGACCATTCACCGCATCATACGGTGCAATCCTTGGGGCGGATCGGGTTACGATCCCGTCCCGCCCTGCAAACACGACCACCACTAACCAATCAGCGCCAACCGGTTCGTCAAGGCAGCAGGAATCGTTGCGCGCGTCGCCAACGTTGATCGGTCGCTTATCCCAAGAATGGTCTCATAGGCGTCCCGCATGAAAACGGGGTCATGGTAGTACCATGTGTGCTGCCCATACTCGATGTCGGCATAGAGCCCACGATTGGCGTCGAAGTACGCGCCGCAATCCACATTCACCGCCATATCGGGCGCCGTTTCCGGCAGCCCCACACGCCCTGCCCGCGCCGCCACGCCGATCCGCTTGATATTCGACAAGGACAGCACCGAATCATGGGGGTTGTTGTAGTTCGTCAAACGCGTGCAGTGCCGGTAAAGAGAGCTGCTTTTGCCCGACACAGCGCACATTCCAGCCGCAGAAACATCCGCCGACATGAGCAAGACTTGGCTCACGTTCCACGCATGACCAGCCACGTAGCGGCGGTCATCCGCATCGTCAAAAGCCTCTCGGACCACATAGGCTCCCATCGAATGCGCCGCGATATGCAGGTTGATCGGACAGTCCGGTGTCTGACGCGCCGCAAAGCTGGTGATCCCCGAATCCACCAGCCGGATCGCGGTGATCTTGGCGTCCGTGCGGTCTTCTAGATAGTTCAGCGCCTTGTCTGCCGACGGCCAATCGTAACTAACCACGACGCCTTCAAACCCTTGATCTCGCAAGCCTTTGGCCAGCAACCGGTGCCTGTGCAACATCTTCTTGGTCGAGACATTGAAGCCGTGGACATGCACCACGATGTCACCGCGATTGGGCTGGCCTTCGGGCACGTGATCCAGCTTGGATTCGTGCAGAACCCGCCGCGCCCAACTGTCCGGCATCTTTTTCACAGCACCACCAATGCGGTGCGCGGGGCTGATATCTTCGGCCTCTGGCGGCACCACCAAGAAGCTGTTCTGGCCGGGTTCGGGCTGAAATGTCCCGTTACGAATCCGGCGGACCGTAAAAATGAAATCCATGTTCCCTCTCAAATGCAAAAGGAGGCAACAGCAAAAGGCTTTTCCTATCCAGTCGGGTTTGGCATACCCCGCGCCATGCTTGATGAACATGACGAGATTCACCCGCTCTTTGCCGGGGCCCCTTCGGGGACAGAGTTCAAGAAACTCCGCAAACGCATCGTGCGCCAGACGCGCGAGGCGATCGAACAGTTCGGTATGATCGAACGTGGCGCCCGTTGGCTCGTCTGCCTCTCGGGCGGCAAGGACAGCTATACTCTGTTGGCCGTTCTGCACGAACTCCAGTGGCGCGGGCTTTTGCCCGTGGACATTCTGGCCTGTAACCTCGATCAGGGTCAGCCCGGCTTTCCGGCGACGGTCCTGCCCGAGTTTCTGGAAAAGATGAAGGTGCCCCACCGGATCGAATATCAGGATACCTATAGTGTCGTGATGGATAAGGTTCCGCAGGGCCGCACTTACTGCGCCCTCTGCTCGCGCCTGCGCCGCGGCAACCTGTATCGCATTGCCCGCGAAGAAGGGTGCAGCGCAGTCGTGCTGGGACATCACCGCGACGACATTCTGGAAACCTTTATGATGAACCTGTTCCACGGCGGGCGCCTTGCGACGATGCCGCCGAAACTGGTGAACGAAGAAGGTGACCTATTTGTCTATCGCCCGCTGGCCTTTGTGGCCGAGGACGATTGTGACAAGTTCGCCCGCGCGATGAACTACCCGATCATTCCCTGCGATCTGTGTGGATCGCAGGACGGGCTTCAGCGCCAGCAGGTGAAGCAGATCCTTGATGGATGGGAAAAGAACAGCCCCGGCCGCCGCCAGGTCATGTTCCGCGCCCTGATGAATGCCCGCCCCAGCCATCTGCTGGATGCGGGGCTCTTTGATTTTGCCGGACTGGAGCGTGGACAGCGCCCCGAAGATACCGACGGAATCCCCAAATTGCGCTGATTTGCAGCGCCGTGGGGGCGGTGATTACGGGAAAACCGCTTGACCTTTGCCCCCTCGAATTGTTGAACCAGCCTGACTTTAAAGGACAAGGTGGCCCGATCTGATGGACGATCAGAATAAGAACCTCTTGCTCGCAACCGTACTCAGCGGTGTCGTGCTTGTGATTTGGTTTGTGCTTTTCCCGCCCGAGGAACCGGTACAAGACCCCAACGCCCCCGCAGTGACCGAACAGACCGTAGGCGACCAGCCCGCGATCGCCTCTGGTGACCTGCCGACCGCAGATGGTGCAACCACCGCTGCGCCCGAACTTTCCTCCGAAGAAGATGCGCCGCGCATTCAGGTCCAGACCGACCGGATTGCTGGCTCTATCTCGCTGCTCGGTGGCCGCGTGGATGACATCCAGCTCTTGGATTACGACGTCACCACCGACCCTGACTCGGAGAACGTTCAGGTTCTGTCGCGTGTCGGCTCGCCGAATGCGTACTATGCGCTGTTTGGTTGGGCCCCTGTTGACGGTATCGACGCCGCAAATGTGCCGGGTCCCGAGACTCTGTGGTCCGCCCCCGCGGATGCGGTCCTGACCCAGAACAGCCCTGTGACGCTGACTTGGGACAACGGTGTCGGCCAGATCTTTACCCGCGTGATGGAAATCGACGACGACTTCATGTTCCGCATGACCCAGACCGTCGAGAACACCAGCGACACGCCCATTTCGGTCCGTCCCTACGGCATCGTGCGCCGCCACGGCGAGCCCGAAACCCGTAAGTTCTTTATCCTGCACGAAGGCCTGATCCGCATGTCGGATGGTCAGCTGCAAGAGCTGGACTACAAAGCCTTGGGCAAGATGGACATCGACGACCGCGAGGGCACCAATGCCGAACGTGTGGAAGTCGAACAGAACGGTTGGATCGGTTTCACCGACCATTACTGGCAGACCATCCTGATCCCTGATGGCGACGCCCCCTTCCGCTCGACCGCGAAGTTCTTTGAATCGCGCGAGATCTATCAGGCCGAGGCCGTCCTGCCCGCAGTGACCGTTGCGGCGGGCGAGACCGCCGAAGCAGGCACGCGCCTGTTCACCGGCGCCAAGGAATGGGCCACCCTGAAGCATTACGAAGAAGACGAAGGCGTGAACGGCTTTGTCGACTCGATCGACTGGGGCTGGTTCTTTTACTTCACCAAGCCGATCTTCTGGATGCTGCACAACCTGAACGCCCTGATTGGCAACATGGGTTGGTCGATCATCGCTCTGACCGTTGTGATCAAGGCGCTAGTGCTGCCGCTGGCCTACAAATCCTATGCCTCGATGGCGCGTATGCGTGAACTTCAGCCCGAAATGGAAAAGCTGAAGGAATCCGCAGGCGACGACCGCATGAAGATGCAGCAGGGCATGATGGAGCTGTACAAGAAGAACAAGGTGAACCCTGCATCCGGCTGTCTGCCGATGCTGATCCAGATCCCGATCTTCTTCTCGCTCTACAAGGTGATCTTTGTGACCATGGAACTGCGTCACGCACCTTGGTTCGGCTGGATTCAAGACCTTTCGGCACCTGATCCGAGCTCGATCCTGAACCTCTTTGGCCTGCTGCCCTTCGCGGCTCCCAGCCCCGAGTCGTTCCTTGCGATCATCTCGCTTGGCATCCTGCCGATCCTCTTGGGTATCTCGATGTGGCTGCAGCAGAAGCTGAATCCGGCGCCCACCGACCCTGCGCAGGCGATGATCTTTGCTTGGATGCCATGGGTCTTCATGTTCATGCTGGGTAATTTTGCCAGCGGTCTGGTTCTGTACTGGATTACGAACAACACGATCACCTTTATCCAGCAGTACCTGATCATGCGCAGCCATGGGTACAAGCCGGACGTCTTTGGCAACATCAAGAAGAGCTTTGCCAAAAAGAAGAAGAAAGAAGCCTGATATGGCACGGGTGACAGATCTCTTCCGTCACCCGATCAAAGGACTCGGTGGAGAAGCCATTACCGAGACCGCTCTGCACAAAGATCGCCCGCTGCCGCACGACCGGCAGTGGGCGATTTTGCAAAAAGGACAGCGGGACACTGGCACATGGCAGCGCCGCGGCACCTTTGGTCACGTGGCCAGAGGACCGCAACTCGCCCCGACCCGCACTGCGGTTGACGGCAGCGCAATCACCGTCACGCACCCCGATCTTCCGCCACTACGATTCGAGCCAGAGTTGGATGACCAGCGCCTGCTAGAATGGTTGACTCCAATTTGGGGCGACGCCCTGCAGCCCCCTACAAGTCTGATCCCCGCCCCCATCACAGGCATGACAGATGCCGATTATCCCTCTGTCTCGATCATGTCGCGCGCCTCTTTGGCCGTTTTGCAAGACGCCGCAGAGCAGCTCATTGATCCTCGCCGGTTCCGCGGAAACATTTGGATCGAGGACCTGCGCCCGTGGGCAGAGAACGACTGGACCGGACGCACACTGCGTATCGGCACAGCCGAAGCGACGATCATTGAGCCGATCATCCGCTGCCGCGCCATAGAAGCGAACCCAGAGACCGGCGTCTTTGACGCAAATCTCATAAAAACTCTGAAAGGCCATTGGGATCACGTTTACTTCGGTGTAAACGCACGGGTCACGAAGCCGGGCGAGGTACGCCTTGGCGATACGCTAGAGGTCCTGTGATGCAACTGCCCTTCCCCTTGGTCGAGGAACCGGATGCCGAAACACTCGAAGCCGCGCGCAAGATGTTCGCGGGCGAGACGGACTTCCTCAAAGGTGTTGTCAAAATGGACGGCCTTCCACCGGCTGAGCGCATCGAGGTCTGCTTTGCGGGTCGCTCGAATGTCGGGAAATCCAGCCTGATCAACGCGCTAACAGGGCGCAAAGCGCTCGCGCGCGCGTCGAACACGCCCGGACGAACGCAGGAAATCAACTACTTTACCGTGGGTGAAGATCACTTCCTCGTCGACTTGCCTGGCTATGGCTACGCGAACGCACCTGTCGCTGTCGTCGAGAAATGGCAGCGCCTGCTGAAACAGTACCTGTCCGGCCGTCAAACCCTGCGCCGCGCCTTCGTCCTGATTGATTCGCGCCATGGCGTGAAAAAGGTCGACGAAGAGATCATGAAGCTGCTCGACACCTCGGCGGTTACCTTCCAGTGCGTTCTGACCAAAGAAGACAAGATCAAGGAAAAGGACCGCGAGCCTATGCTTAAACAGGTTCGCGAAGCTTTGTCCCGTCACCCCGCCGCCTTCCCAGAGATCATCAGTACCTCGTCGGAAAAGGGCTGGGGCATCGGCACTCTACGCGCTGTGATCGCGAACCTCGAGTAATCCGCTCTACAGGCTTCCTTCCGACACGTCATGGCTAGTGCCGTGAGTATTTCCGCAAAGCAGAAAAAGCAGGCGCGCCCTTGCTTTCATCTTGGTAAAAATACCCATGTCGGATCGGCAGACGCACTTCCCCTCGGTCGGGGGCTGGGATACCCATGAGGGACACCCAGAGGGACAGGACATGAAGAAGCAAATGGCAATGACGACGGACTGGATCGCCACCGCCCGGACACTCTCCGAGGCACTCCCCTATCTGCAGCGCTATGATGACGCGATTGTCGTGATCAAACTTGGTGGCCATGCGATGGGCAGCGAAGATGCGATGGACAGCTTTGCCCGAGATGTGGTCCTCATGCGTCAAGTGGGCCTGAACCCTGTTGTCGTTCACGGCGGCGGCCCCATGATCAACGAAATGCTTGGCAAACTCGGCGTTAAGTCAGAGTTCGTGAACGGCAAGCGCGTCACGGATCAGGCGACTGTCGACGTGGTCGAAATGGTGCTGTCTGGTCAGGTGAACAAACGTATTGTCCAAGCGATCAACCGTCAGGGTGGCCGCGCTGTTGGGTTGTCTGGCAAGGATGCGAACCTGATGATCTGCGAGCAGACCGACCCCGCGCTGGGTTTGGTGGGCACACCGTCCAAAGTCGATCCGAATGTTCTGAATGCTCTGTTCGAAGACGACACCATCCCAGTGATTGCGCCATTGGGCGCGGGCGAGAATGGCGAGACATTCAACATCAACGGCGACACTGCCGCTGGTGCGATCGCTGCCGCGCTCAAGGCCGATCGCCTGCTGCTGCTGACCGACGTGTCGGGGGTAAAGAATGCGGATGGCGAGGTTGTCACTGAATTGATGGCGTCGCAGGTCCGCGAAATGACCGAGTCTGGCGTGATTGCCGGCGGGATGATCCCCAAAACCCAAACCGCGCTTGAGGCTGTCGAGGCGGGCGTACGTGCCGTTGTTATTCTGGACGGCCGGCTCGCGAATGCTTGCCTGCTCGAGCTTTTCACAGATCACGGTGCTGGCTCTTTGATCCGTATGCAGCCCAAGGGCAGCTAACGTGAACGCACGTTTGAATGATATCGAGGCCCTGCTGGATCAGCAGGGCCTTTGTGTTTCCGGTGGGCTGGTTCCGGAAGCGGGCGACGATTTACCACAGATGAAGAGCCTCCTGATGATCAGCCCTAATGGCGCTGCATTCTGGGGTCTGTTTACGCGGAGCCCTGAGTACAACGATGGTGCCCCTGATCCAATTGACCGCTGGTCAAAACGGGTCCTAACAGACCACGCCGAGCGTCTCGGGGGCAAGGCGCTCTTCCCGTTTGGTGGACCGCCGTATCGTCCGTTTTTGCAGTGGGCCATGCGGACAGGCCGCGCGCACAGCTCTGCTGTCGGCATGCTCGTGCATAATGACGCGGGCCTTTGGATCAGCTACCGCGGCGCGATTGCCCTGCCCTACTCTGTCGCGTTGCCAGACCCACAAGAGAACCCATGCGAGACTTGCGTGCCACGCCCCTGCCGCTCTGCCTGCCCTGTGGACGCGCTGAGTGAAGGGTATGACACTGCGGCCTGCCACAGCTGGCTGGAGCAACCCGAGGCAGACTGTATGAGCCTAGGCTGTGCTGTGCGCCGTGCTTGTCCAGTGGGCGTCGCTTATGGCAGGCTGCCCGAACAATCCGCCTTCCATATGAAGAGTTTTCACAAATGACCCTGCGCCTGATTTTGACTCGGCATGCCAAATCCAGTTGGGATGATCCTCTGCAAGAGGATCACGACCGAGTTCTGAACGCGCGTGGCCAAGCTGCTGCGCCCGCAATTGGCGCATGGCTGCAGAAGCAGGGCTATCTGCCGGACGAGGTACTGTGTTCGACAGCCGCACGAACCCGCGAAACTCTGGATCGTTTGGGCCTGCCGCAGGCGGAGACGGACTATGTCCAGCGTCTCTATCATGCGTCCAGCGACACGATGATGGATGTGCTGAAACGCGCGACCGGGCGAACTGTGATGATGATTGGCCACAATCCCGGTATCGCGGATTTCGCAACCCGCTTGCTGGCCAATATTCCCGCGCACCCTCAGTTCACCCGCTATCCGACTTGCGCCACACTGGTCGCCGAATTCCCTGAAAACGAATGGCGGGCGGTGCGTTTCCACACCGCCCGCGCCATCGATTTCATTGTGCCAAGAGACTTGACCGACTGAGCGATCAGTGCCCCAGGATCTGGCTGAGGAACAGCTTGGTCCGCTCGCTCTTGGGGTTGTTAAAGAACTCTTCAGGCTCGTTCTGTTCGACGATCTGACCTTGGTCCATAAAGATCACGCGGTTCGCCACCTGACGGGCAAAGCCCATCTCGTGGGTCACGCAGAGCATGGTCATGCCCTCTTCGGCCAGTTCGACCATGGTATCCAGAACCTCTTTGATCATCTCGGGATCAAGCGCAGACGTCGGTTCATCGAACAGCATGATGCGCGGCTTCATGCAGAGCGAACGGGCAATCGCCACACGCTGCTGCTGGCCGCCCGACAGCTGACCGGGGTACTTGTTGGCCTGATCAGGGATCTTCACCTTCTCAAGGAAGTGCATCGCTGTCTCTTCGGCTTGCTTCTTGGGGATCTTGCGAACCCAGATCGGCGCCAGAGTGCAGTTCTCAAGAATGGTCAAGTGCGGGAAGAGGTTGAAGTGCTGAAAGCACATGCCAACTTCGGACCGGATCGCATCAATGTTCTTCAGGTCAGAGGTCAGGTGAACACCGTCCACCACGATCTTGCCAGCCTGATGCTCTTCCAGAGCGTTGATGCAGCGGATCAGCGTCGATTTACCAGAGCCCGACGGGCCCGCGATAACGATACGCTCACCGCGGTAGACGCTCAGATCAATGTCCCGCAGAACGTGGAACTGACCGTACCATTTGTTCATCTTCTCGATCGAGATCGCGATCTCGTCGGAGACTTTCATTTGTGTGGTGTCAACCATAGTAGGGCACCTTTCTTAACGATGATCCGTGCGGAGCTGACGCTCCAGCCACTGGGAATATTGGGAAATGCTGTAGCAGGTGACAAAGAACAGAAGCGCGGCGAAGCCATACAGCTCCCAATACACGCCGTTCCATTCGGTCGAGGCCAAGATCGGGCCACGGATCATACCTACCAGATCGAACATCGAGATCACCGACACCAGCGTGGTGTCTTTGAACAGGCCAACGGCCACGTTAACGATACCTGGGATCGAAATCTTCAACGCTTGGGGCAGGATGATTAGGCGCATGGCCTGCGCATAGTCCAGACCAAGGCTGTCTGCGGCTTCGTACTGGCCCTTGGGCAGCGCAGCCAGACCACCACGGATCACCTCGGCGATATAGGCCGACGAGAACATGGTGATCATGATGATCACACGTAGGATCAGGTCCATGTTGGTTTCCGGCGGGAAGAAGTAGGCCAGAACTACGCTTGCCACGAACAGCAGGGTAATCAGAGGCACACCGCGAATGAACTCGATGAAGACCACGCTGATGCCCTTGATGATGGGCATGTGCGACTGACGCCCCAGCGCCAGCATGATGCCAATGGGCAGCGACAGCGAGATACAGACGACACCCAGCATCATGTTCAGCATAAAGCCACCCATGTCGCGGCTGGCGACAGGCTCTAGCACCATAATGCCATCGACCGCGGGCGTGATCGCTCCGCCGATTTTCCAGACGACAACCGCAGCAATTAGACCCGCAACAAGCCCAAGGACAAAGCCGAAACGCTCTGCCTTGGTGAAGACGAGGTAACCGACAACCACACCGATCAGCACGAAAACCGAAGTCATGATGGTCCCACCCCACAGCAGCCAGTAAGCGACAAAGGGGAAGAGCCCGGTGATGATCAGCATCGCGCGCGGCAGTGCCACGAACAGCACTGGTGCTGCGGCGACCAGCATCAGCACAAACGCCAAGGTCGGGCGCCAGTATTGTTCGGACGGATAAGCAATGCCGAACAAGAGCTGCTGCCAGCGCTCGGTCAAGACCGAGAAACAGGCCCCGCGTGCGCCGTCCAGGATTTCACGACATTGCGCCAGCGAGCTAGTGTCCCAGATCCCGTTCAGGAACCACGGACCAGCCGAGAAAATCAGACGCACAATGACGTAGAGCGCCACGATGGTCAGCACGCTGTTCACCCAGTTCGAAAACAGGTTCGAGCGCGCCCATTTAACGATGCCCTTCTCTTTGATGGGCGGTTCTTGTTGCGCAAGCATTTCAGTGCGCACGAAGGCGAGGTGGGAATGCATATCGCTCATCTCAACGCTCCTTCAGCTTAACGCGGTTGTTGTAGGTGTTCATCACGGCCGAAATCCCGAGACTGATGATCAGGTAGAACAGCATCAGCAGTAGAACACATTCGATCGCGCGACCCGTCTGGTTCAGGGTGATGCCCCCCAGAGTGCCGGTCAGATCCATGTAGCCCACAGCAATCGCGAGCGAGCTGTTCTTGGTCAGGTTCAGGAACTGCGAGATCACCGGCGGGATGATGACGCGCAGAGCTTGGGGCAGGACAACCAGGCTCATGATGCGGCCCGGGCGCAAACCCAGCGACGCAGCAGCCTCGGTCTGACCACGGTTGATCGCCTGAATGCCCGCGCGGACGTTCTCTGCGATAAAGGCGCCGGTATACACCGACAAAGCCAGCCAGAGCGCAATCAGCGGGCGCTGCATCGCAATGCCGCCAGAGAAGTTGAAGCCCCCCAATTCAGGTATTTCGACACCAATGGGACGGCCCATGATGAAATACACAAGAATCGCGGGAACGAACAGGATGGCCAGCGTCGGCCAGCCCATGGGCAGCAGCTTACCCGTCGAGAACAGCAACTTTTTGGCGTAGGCGCGATAGGCAAAGGCACCGATGACTGACAGCACAAAGACTGTCACTACAACCCACGACCCTTCGAGCCAAAGCGGCTTGGGAACGTAAATGCCACGGTTGGTAAAGGCGATGATCCCGAGGAACATCTCGGCATCCGGCGTCTCTCCGCGATAGGCGCGGGGCGCAGGCATTACTGTCACGATGGTCGAGATGATCAGAATCCAAATCAGAACGGGGACGTTCCGGAAGGCTTCGACGTAAACCGACATCAGTTTTGCAACGAGCCAGTTTTTGGACAGACGACCCACGCCGGCGAATACGCCGAGGATGGTCGCGGTAATACAGCCCAAGAAAGCCACGAGCAGGGTGTTCAAAACACCAACGATCGAGGCCCGCAAATGCGAGTCTTGGTTATTATATTCGATCAGAGACTGGTTGATATCGTATCCAGCAGGCTGACCCAGAAACCCGTAGGAGATACTCAGACCAGCCACACGCAGGTTGGTGATCAGGTTCATCGTCAAGTAGCCGAGACCGAACAGCAGCAGCACAAGCGCTATGAACTGAAAGGTATACGACCGGTAACGCGTATCATGGATCAGCTGGGACAGCTGGAACGACTCTTTCGGAGGGTCGGTATATGCCGTCATATTTGCTTCCCGGAAGGTAACAGAAGGTGGTTGCGAGGGCCGCAGCCTTCACATGTCCTGTCGTGTTTTGATTATCGTTATGGGGGTATAGAAGAAGGGGCGCGGATCAACCGCGCCCCGTAACCGTCTAGTCGGTCTTAGCGGAAGGGCGGTGCGTAGAGCAGGCCACCATCAGTCCACTGAGCGTTCAGGCCACGTGCCAAGCCAACGGGGGTCTCTTCACCGATGTTCTTGGCAAAGATTTCACCGTAGTTGCCGCCAGCTGCGATTGCGCGCTTGGCCCACTCGGCGTCCAGGCCGATCATCGCACCCAGTTCACCTTCGGTGCCCAGGATACGGTTGATTTCGGGGTTGTTGGTGCCAGCCGACATCTCTTCGATGTTTGCCGAGGTGATGCCGTACTCTTCGGCCGCGATCAGCGCCATCAGGGTCCAGCTTGCGATATCACCCCAGTCGTTGTCGCCGTGGCGGACAAGCGGGCCCAGAGGCTCTTTGGAGATGATTTCGGGCAGGATCACGTGATCACCGGGGTTTTCGAACGCGGCGCGAGTCGCGGCCAGGCCCGAAGCGTCGGTGGTGTACACGTCACACGCGCCTTCGAGGTACAGAGGCTGTGCTTCTGCGTTAGTCTCGATCGGAACGGGGGTGTATTCGATGTTGTTGGTGCGGAAGAAGTCCGCCAGGTTCAGCTCGGTTGTGGTACCGGTCTGAATGCAGACAGTCGCGCCGTCCAGTTCCTTGGCCGAGGTGACACCCAGCGCCTTGGGAACCATGAAGCCCTGACCGTCGTAGTAGTTCACACCGACGAAATCGAACTTCAGGTCTGTGTCGCGCGAGAAGGTCCAAGTGGTGTTACGTGCCAGCAGGTCGATTTCACCCGACGCAAGCGCGGTGAAACGGGTCTTACCTGTGGTGGGTACGAATTCAACAGCGGTGGGGTCACCCAGCACTGCAGCTGCAACTGCGCGGCAAACAGAGACGTCAAAGCCCTGCCATTCGCCGTTCGCATCGGGTGCTGCAAAGCCTACGAGACCGGTGGTCACGCCACAGTTCAGCGTGCCACGCGCCTTGACATCATCAAGGGTAGCTGCGGCTGCTGCGCCTGCGGTCAGACCAGCGACGGTCAGAGCACCCAGAAACACGGATTTTTTCATTTTTACCTCTTCCTGATTGCCCGCTGTTGATCAGCGGTTCTAGTGGGCCATCCCAGCCCATCGGTAAGTACCGGGTCATTTTTGACCCGATGAACAAAGAGTGGCCGAGATCATCAGGAATCGTCAAGGGCGCAATCACGAAATCCCATGGGCTTTCGCACATTCCTTGATCAATTGCCCGACAGGGACACTTTTGTTTCGTTTGCCTTACACCATACGAAATAGTTTTTCAGCGCGCAGGAATTCTTCGCGCTTCTGTGCCGCAAGGGCATCTGCTTCTTCGTCGCGGCCCCACTGCTGAATCTGCCATTCTTCGTCGATGCGCGACATATCCCATGCCGTTTCAGAATCAACCCGGCCCTTGGCCACCGCCAAGCCCAGAACCAAGGACCCTGACATAGCCACCAGATCATGTAGCGCAGACAACTGAAACGGGCTCATTTCATCTACATGTGCGAAAAGCGTCTTAAGCGCTGCCTCGGGTTGGCTGCCAAACATGACCCCCGAATGCACGGTCAACTCAGCAGAAAGCTCATTTTTTGACCATTCGAGTAGCGGATCCCACGATGCCGCCTGCCGTTCGATCAATTCGTAAGGTTGTTCTGCCCGATAACATAGCAGATCGGTTTCGCCGTAGGCCGCAATGATCTCGACCACGGCATCGCGCTGGGTTGCTACGCGGTCAATAGCGGCGTTGGCGCAACGCGTAAACGGCATGGTCAGGGGCTGGATCACCTCTTCCTGAGCGTTCCATTCTGCGGCGATTTCGCGGGCCAATTCTTCGGTCGGCACGACCAGAGCGATCTTGGCAGGTGTCTTGACCGGCCGGCCGTCCAAGCGGATCGTCCAGCCGCCTTCGGTGGCCTCGTGGGTGGTTTCTTTCCAGAAGCGTTTGGCTTTCCACTCGCTCATCAGTCTCTCCAGATCGTTTTCAGCGCGGCAGGCAGATCGCTCATTTGCGTCAGGGTCACATCGGCGCCCAAACGGTCAGGGCTATGATAGCCCCAACTGACTCCGATGGTCCCGATGCCTGCGGCCCGCGCCATATCCATGTCAAAGGTCGTGTCCCCCACCATCACCGCATTCTCGGGCTCAACGCCTGTTTCGGACAGAGCCGCGTGGATCATCGCCGGATGGGGTTTGGAGGGATGAAAGTCCGCGACCTGTTCGGTCACAAAGCGTCCGGTCAGTCCGTGGCTGTCGAGCAAAGCCGTTAGGCCGCGGCGCGATTTGCCCGTAGCGACACCCACCAGATATTCAGGGACATTGAACAGGTGCTCCAACGTGTCGCGCACGCCGGGATAAAAGGGGCTGGACGCCGCGCCCTTTTCAGCACGCAGGCGTTGGTAGGCGCTCTTGTAACCATCCACGATGACCGCGTGGGTCGCCGCAGAGGCATCTGGGGCCAGCACGGGAATCGCCTTTTCCAGCGACATGCCGACGATCGACAGGATCGCAGCGCGCTCTGGCACGGGCACATCACCCGCCGCAAAGCCTGCCGCCATGGACGCCAGAATATCAGCCTGACTGTCCACGAGCGTGCCGTCCACGTCAAAGATGATTAGACGCAGGGGGCCTAGGGTCATTCCAGATCCTCGAACGGATCCTCGGGAACATCGCGGATGTCCCAACCGACGTAATCCCACGTGCGAGACATGTGGTCGGGCAGTTCGGCCATCAGGCTCAGTCGCTTTCCAGTGGCAGGGTGCGTCAGGGTCAAAGACCGCGCATGCAGGTGCAATTTACGGCTGATCTCGCCGCCCAACTGCGCCCCCCAGCCGTCACCAAGGTTCTCTTGCCCCGAGCCACCATATTTGCCGTCCCCGATAATCGGATGGCCCATTTCGGCCATGTGTGCGCGCAACTGGTGGGTTCGGCCCGTCACTGGCACCAGAGCCACCCACGACGCCCGTTGACCCAGCGTGGTCATCACAGCGTAGTCGGTCAGAGCGCGCTTAGCGCCTTCGACGTTATCAATCTCTTTGGGGTGGACGCAGAGCATTTTTTCACCCTCACCGTCCTTGCCGTGGCCGGGGGCTTTGACCAGACCATAGCGGACCGAGCCCATCCGCGGGTGCGGCACGCCCGCGACAATGGCCCAGTAAATCTTGCGGGTTTCACGAGCGCGGAACGCACTGGTCAGGCCCGCCGCGATCTGACGCGTGCGCGCCATGATCAGAACACCAGAGGTATCCTTGTCCAGACGGTGCACCAGACGAGGCTTTTCCTCGTATCCGAACTTCAGCGCCTCGGCCAATCCATCCACGTGGCGGGTTTGCTTGCTGCCGCCTTGGACGGGCAGGCCGGCGGGCTTGTTCAAGGCAATGATGTGGTCGTCGCGGTAGATCACGCAGGACTGGATTAGGTCCGTGTCCTTGTCCGAAACCTTGGGCTTGGGCGCGCTGCTCACTTCGCCCGGTTTGGGCAGAGGCGGCACACGAACTTGTTGCCCCTCTTCCAGACGGGTCGCAGGCTTGACGCGGCCACCATCGACGCGGATCTCTCCCTTGCGGCACATCTTTTCGATGCGGCCCTGCGCAATATGGGGGAACCGACGCTTGAACCAACGATCCAGCCGCTGATCGCCCTCGCCCTTTTCGACCTGAACTGTTTGTACACCGCTCATGACACCATTCCCCGTGCAAATAGCAGCCCCATCGTCAGGGCAATGATCGACACCACAACTGTCACCAAGATATAGGATGCCGCCGGCAAGATTGCGCCGCGTTCAAACAACGTCACCGCATCCAGCGAAAAGGCCGAGAATGTGGTAAACCCGCCAAGCAAGCCGGTCATCAGAACCGGCGCAAACTTGTTGTAGCCTGTGTTTGCCAGCAGCACGACAAGCACGCCCATGGCAAAGCTACCGACCACGTTAGCCACCACCGTGCCCCATGGGAACCCAGGCCCCACCAGACGCATCACGCCCACATTCGTCAAATACCGGAGCGACGCCCCGATCGCGCCACCAAGGGCGACTTGAAGTACAGTTAGGATCATGGGCGCTGTCTTTCGCTTTGCCCCGCCGGAGTCAACCGCCCTGACGTTTCGCTCTGAGTTTTGCGAAGTAATCTTTACGCTTTTTCAGGTCGCGCTCAAAGCCGCGTTCTACAGGCTGGTAGAAATCGGGGCGTTCGACCCCGTCAGGAAAGTAATTTTGCCCTGAAAACCCGTCTTCGGCATCGTGGTCGTACTGGTAGCCGGCCCCGTATCCGATGTCCTCCATCAGGGATGTCGGGGCATTCAGAATGTGTTTCGGGGGTGGAGCACTGCCCGTGGACTTCGCCAGTTTGCGCGCAGCCTTATAAGCCACGTAGCTGGCGTTCGATTTCGGGGCCAGCGCCAGATAGGCCACAGCCTCGGCCAAGGCAAGCTCGCCCTCGGGACTGCCAAGGCGTTCGTACGCCTCCCATGCATGAAGGCAGATGGTCATGGCCTGAGGGTCGGCCAAGGCAATATCCTCGACCGCCATGCGGGTCAGGCGACGCGCCAGATAACGGGGGTCTTCGCCCCCCTCTAGCATCCGCGCAAACCAGTACATCGCCGCATCTGGATCGCTGCCGCGGATCGATTTGTGCAGCGCTGAAATCAGGTTGTAGTGCTGGTCGCCGGACTTGTCGTATTGGGTCGCCCGCCGCATCAGACGCTTGCCCATCTGCTCGGCGGTTAGGGGGGTATCGACCTTCCACGCAGCGACCTGTTCGATCAGGTTCAACATGGCGCGGCCGTCCCCGTCAGCCATGTCCATCAACTGTTGGCGGGCATCAGGATCAAGCGGCAGGTCCCGCCCCATTTCCTCTTCAGCGCGGGTGGAGAGCAGCTTCATACTGTCGACCTCGAGCCGCTCTAGCACCAACACCTGCGCTCGGCTCAGCACAGCGGCGTTCAGGGCGAAGCTGGGGTTTTCGGTGGTCGCGCCGACCAGCAAGATCGTCCCGTCCTCCATATGCGGCAAAAAGCTGTCCTGCTGCGCTTTGTTAAAGCGGTGGATTTCGTCAACGAACAGCAAGGTCCCCTGCCCTGCACGGCGGCGCATTTTCGCGGCCTCGAACACCTTTTTCAGATCGGCCACGCCACTGAAAATCGCACTGATCTGCACGAACTCCAGATCGGTTTCATCCGCCAGAAGGCGCGCAATCGTGGTCTTGCCCACCCCCGGCGGCCCCCACAGGATAAGCGAGCCCAAAGACCCCGCCGCCAGCATCGCGCCCAAAGGCCCATCCGGCCCCAGCAAATGGTCCTGCCCGATCACCTCGGACAGTTTCTGAGGGCGCAGGCGGTCGGCCAGCGGGCGATGGGCCTTTTCTTCGGCCAGTGGAGACGAGTCGAATAAATCCATGGGTCAGACCCTGAACCGGAAGGCCATACGGCGTCCAGCACGGAGCACCTCGATCACCCCAGAACGGGCAGCGTCCCGCAATGCCTCTTCCACTTCTGTGGACTGGGTGATCTGGGTGCCGTTGATCCCCAGCAAAATATCCCCAGTCTGCAAGCCAAGGCGCGGCGCAATCGGGCCTGCATCCATGATCACCACACCCGTGGCATCCAGCGGCAGCCCCATTTCAGAGATCACCGCAGGGTTGACGTTGGCGACCGTCATGCCCGCCAACACCACGCGCCGCGATAGGGTTGCCTCGTCCCGTGCAGGGCGGTCGGGCGGAGTGATCATGGCGACCTCGAACGTTTCGCGCGTGCCATCGCGCAAGCGGGTGACAGCGGCCTCTTGGCCAATGCCTGCAACCGACATGCGGAAAATCATCTCTTGAGGCGTATTCACGGGCTGCTCATCGACGGCGACCACGATGTCACCAGGCTCAAAACCGACGGCGGCAAAGGGACTTTCGCTGTGGATCGAGGACAGGATCACGCCTTCGGGGATGGACAGGCCAAGACCGCCCGCCATGTCGAAGTCGACAGCTTGGCCCGTGACGCCAGCCCAAGGGCGTTGAAACGACGTCTCCCCTGCCCGTGCCTGCTCGACAAACCGCGCGACAAGGTTCGCAGGGATCGCAAAACCAATGCCATTAGACCCGCCAGAACGCGTCAGGATTGAGGTGTTCACCCCGATCAAGTGCCCATTGATATCCACCAGCGCGCCGCCCGAATTGCCCGGGTTGATGGGTGCGTCGGTCTGCAGGAAGTAGCCCCGCCCCCCTTCGCCACCGACACCTGACCGCGCAAGGCCCGAGACGATCCCGCTGCTCACGGTTTGCCCGACGCCAAAGGGGTTGCCGATCGCCAACACCAGCTCTCCGACGGAAACATCATCACTGTCGCGCAAGTCCAGATGAGGCAAGCCCTCGGCTTCGTCAAGCTGCAGGATCGCGAGGTCGGACTCTTCGTCTGCCAGCAGGACTTGAGCGTTGAATTCCCGGCGGTCGCGCAGAACAACGCGGATCTCGGTCGCGTCGCCGACCACGTGGTAATTCGACACCACGATGCCATCCTCGGACAGGATCACCCCCGACCCCAGGCTATTGGAGACCCGCTGCCGCACCTGCCCCTGACCGCGAAAGATCGAGCCAAAGAAGGGATCGTTCATGAAGGGGCTGACGCGCTCTGACACGATCCGCTTGGCGTAGATATTCACCACCGCGGGCGCGGATTGCTCGACAACGGGCGTGAAGCCTATGGAAATCTCGGCCTGCGACGCGGGCACTTGCATCTGGGCCAGCGCGGGTTGGGTCAAGGGAAGAGCGAGAACGAGAGCGGCGAGAAGGGTCTTGCGCACTTGGGCACCTCTTAAGCTTGTCTGGCCCCTGATATGCGTAGCCACGCCCGATTGCGCAACCCATGCCCGCAAAAGCAAAGACCCCCGCCACTGGCGAGGGTCCTGCAATTCTTGGCGAAGCGCCGGAAGACTTAGTCTTCTACAGCAACTTCTTCGATGCGTGCTTTGTCAGCAGCGCCTTTGGCTGCGACGTCACGGTCGACGAATTCGATGATCGCCATGGGCGCCATGTCACCATAGCGGAAGCCGGCTTTCAGGATGCGAACGTAGCCACCCTGACGCTCTGCGTAGCGGGGGCCCAGAACTGCGAACAGTTTCTCGACGTACTGGTCCTGCTTCAGGCGCGAAGCTGCCTGACGGCGTGCGTGCAGGTCGCCGCGCTTTGCAAGGGTGATCATCTTTTCGATGATGGGGCGCAGTTCTTTGGCTTTGGGCAGAGTGGTCTTGATCTGCTCGTGCTCGATGAGCGAGCCAGCCATGTTTGCGAACAGCGCTTTACGGTGTTCGTGAGTACGGTTCAGGCGGCGGTAACCACGTGCGTGACGCATTTGAAGTCTCCTAAGATCTGGTTTTGCTTTGTCTGGCGATTGATGCGTGTCAACCGCGCTCCTTGGGGCGATTCTGCCCGAGTGTGCCGCCAATTACAGGTATGTTTCCCGTATGGCAAGCGTATGGCGGGCGTACATACGTAGCGCCCGCCATAAAACTGATTAGAACTGGTCTTCGAACTTCTTGGCCAGCTCTTCGATGTTGTCCGGCGGCCAGTCCTCGACGTCCATGCCAAGGTGCAGACCCATGCCCGACAGCACTTCTTTGATCTCGTTGAGAGACTTGCGGCCGAAGTTCGGTGTGCGCAGCATTTCTGCTTCGGTCTTCTGGATGAGATCGCCGATGTAGACGATGTTGTCGTTCTTGAGGCAGTTTGCCGAACGGACAGACAGTTCCAGCTCGTCCACTTTCTTGAGAAGAAGCGGGTTGAACTCGAGACCTTCGTCCTCGTCCTGACGGTTTGCCGACTCGGGCTCGTCGAAGTTGACGAAGATCGACAGCTGGTCCTGAACGATACGCGCTGCGTAAGCAACGGCATCTTCGGGCGTGATCGAACCGTCGGTTTCAATCTTCATGGTCAGCTTGTCGTAGTCCAGAACCTGGCCTTCACGAGTGGGCTGAACATCATAGCTGACGCGCTTGACCGGCGAGTAGATCGCGTCGATCGGGATCAGGCCGATGGGCGCATCTTCGGGACGGTTCTTGTCTGCTGCAACATAGCCTTTGCCGGTGTTGACGGTCAGTTCCATGAACAGATCGGCACCATCGTCGAGGTGGCAGATCACGTGATCACGGTTCAGAACTTCGATACCTGCAGTCTCTGCGATGTCACCTGCGGTGACGACGCCCGGGCCTTTGGCATTGATCGACAGGCGCTTGGGCCCTTCGACTTCCATTTTCAGAGACACGCCCTTGAGGTTCAGAACGATGTCGGTGACGTCTTCGCGTACACCGGTGACGCTCGAGAACTCGTGCAGAACGTTGTCAATCTGAACGCTGGTGATCGCTGCGCCTTGCAGCGACGACAGCAGAACGCGGCGCAGCGCGTTACCGAGCGTCAGACCAAAGCCACGCTCCAGAGGTTCGGCAACCACGGTCGCCTTGCGCGCGGGATCATTGCCCGGCTTTACCTCTAGCTGTGTCGGCTTGATCAGCTCGGCCCAATTCTTATGGATCATGCGGCCCTCCATTCTTGCCTAGTCCCCATGTCCAAAGGACCAGACTCCCGAGGTTTCAGATGGCGAAACGAAGGCCGCACAGTCTGCGCGGCCCTCGAAATAGTAATATAGATCAGACGCGACGACGCTTGGGCGGGCGGCAGCCGTTGTGGGCGATCGGGGTCACGTCACGGATCGAGGTGATGTTGAAGCCGATAGCCGCCAGAGCGCGCAGTGCGCTTTCACGACCAGAGCCGGGGCCCTGAACTTCAACTTCGAGCGATTTCATGCCGTGGTCCTGAGCCTTGCGGCCTGCATCTTCAGCAGCCATCTGAGCAGCATAGGGAGTCGACTTACGCGAACCCTTGAAGCCCATCGTGCCTGCCGACGACCATGCAATCGCGTTGCCCTGGACGTCCGAGATCAGGATCTTGGTGTTGTTGAACGAGCTGTTCACATGCGCAACGCCGGTGGCGATATTCTTGGAAACCTTGCGCTTGGTTTGACGCTTATCACGTGCCATTGGTCAGTGCTCCCCTTACTTCTTCTTACCAGCGATGGCCTTTGCGGGGCCTTTGCGGGTGCGAGCGTTGGTGTGGGTACGCTGACCGCGAACGGGCAGGTTACGGCGGTGACGGAGGCCACGGTAGCAGCCGAGGTCCATCAGGCGCTTGATGTTCATCTGAACTTCACGGCGCAGGTCACCTTCAACGGTGTAGTTTGCGTCGATGTGCTCGCGGATCGCCAGAACTTCGGCATCCGAAAGTTCATTGACGCGACGCGAACGTTCGATGTTCACAGCTTCACAGATAGCTTCGGCCGAAGTCGAACCGATGCCAGTGATGTAGGTGAGTGCGATCGGCACTCGCTTGTTGGTCGGGATGTTTACGCCGGCAATACGAGCCACGTTAATCTTCCTTTTCGTTGCGGTTCCGTAGCACCAGAACCTTTTTTCACAACGGAAGCCCGAGGCAGAATTGCCGCCGGGCGCACGCTGAATTCAATGTGCGGGAGGGAATCAGCCAAAGGCGCGATTCCCCATAGAGTGCGCGTAGTTAGGAAAGTTTTGAGGAAAGGTCAATAGCGCCACGGACCATTCTACTGCCGGCATGCATTTTCTCTGTTTTTGGTGAACAGCCATGCACACGGAGTAAATGATCAAACAGGTTGGGCCTATTGAGAAAGACCATACCCTACCCTGCCCCCAAATGCAATGCGACCTCCGAGCATTTGCAGCTTCGGAGGTCGCATCTATTAGTTTGTGCGGCTGAATTTAGCCTAGGATTTTAGCGATCTCTGCCTGAACGGCGTCGATCTCTCCCAGACCGTTGACGCTGCTCAGGTCGCCCTTGGCGTAGTAGTACCCGATCAGCGGCGAGGTCTTCTTGTAGTACTCCATCAGACGCTGGCGGAGGCTGTCCTCGTTATCGTCGGCGCGGCGCTTGAACTCCGTGCCGCCACAGTTGGAACACTTGCCGTCAGCGGGGATCGGCTTGGTGATGTCGTTGTAGACCTCACCACAGCTGCCACAGGTCGAGCGGGCAGTGATGCGCTGCACCAGTGCTTCGTCGTCCACACGCATCTCGATCACGGCATCCAGCTTGGCGCCCATGGCGGTCAGCAGATCACCCAGAGCGTCGGCTTGCGCCAGCGTGCGGGGGAAGCCATCAAAGATGAAACCACCTTCGCTGCCCTGCTCCAGCTTTTCGCGGATCAGGCCAATGACGATCTCGTCGGTGACGAGTTGGCCCGCTGCCATGACAGCAGCAACCTTCTTGCCCATCTCGCTGCCCGACGCCTGAGCTTCGCGCAGCATGTCGCCGGTGGAGAGCTGGACCATGCCACGCTCTTCGACCAGTTTCCGTGCCTGGGTGCCTTTGCCTGCGCCCGGAGGCCCGAGAAGGATAATGTTCGTAGTCATCGACGTGCGGGTCCTTTGCGTTTCGCGCGCTTGGAGCCGCGGCCGCGAAGCTGCGACTTCTCGATCAAGCCTTCATACTGATGCGCCAGAAGGTGCGACTGCACTTGCTGGATAGTGTCCATAGTCACCGACACAACGATCAGAACCGAGGTGCCACCGAAGTAGAACGGAATCGCCAGCTGGCTGCGGATGATTTCAGGCAGCAAGCAAACGAACGCCAGATAGGCCGAGCCCAGAACCAGTACGCGGTTCACGACATACTCGAGGTACTGCGCGGTCTTTTCGCCGGGGCGAATGCCGGGCACAAAGCCGTTCTGGTTCTTCAGATTGTCGGCCACGTCTTCCGTCTTGAACGCCACATTGTGGGTGTAGAAGTACGCGAAGAACACGATCATGCCAGCGAAGAACAGCAGATACAGCGGTTGGCCGGGGCCAAAGTACGCCAGAATGGTCGAGAGAACCGGACCGGTCGAGTTCCCCGAGAAGGTCGCGATGGTGGTCGGCAGCAGAAGCAACGACGACGCAAAGATCGCGGGGATCACGCCAGCGGGGTTAACCTTGATCGGAAGGTGCGAAGTGCCACCGTCGTACACTTTCATGCCCACCTGACGGCGGGGGTACTGGATGTGGATCTTGCGCAGGCTGCGCTCGAGGAACACCACAAAGGCGATCAGGGCGATCATCATGACGATCACACCGATGATCACGGCAGGGCTGATCGCGCCCGAACGGCCTTGGCTCAGGAACTGGGCCAGTGCTGCGGGGATTTCCGCTATGATACCAACAAAGATAATCAGCGAGATGCCGTTGCCGATGCCGCGTGCGGTGATCTGTTCACCCAGCCACATCAGGAACATGGTGCCGCCGACCAGCGTAATCACGCAGGATGCGACAAAGAACATGCCGGGGGTGTGCACCAGATCGCCAGCCTCGAGGCTTTTGGCCAGACCAAAGGCCTGGAACGTGCCGATAAGCACGGTGGCGTAGCGGGTGTACTGGTTGATTTTCTTGCGACCTTGTTCGCCTTCTTTCTTCAGCTGCTCCAACGAGGGGACCAGCGCAGTCAGAAGCTGAACGATAATCGAGGCCGAGATATAGGGCATAATGCCGAGGGCAAAGATACCCATGCGGCTGATCGCGCCACCCGTAAACATGTTCAGGATGCCGCCGAGACCGGCAGCCGCGCCGTCCATGAAGTTACGCAGTGCGTTGCCGTCGATACCGGGCACCGGAATATAGGTGCCAAGGCGGTAGACGATCAGAAGCCCGAGAGTAAAAAAGATGCGGCTACGAAGATCAGCGGCCTTGCCCAATGCGGCCCAACTGGTGTTCGCCGCCATTTGCTCTGCTGCAGATGCCATTTGCGGTCTCTTTCATGACAGCGCCGCCAAAGCAGTTCCCCTGCTTGGCGGCGCTTTGGAAAACTAGGTACGATGTAAGCGGCAGGGGCGCCGCTCACAACACCTTATTCAGCCGCCGCAGCAGCGACCTTCAGCGAGCCGCCTGCTTTTTCGACAGCTACGATAGCCGACTTCGAAGCACCGGTGACTTCGATGTTCAGAGCGGAGGTGATTTCACCTTTCGCCAGAACACGAACACCGTCCAGCTTGCGGCGTACCAGACCCGAGGCGATCATAGCGTCTTCGGTGACGGGCTGAGCTGCGTCGATCTTGCCGGCTTCGACGAATTTCTGGATCAGGCCCAGGTTTACAACAGCGAATGCCTTGCGGTTGGGCTTGTTGAAGCCACGCTTGGGCAGGCGCTGGTACAGGGGCATCTGGCCGCCTTCGTAGCCGTTGATGGCCACACCCGAACGCGATTTCTGACCTTTGATACCACGGCCAGCCATCTTGCCTTTGCCCGAGCCGGGGCCACGGGCTACGCGTTTTTTCTTGGGCGCTGCGCCCGGATTGTCACGGAGTTCGTGCAGTTTCATGTCGCTTCTCCTTTGCCGGATGTGCCCCCCAGCGACGGATGGGACAAACGCGGCGTAGATAAAAATAAAGGTGGCCCTGAATCAGAGCCACCCGCGGCGTTTACACGCCTGATTGTATTTTGGCAAGGGCGCCGCTTAGGCGTGGTCAGCACCGCCGTACCAGTCGCCCATCCGGACCTCTGCGTTGTCCCCCACCAGCGACGCAAACTCTTCGAGATCTGAGTAGGTCTTGTCCTTGTTCCGGAAGTGATAGGGATAGACGACGGCGGGTTTGAAGGCCGCAACACCCTGCGCTGCTTGCTCGATCCCCATGGTAAAGGGCAGATTCATGCAAACAAACGCCAGATCGATGTCGGTGAGCGCTTCCATCGCTGGGGTCACTTCGGTGTCGCCCGAGATATAGACTTTGAAATCACCCATGGTCAGAACGTATCCGTTATCGCGCCCCTCAGGGTGGAAGTTCGCACGCTCTTCGGTGGTGTTGTAGGCTGGGATCGCATCAATCGCGATCCCGTTGAAGTCAGCCGAGTCGCCGTTCGCAACCGAGGTCGCCTTGGCTTTCATGCCCTCGTCCAGCATCTCGTAGACTGCGGGGTTAGTGATCATGGTCGTTTTCTCGACCGCGAGCGCGGACAGGGTCTCGGCGTTGTAGTGGTCCCCGTGTTCGTGGGTGATCAAAATCAGGTCGGGCTCGGGGAAGTCTGCATAGTGCGCGGCGTCGCCCACCGGATCCACGTAGATCACGCCCATGGGCGTTTCCATCACGATGGACGCGTGCTCAATCGGGTGGATGGTCAGGGGCCCCTGCCCTGTCTCAAAAGTGTTCATACCGTGAGCGGCAGCTTGGGCGGTAAAAGGCATAACGGCAATCATCCCTGCGGCAGCGGTTGTCGCCATAAAGGCACGTCGTGAAATGGTCATAGAATAAACCTCCTGTTTGGGCAAAAGGTATGAGCGGGCAACCCAAGGACCAATCACGAAGCCGTGACGTAGAAACGCCCCCTGGAGCGGGTCCAGGAGGCGTTTGGGTTGCACTCATTAAACAAGTCACGAGCACTAGGGAAATGTTCGGCCCTGCGCCCGTCACACTTAGGGAGGAGGAGAAGCGTGACGTAGGGAGGAGGAGAAGCGCGGGGCCTAACCGAGTATTCTTTAGACCTTCGCAGCTTCCTGAGCAGCGATGGTCGGGATGTCCATGCGGCTGATGCCGATGTCGTTCAGATCACGATCCGACAACTGAGCCAGTTCGTTGTAGCACCGGTTGTAAGCTGCGCCGCGAGCGCGGAACGATTTGATCGCTTCGAGGGCGACATTGAAACGCTCAGCGACGTGGAAGCCGGTGCGGGAGGGTGCGTGTACAAATGCCATTCTAGATTTTCCTTCGTAACGGAGTGGGGCGTATTCCCCAGGGTCTGAGATGTGTCTTTTCGTCTTTGGACATCCCATAGATACGACAGGGTGATGGCGCTAACAAATTCCCGTTTGGTCTGCCCGTTATGCAGTTGCAGCATGACTGATGACTTGAAAGCTGAGTCTGATGCACATGGATCAGATCTACCATGCACAGGGCGCTTAAACTCCATGTTTTAGGGGCATTCAGCATACAATGGTGTGCAAAATCGTCGAGCGGGGACAATAATCGCTTCTCATTCTTACACATTTTTGGGACCTGATTCTTGCGGTTCCGCGAATCTATGCTGCAAGTGCGAAACGCAAAACGCCCCGCAGTTTCCTGCGGGGCGCTTGCTGTCATGTGAAGGGTGCGATTAGCCGCGCTCTTCGATGATCTCGACCAGGTGCGGGATCTTCCGAACCATGCCGCGGATCGAGGGGGTATCCTCGAGCTCACGGGTCTTGTGCATCTTGTTCAGACCCAGACCGATGAGGATCTGGCGCTGAACTGCAGGGCGGCGGATCGGGCTGCCGATCTGCTTAACAACGATGGTCTTTGCCATGTGTCCGTCTCCTTACGCTTCTGCCGATGCTTCTGCTTCCGCAGGAGCTTCGTCATACTTGTGCAGGATGTCTGCAACCTTCTTGCCACGGCGCTGTGCCACCTGACGGGGCGAAGCTTCGAGGCTCAGAGCGTCGAGAGTTGCGCGGATCATGTTGTAGGGGTTCTGCGAGCCAATCGACTTCGCAACAACGTCCTGAACACCCAGCATCTCGAACACAGCGCGCATCGGACCACCTGCGATGATACCGGTACCCTGAGGGGCGGTACGCATCACAACGCGGCCTGCACCGTGACGACCTTCGATGTCGTGGTGAAGGGTACGACCTTCACGCAGCGGCACGCGGATCATCTTGCGCTTTGCTTGCTCAGTGGCTTTGCGGATCGCCTCGGGTACTTCTTTCGCTTTACCCTTGCCGAAGCCTACGCGGCCTTTCTGGTCGCCGACAACCACCAGAGCAGCGAAGCCAAAGCGCTTACCACCCTTAACGGTTTTCGACACACGGTTGATCGCCACCAGACGATCGGCGAATTCCGGGGTTTCTTCGCGCTCGTTGCGGCGATCCCGGCGGTTTTCACGTTCTGCCATATCGTCTTCTCCTTAGAACTTCAGTCCGCCCTCACGGGCGGCATCGGCCAGCGCCTTGATGGTGCCATGGAAGAGATAGCCACCACGATCGAAGTAGCATACTTCCACGCCAGCGGCCTTAGCACGCTCGGCGATGAGGGCACCAACCTTGGCGGCGGCTTCCTGGTTGTTCTTGCCTGCGAGACCCAGGTCTTTTTCCTGGCTCGAAGCGGCGGCGATGGTGATGCCCTGAAGGTCGTCGATCAGCTGAACGCTGATGTTCTTGTTCGAGCGATACACCGAGAGGCGGGCACGGCCATCGGCCATTTTCCGCAGTTTGTTCCGAACGCGCTGGCGACGCTTCAGAAACAGGGTACGTTTGCTGTTTGCCATCTTTCGCGTCCTTACTTCTTCTTGCCTTCCTTCTGGAAGATGTACTCGCCACGGTACCGGATACCCTTGCCTTTGTAAGGCTCGGGGCGGCGCCATTCGCGAATCTTCGCAGCGGTTTCACCTACCAATTGAGCATCGATCCCTTCCAGGACGATCTCGGTGGGCTTGGGCGTGGTTGCGGTCACACCAGCAGGGATCGCGAAGTCAACATCGTGCGAGTAGCCGAGGTTAAGACGGATCGAGTTGCCCTGCACCTGAGCACGGTAACCAACACCGACGATTTCCAGCTCTTTTTTGAAGCCTTCAGTAACGCCGCTGACGAGGTTCGCGATCATGGTGCGGCTCATGCCCCACTGCTGACGTGCGCGCTTCGAAGAACCGCGGGGATCAACAGAGACAGTGTTGCCGTCGATGGTGATGGTGACATCATCGGTAGCAGTGAAGGTCAGGGTACCCTTGGGGCCCTTTACTTCGATGGTCTGGCCCGAAAGCGACGCCGAAACGCCGGAGGGCAGCTCGACCGGTTTCTTACCAATACGAGACATTACGAGACCTCCTTAGAATACGGTGCAGAGCACTTCGCCGCCAACATTGGCGTGACGTGCAGCTGCATCCGACATTACACCCTTCGGAGTCGAAACGATCGAAACACCCAAGCCCTGACGGACTTCGGGGATCTCTTTCGCGCCCATGTAGACGCGACGACCGGGCTTCGACACACGCTTGATCTCACGGATCACGGGAGCGCCTTCGTAGTACTTCAGAGAGATTTCGATGGCCGGGTGGCCAGTCTCTGCAGTGGTTTTCTCGTAGCCACGGATGTAGCCCTCATCGAGGAGCACATCCAGAACCCAGCCGCGGAGCTTCGAAGCGGGGGTCGTCACAGTGGACTTGCCGCGCATCTGAGCGTTACGGATACGGGTGAGCATATCGCCGAGAGGATCGTTCATCTTATATCTCCTCTTACCAGCTCGACTTCACCAGGCCGGGGGCCTGACCGTTGGAGCCCAGTTCGCGCAGCGCGATACGGCTTACCTTCAGCTTACGGTAGTAAGCGTGGGGACGGCCGGTCAGCTGGCAGCGGTTGTGCAGGCGGGTTGCCGAGCTGTTGCGCGGCAGTTTCGCAAGCTGGAGGCGCGCTTTGAAACGCTCTTCCATCGACTTGCTTTCGTCATTCGCGATCTCTTTCAGAGCGGCGCGCTTGGCTGCGTATTTCGCGACCAGGCGTTCACGCTTCTTCTCGCGTTCGATCATTGCTTTCTTAGCCATGTCTTACCCTTTCGCGATTACGCGTTGAACGGCATGTTGAAGTGCTTGAGCAGCGCCTTCGCTTCACCGTCAGTTTTCGCAGTGGTGCAGATGATGATGTCCATACCCCAAACTTCGTCAACTTTGTCGAAGTTGATTTCGGGGAAGACGATGTGTTCCTTCAGGCCCATGGCGAAGTTGCCACGACCATCAAACGACGGCTTCACACCACGGAAGTCGCGGATGCGGGGCATCGCGATGGTGATCAGACGATCAAGGAATTCATACATCCGGTCGCCACGCAGGGTGACTTTTGCGCCAAGAGGCATGCCTTCACGTACGCGGAAGCCAGCGATCGACTTCTTTGCTTTGGTGATGACGGCCTGCTGACCAGCAATGGTGCTCAGATCTTCTTGAGCCGACTTTGCTTTCTTGGAGTCGCGAACCGATTCAGCGCCAGCGCCGATGTTCAGAACGATTTTGTCCAGCTTAGGGAGCATCATCTCGTTCTTGTAGCCAAACTCTTCCATGAGAGTGGCTTTGATGGTTTCGCGGTACTGAGCCTTCAGACGCGGGGTGTAGTTTGCGGTATCAAGCATCGATCACTTCCCCCGATTTCTTGGCAAAACGGACCTTCTTGTCGCCTTCCATGCGGAAGCCAACGCGGGTCGCACCACCCTCTTTGGGGTCGACGAGCGCGATGTTCGACAGATCGATCGGCAGCGCTTTGGGCAGACGGCCGCCCTGAGCGTTCTGGGTCTGACGGGTGTGACGGATGGCCATGTTAACGCCTTCGACAACGGCTTTGCCCGCTTTGGGGTCTACCGAAGTGATGGTGCCTTCTTTGCCCTTGTCCTTACCGGCAAGAACGATGACCTTGTCACCTTTGCGGAGTTTCGCAGCCATTACAGCACCTCCGGGGCGAGCGAGATGATCTTCATGAAGTTTTTGGCGCGCAGTTCGCGAACGACCGGGCCAAAAATACGGGTGCCAACAGGCTCGCCGTTGTTGTTGAGGATCACCGCGGCATTGCGGTCAAAGCGGATGGCGGTGCCATCTTCGCGACGTACTTCCTTGGCGGTACGAACGACTACGGCCTTGCGGACGTCGCCTTTCTTAACACGGCCGCGCGGAATAGCTTCTTTTACGGATACGACGATGATGTCGCCGACCGAAGCGTATTTGCGCTTGGAACCACCGAGGACCTTGATGCACTGAACTCGGCGTGCGCCCGAGTTATCAGCGACATCCAGATTGGTCTGCATCTGGATCATTTGGTTTCTCCGGACCTTTGGGGAGGCTTAGGGGCCTGAACCCCCAGGGTTTCTCTCAGCTGAGAGCTCAAGCTTTCGCCAGAACTTCCCAACGCTTGGTTTTCGAGTAAGGCGCGCATTCGATGATGCGGACGAGATCACCAACTTTGTAGGCGTTCTCTGCGTCGTGTGCGCGGTACTTCTTCGACTTCTTGATGGTCTTCTTAAGCACGGGGTGCTTAAAACGACGCTCTACGCGAACGGTGATGGTTTGCTCGTTCGCGTCGCTGGTCACGGTGCCTTGCAGGATACGTTTGGGCATTCTTCAGAGCTCCGCTTATTCAGCAGCCGCTTGCGCGGCCTTTTCGTTGAGGATGGTCAGAACACGAGCGGTGTCGCGCTTTACCTGACGCATACGTGCGGTGTTTTCGATTTGGCCGGTGGCCTGCTGGAAACGCAGGTTGAAGGCTTCTTTCTTAAGAGCCGTCAGGTCCTCGCGGAGCTGATCGGGCGTCTTGCCACGCAGTTCTTGGGCGTTCATTCGCCTTATCCTTTCAACATCACCGGCGGGCCCTTTGGGGGGTAACCCGTGATCCGGTGGAGGTTCGTTTAGGGAACACAAATCCTACGCCGAAGCGCAGAGATGGGTTCCACTACATGTCATTCAGGTGAAAGGCAACCGATTCCTTCGAAAAACTTGGGGTTTCCGAAGAACTGCCGCGACCGGCGGGCAATCGTTGCGATGCGTCGATGAAAGCATACTGCCCCCTCTTGCACAATAGGGCGAGAAAGCAGAAGTGTGGGGCAACGCGCACGTCCACGGCGCCTGCACTGATAAAAGGCGCCCACCAGCCTAAAGAGGACACCATGGCAGAGATCTCTTCGCTCTTCGTCACCCGCCTGTACCACGCCAAATTGTCCGAGCATGAGCCCGTGATTGATCCTCAAGAGCTGGAGGATTCCTGCGTCGCGATCGCCGAAGACGACGATGCTGGCCTCGCGTGGTGCGAGCAGAATGGCTATCCCGGTTACACCAGCTACGCCTCCCTGACCGACCTGCCGTGGCGGTCCCCAATCTTTGCTGATCTTGTGAAAGCACTGGACGCCCACGTGGCAGCCTTTGTCGAGGATCTGGAGTTCGACCTTGGCGACAAGAAACTGGTGCTCGAGGATATCTGGATCAACATCCTGCCCGAGGGCGGAATCCACACCTCGCACATCCACCCGCACTCGGTAATCTCTGGCACGACCTACGTGTACATGCCCGAAGGGTCCAAAGCGATCAAGTACGAAGACCCACGCCACATCATGATGATGGCCTCTCCGATCCGCAAGAAAGACTGCCGTGACGAGCTGAAGACCTTTGTCTACCGCGCGCCCGAAGTAGGCGACGTGCTACTGTGGGAGAGTTGGCTGCGGCATGAGGTGCCCATGAACGTGGCAGAGGATGACCGCATTTCAGTGAGCTTCAACTACAAGTGGGAATAAGCCCTGCCCTTCCCCGCTAAGAGCCAAAGGCCGATGCACCCGCATTGGCCTTTTTTCTTTGAACAGTTCCCCGTGCACGGGGGACGGGGCCAAAGAAAAACCCCCGCCGATGGCGGGGGCTTCTCAATTCTTGGAACGCAGCGATAACTGCGACCCGATTACCAGTCCTCGCGGACCACAACGCGGGTCTTGATCGGCAGCTTCATCGCCGCGAGGCGCAGTGCCTCTTGTGCGATCTCTTCGTCCACACCGTCGATCTCGAACATGATACGGCCAGGCTTGACCTTGGCGACCCAACGGTCAACCGAACCCTTACCTTTACCCATACGAACTTCGATGGGCTTTGCGGTCACGGGCATGTCCGGGAAGATACGTATCCAGACGCGACCCTGACGCTTCATGTGACGGGTCATCGCACGACGTGCAGCTTCGATCTGACGCGCAGTGATACGCTCGGGCTCAATGGCTTTCAGGCCATAGGTCCCGAAGTTCAGGTCAGAACCGCCTTTTGCTTGACCGTGAATACGGCCTTTGTGCATTTTGCGGAATTTAGTACGCTTTGGTTGAAGCATTTCTCATCCCTCCTTAGCGACGACCGCCAGCACCGCGAGGTGCAGGGCCATCCTGGAGTTCTTGGGCCTTACGGTCGCGTGCCGACGGATCGTGCTCCATGATGTCACCTTTGTAGATGAACACCTTGATGCCGATGATACCGTAGGGGGTCGACGCTTCGGCGTGTGCATAATCGATGTCAGCGCGCAGGGTGTGCAGGGGCACGCGGCCTTCGCGGTACCATTCGGTACGTGCGATTTCAGCGCCACCCAGACGGCCTGCGATGTTCACGCGGATACCACCGGCGCCCATACGCATTGCGTTCTGAACCGCACGCTTCAGCGCACGACGGAACGAAACACGACGCTCCAGCTGCTGAGCGATGGACTCGGCAACCAGCATTGCGTCCAGCTCGGGCTTACGAACTTCGACGATGTTCAGGTGCAGTTCGCTGTCGGTCATTGCCGCCAGTTTCTTGCGCAGAACCTCGATGTCAGCACCTTTCTTACCGATGATAACACCGGGGCGTGCAGTGTGAATGGTCACACGGCACTTCTTGTGCGGGCGTTCGATGATCACGCGAGCGATGCCCGCCTGCTTGCACTCTTTTTTGATGAATTCGCGGATGCGGATATCTTCCAGCAGAAGATCACCGTAGTCCTTGGACTCTGCGAACCAACGGCTATCCCAAGTGCGGTTCACCTGAACGCGCATACCGATGGGGTTTGTTTTGTTACCCATTAGGCTTGCTCCTCGACCTGGCGGACCTTGATGGTGATTTCCGAGAACGGCTTCATGATCTTGCCGAAGCGACCACGGGCACGGGGACGACCGCGCTTCATGACCAGGTTCTTACCAACGTAAGCTTCTGCAACGATCAGCTCGTCAACGTCCAGACCGTGGTTGTTCTCGGCGTTTGCGATGGCCGACTGAAGGCATTTCTTCACGTCGATCGCGACACGCTTGTTCGAGAAGGTCAGGTCTGTCAGAGCCTTTTCCACCTTCTTGCCGCGGATCAGCTGAGCAACAAGGTTGAGCTTCTGCGGGCTGGTGCGAAGCATGCGCAGTTTTGCCATTGCTTCGTTGTCCGCCACGCGACGGGGATTCTTTTCCTTACCCATGGCTTATTTCCGCTTCGCTTTTTTGTCAGCCGCGTGACCGTAGTAGGTACGGGTCGGCGAGTATTCACCGAACTTCTGGCCGATCATGTCTTCAGTGATCATCACTGGGATGTGCTTCTGGCCGTTGTAAACGCCGAAAGTCAGACCCACGAACTGGGGCAGAATCGTCGAGCGACGCGACCAGATCTTGATAACATCGTTGAGGCGGCCCGAGTCGCGAGCTGCCGCGGCCTTCTTGAGGACGTAAGCGTCGACAAAAGGCCCTTTCCATACAGAGCGTGTCATCGATTAGCGACCCTTCTTCTTGGCGTGACGCGAGCGCAGGATGAGCTTCTGCGATGCCTTATTGGTGTTGCGGGTACGCGCACCTTTGGTCGGCTTACCCCAAGGAGTAACGGGGTGACGGCCACCAGAGGTACGGCCTTCACCACCACCGTGGGGGTGGTCGATCGGGTTCATAACGACACCACGAACCGAAGGACGGATGCCCTTGTGGCGGTTACGACCGGCTTTACCGATGTTCTGGTTGCTGTTGTCGGGGTTCGACACGGCGCCAACGGTTGCCAGGCATTCCTGACGGACCATACGCAGTTCGCCCGACGACAGGCGGATCTGTGCGTAGCCACCGTCACGACCAACGAACTGTGCGTAAGCACCTGCAGCGCGGGCAATCTGACCGCCTTTGCCGGGCTTGAGTTCGATGTTGTGAACGATGGTACCGATGGGCAGACCCGAGAAAGGCATTGCGTTACCGGGCTTGATGTCTGCTTTCGCGGACGAAATCACGGTATCGCCAACGCTCAAACGCTGGGGTGCCAGGATGTATGCCTGCTCGCCGTCTTCATAGCGGATCAGCGCGATGAATGCGGTACGGTTAGGGTCGTATTCGATACGCTCTACAGTCGCGGCGACGTCGAACTTGCGACGCTTGAAGTCCACGATACGGTAGAGACGCTTTGCCCCGCCGCCTTTGCGGCGCATGGTGATCCGTCCGGTGTTGTTCCGGCCGCCTTTCTTGGTCAGACCCTCAGTGAGAGCCTTAACCGGGCGACCTTTCCAAAGCTCCGAACGGTCGATCAGAACCAGCCCGCGCTGGCCAGGCGTTGTCGGTTTGTACGACTTGAGTGCCATGGTTACTGTCTTCCGTTTGCTTTGTGGCCCTCACCATGAGGACCCTTTCACATAAATCACAGGCCCCAGAACGAATCTGGGGCCGTGAGATTGCAGCGAGGTACCAGATAAAACTGGGGGCGTCCATACACAGCCTCGGGTTTTATGCCCTTTGGCTGATTGGCGCGCCCTACCCTCGCCCCACACAAAAAGGCCCCCGCAAATGCGGAGGCCTTTCTGTGAACTAATTCAACCGATTAGAGACCGGTCGAGACGTCGATGGTGTTGCCCTCTTCGAGAGTGACATACGCCTTTTTCACGTCCTTGCGACGGCCCGCGATACCGCGGAAACGCTTGGTTTTACCCTTCGCAATGGTGGTGTTGACCGCTTTGACCTTCACACCAAAGAGCGCTTCGACAGCTTCTTTGATCTGGGGCTTGTTCGAGTCGATTGCCACTTCGAAAACGACAGCGTTGTTTTCCGACGCCATGGTGGTTTTCTCGGTGATAACCGGCTTGCGGATCACGTCGTAGTATTCGGGTTTCGCGTTCATTTCAGGCGAGCCTCCAGTGCTTCGACACCTGCTTTGGTAAGAACCAGAGTGTCACGCTTCAGGATGTCATAAACGTTCGCGCCCATCGACGGCAGGATATCCAGACCTTCGATGTTTGCTGCTGCCTTCTTGAAGCCCTCGTTCACCGATGCGCCATCGATGATCAGAGCGCGCTTCCAGCCCAGGTTCTTAACCTGCTTGGCCAGTGCTGCGGTCTTACCTTCGGTTTCGGCGTTCTCGATGATGACCAGTTCACCGGCTTTTGCTTTCGCGCTCAGCGCGTGCATCAGACCCAGCTTACGGACCTTCTTGGGCAGGTCGTGGCCGTGGCTACGCGGGGTCGGACCCTTGTAGATGCCACCCTTGCGGAAGATAGGCGCCTTGCGCGAACCGTGACGAGCACCACCGGTACCCTTCTGACGGTAGATCTTCTTGGTCGAGTACGACACTTCGGTGCGGGTCTTCACCTTGTGGGTACCGGCCTGCGCGTTGTTACGCTGCCAACGGACCACACGGTGCAGGATGTCCGCGCGGGGCTCCAGGCCGAAGATTGCTTCGTCCAGATCCAGAGTGCCCGCGGTACCGGCGTCGAGGTTGATCACATCAATTTTCATGCTTCACCTCCTTCCGAAGCTTCAACAGCAGGAGCTGCTTCGGCCGCGGCGGATTTCAGAGCTGCCGGGAAAGGAACGCCTTCGGGCAGTTTCTTTTTCACGGCATCTTTCACGGTGACCCAGCCACCTTTGGAACCAGGAACAGCGCCCTTCACCATGATCAGACCACGGTCTGCATCGGTGCGGACAACTTCTAGGTTCTGAGTGGTAACGCGGACGGCACCCATGTGGCCTGCCATCTTCTTACCCTTGAAAACCTTGCCCGGGCCCTGACACTGACCGGTCGAACCGTGCGAACGGTGGCTGATCGAGACACCGTGCGATGCACGCAGACCGCCAAAGTTGTGACGCTTCATAGCACCGGCGAAGCCTTTACCGATCGAGGTGCCCGACACGTCGACCTTTTGGCCTTCGAGGAAGTGCTCTGCCGAGATTTCGGCACCGACTTCGATCAGGTTCTCTGCGGAAACGCGGAATTCGCAAACCTTGCGCTTGGGCGCAACGTTGGCAGCCGCGAAGTGGCCACGCATTGCTTGGCTGGTGCGCTTTGCTTTCGCGGCGCCAGCACCAAGCTGAACTGCGGTGTAACCGTCACGCTCGCTAGTGCGCTGAGCGACAACCTGCAGGCTTTCCAGCTGAAGAACGGTTACGGGGATCTGCTTGCCGTCTTCCAAGAAGAGACGGGTCATGCCGACCTTTTTAGCGATGATACCAGAACGCATAATCGCCCCCTTATACCTTGATCTCGACGTCAACACCCGCTGCCAGGTCGAGCTTCATCAGCGCGTCCACGGTCTGCGGGGTCGGATCGACGATGTCGAGCATACGCTTGTGGGTGCGGATCTCGAACTGGTCACGGGATTTCTTGTTCACGTGGGGGCCACGCAGAACGGTGAATTTTTCGATCTTGTTCGGCAGAGGAATCGGACCACGCACTTGGGCGCCGGTACGTTTCGCGGTGTTGACGATTTCCTGAGTGCTGGCGTCCAGCACGCGGTAGTCAAACGCCTTGAGCCGAATGCGAATGTTTTGGCCTTGCATAGGTAGAAGCCTTTCGCGGCGTTGGAGTTGATAGGAGGACTCGGAAGCTCATTCCTCCGGCCCTCTTCGAACCCGATAGTCTGGGTCTAGCGACTATACAGAGGCGCACCCTTTAGGGGGTGCGCCGCCGTTTGACAAGTCGAATTTTTGCTTACTCGATGATTTTCGAGACGACGCCCGAACCAACGGTGCGGCCGCCTTCGCGGATCGCGAAGCGCAGGCCTTCTTCCATCGCGATCGGCGCGATCAGTTCTGCCGACAGCTTCAGGTTGTCGCCGGGCATAACCATCTC